>NZ_CP046566.1:0-305833 GCF_009740285.1 Phnomibacter ginsenosidimutans
TGGAACGGACTGTTACTGCATGATGCTTGATGATGAGCCCACCAAAAATGGCGACACCAAACCCAATGAGGGATAAGCGCAGATAGCTGGTGAATTTTATGCAGGTGCGTGGGCGTAAGCAAGAGCGAATGCGACCGGCAAAAAATACTTTTCCAAATCGGTGGCCAGCACGGTTACAAGGCAGGCAGCAAACAACAAGGTCCTTTCCCCGCAGGGGTAAAAAGCAAAGAAGCCGTGCAGGTGCTGAGCCAAAAGAAAATGGGCGGGGTTGCAGTGGAGGGTTCATGAAAAAACCCTGCAAGGGAAAAACGCAGCATATCCCGCTGCCGAAACGATATTTGAGTCATTGGGGCTGTCATCTTCGGGTCTTGCCAAAGAGCAAACTATAGGTGCCCATAATAAGAATGAGAGCTCCGCCGGCAGCAATCCAGTTTTTTGTATTGTAAAACAGAGCTCAATAATTCTGCTGCCAAATTGCCAACGAGTACTAGCAGTACATCGCCAAGGCTAACGCCCGCTATGAATGCGTAACCTGCTTTGTGGCCCATTTTCATGCTCACTTTGAGAATGGCGAACACGATGGGCCCTACCGCTTATGGATAAGAACAATCCCAACCCGATGCCTTTCAACAAAATATCCCATGCAAGCTTATTGTGAGGGCGGACAATTTCCCAGCTAAGGTTTGGTATGAAGCAACCTTAATCTTGTGCGACTGCAGAAACTTCTGCCAGTCTTCCCACATTTTGCCCTTCAGCACCCGTGGAAACTTTGTGCTGTGCCCAATTTTTCCCCTTGCTGGCCATAAAGTCTAGGAATGCATGTTCGGGTAAGTACTGTCAGCAAAACTTCTTTCAACGCATGTTCTACCATCGTAGTCATCGTTGAGTTGCTTCCAGCTTTGCATCTATCAGCAGGCGAAGTTGCGTTTCATCCATTAAGGATCGTCGCAAGCTACAAACCAATGGTGAGCAAAGAAATTGCCATAAGGTTGCCCGCCACCGTAAACTCCGGAATGCACACGGTAGGTTCTTGGCCACCATTTGAATGGCCCTGTTCATATTTTCTACACTCGGGTGTTCGCCCACCAAACTCGGGAAGTGTTGGTCGGCCGGTGGATGATGATTTCGAGATGTTCGAGGTCTTCAAAGCGAACGGTATCGCCAATGAAGGTAACGCCACGCACCTGCATTGGTGCTGAGGTATAGCGTAATCGCCTCCTTCCACTTCATGAATCAGTGAGGACAATGCATCGGGCAGCATGTTGCCTTCGGCATCAAAAGCTGCTCGTCGAAATTCACAAATTCAAAGAAGAAAATTGTATGTTGATGGACCAGCTTCATGCCCTTGGCATGCTGGCGGTTTTGATAAGCCAAAAGCTAACTTCGCTGGCCAGGCGGTTTCTGAGGTAATGGGCTTGCCCACAGTTTTCGAACCCCTTTTATACGGCTCCATGGCCACACCACCGTGTACATAAAAACGAAGTTGGGCCACGCCTAGGTCGTGGATATTGTTGAGCTGGTAGCGTTCAATAATTTTTTCGATACAGCTGCAACCATGCCGGAACACCCCACTATGAAACCAATATCCCAGTTGGGGGCGTTGGCAACAATTTCTTCAATTTTTACTGCCCCGGTCTCTCTCCTTGGCTATGCGTTTGCCCGGCTTGTACAGGCGTTGAAACCAAAAGGGAATATTGCGCTGCTGAATGCCACTCAGGTCGCCCGGCAGGTAGGTAGGTCCCTTTTGTAACTCCGGTACTGCCGCCCAGCAGGAGCCAACCTTTGGGCAGCGCCCCAAAGTTGACATCGGCTGATAGCCGGTGAGGGAAAACAACTGCCGCAGACTGGTTGTTGGCCTTAATGAGGTCTTTGTAAGTCATGGGAATGCTATATTTGCCTTGGCCGCTTCCTTGTGCTCGCTGCTAAGGGCAAAAAATTGATCGCCCCGGCCAGCACATCGGGCACTTGCAGGGTTTTGTGACAAAAGCATTGGCCGCTGCTTGCTGTAATCGTAGGTAAACCCGCTGCTGAAGGCTTTGCCGGCATGGCGGCTCATGAGAATTTATCAATCAAACTGCTGCCAAACTCGGTGTAACGGGCCTTGGTCAATAGTTTTTCAGCACTTTCAATTGCATACGCCGGGGGTTGCCAGAGGAGATATAGAGGCGTCGGGCAATAGACTGCAGTAAAGGAATATTAATGAGTGCCATGGTAAAGCAACAACAATAGGTAAAGTGCCACGAATGTGCACGGGATGCCTATCTGTGGATGCTGACTGTGGATGAGTTTGTGGTGTTGTTTTTTTTTGCCAACCAGAAGCCTGCAATGCTGGCCAGTGCAGCTGGCTACTATCCAACGCCATCTGCCCAAGCCACGGCGTGGTGGTTTGTTGTGCACGGTAAATACCGAGCATTGCGCTCCCCACCACTACGGCCGCAGTGGCTGCCGCAAACCGGTTCCCACCCAGCAAGGCGAGTAGACCACGCACATCATTACCGCCGACCAAACAGCTGGCTCATGGGCCCGCCCTGCCAGCCAACATGCACCAATAAGGCGGTGGTGTTGGCAATGGTGGCTATCGATATCCATCCGAAGCAAATGACAAATGGGGCAAATAAGAGCCAGCGTATGGCGGCCGAAGCGGTGGCTGTAGCCTTTTTTATGCGCCGAAACTGCAGGAAGGAGAAGCGTCAGCAATACCAGCAAGGCCAAGGCACTGCCTACCTCAGGAATGCTCGAGCAGCAAGATGCAGCTTACATTATTGATACCACTGATGATGAAGAGGGGGGCTCAGTTGTGCTGCCGCACTGCGTTGCGCTGTGGTGGGCTTTGGCTCTTGCTTGAGCACAGCCAGCTACTGCTGATAACGACATACAACAGCGGCAACCAGGTATAAATAACCGACCAGATGCTAAAGGTGAATCCATCGGGTACAAAAAGGTTAGGAATGGGGAGGACTACCCGGCCCGGTATTGAGCCCTTTATGGGAAAATATTGGCCATGGCATTGGCAAGCAGGGTGAGCAGAAAGCCTCAGCCAGTTCAGAAAAACCAATCCTTTGCGGACGATGGGGCAGATAGCGGAGAAATATTTAGAAAAAAGAAACGGCTGAAATAATTTTTTGTTTGGTTGAACAATCTAAACCCCTATTTTTGCAACCCCGAAAGGGAAATTCCTCTCCTTAGCTCAGTTGGTTAGAGCATCTGACTGTTAATCAGAGGGTCGCTGGTTCAAGTCCAACAGGGGAGCCTGAAAATCAAGCGGTTACAAACGAAAGTGAGTAACCCGCTTTTCTATTCCGACACAGTGTCGAAATTCCGACACAGTGTCGAAATTCTTCAGTTGTACACTTTTCAATGACAGCGTCAAATTGCAGTCCCAAATATTGACAGAACTCCATGAACGGTGACGACCTGATGGTCTTCTTTACCCAGCAGCTTTGATTTAACCTTTTGATGGGTCACGACCATAGCGTTCGCTCCTCCCTTCCGGTTACGATTTGAATGTCTTTTGGGTAGATACAAATACGCTCCATTGTGTTCTTTGATTTAATACTCCATCTATACTTCAACTATACTGTAAATAGGGTTTCACTATGATAAAAATACTAAATAGTTTACCATGATAAATATATACAATATGGAAAAATCGGCAAGGATGCCGAAAGCTGAAAGTGCTTAATTGGTAAGGCTTTGGTACGTGTGGTAAATTCGGGTTGCAATTCGCATCAATCACTAAAATCGTTATCAAATGGCACGTCAAAAAGGTATTATCAAACCTCGATGGCACTATTGGTGGCATCACATTATCTACAAATCGCAGGACGGGTACCTGGCCCGTGAAAAGGGCGGGGTTGAAGGCGACCCCATTGCCAACGATCCATCGTTTGCCCGTACACGGGAAAATGGTGCAGAATTTGGCCGGGCCGGTAAGGCGGGCAAATTGCTTCGCACTGCATTCCGGGCACCGCTCCAAAACACTGCAGACCCTCGTATGGTAAGCCGTATGACGGCTGACTTTGAAGGTGATTCAGGCCGATGAAACCAACGACCGTGGTCAGCGCAACGTGATTGACGGGGAAGCCGAACTGTTGGAGGGCTTTGATTTCAATATCAGGGGGTAAGCTGGGCACTACGCTGTATGCACCATTTACCGCCAGCATCAACCGCACCAGCGGTGCGGTTGGAAGTGGTTATCCCGCCTTTTGTTCCCATCAACATGATTGCGGCGCCAGGTGGCAGCACTCACTCAAACTGATTTTAGCAGGTGCTGAGGTTGAACTTTGAGTCAGAGAGCTATGTATCTGACTCGACCGAGTGCTGAGTGCTTGGTGGCCCTGATTCAACCACAACCACTGCACTCACCCTGTCGAACACAGTAACAGCCGCCAGCACCAAACCACTGTTCCTCGTATTGGGTATTGAGTTTTATCAGGAAGTAAACGGTAGTATGTACTCGTTGAAGAATGGTACATACAACGCACTGGCACTGGTGAAAGTGAGCGGTTCTTAATAGCAGCGGAGTTCTTGAGTACAATAGGCCCTGCCGGTTCCGGCGGGGGCTTTTTCATTACTGGCCATAGGTATTTTGTAAATTGCATGTATGGAAAAACGGCCTTGAGAATGTCACTGTCAATCAATTCTGCACTCTTATTGGGATAAGCATAGAACAGTTTCGTTCTTGCTGCCTTAGGACGGGAGTAATGCATAGTGGTCCCGGTCCAGCGATCGGTCACAGATAGGCAGATGTGTGCTGTATGGGAATTTCAAATGACAGGCAGATTGAAAATCAATGTCGCAGCTTTTCAAAAAAACGGTTTCTTACTAAAGGCAGTAAGGGGAGGACATGGTAAGATTATCAATACAATGAAAGAAAAGGAAACAGTAAAAGAGGATGAGCCTCAACCTTTAGGTGATACTTTGAATATGTCTGACACTTCAATCCAATCTTCAGGAAAATCCGGACCTGAAATATCTGTGCCGATGGGTGGTCAGCCAGGTTTTAAAAGAAGCGTAGAAAGTAAGTCTTTCTATGAGTAAATAGAAAAGGGTCCTTGCTTTTGCAAGGGCCCCACATTTTAGTATTCGGATGGCAGCAGCAGTACGCCATCAATGAGGTACAGGGGTACACTGGTCGGCTGCGAAATCGCTGAACTGAATTTCTTGCCGGGCAATCTCTTTGCCATTGCCATCATCAGCCACGGCTACAAAGCGATGGCCTGTAAGGCGCTGCAGCAGCCATTTTTGAAAGCCTTCCTTTTTGACACTGGCCGTGAGCTGGTGGCTAAATACCAGGTCTATCAACCAATAGGCCTGAAACTTTTCAGCCATGGCACATACGCCATCGGTGTAGAGCAACCGGCTAATCGGATGGCGGTAATAATTTTCGGTGCAGGTGTAGGCTCTCAGTTCGTCGTTTGCGTTTTTCATAAACATTGCTTTTAAAAGAAAAAGAAGAAAAAAAGAAAGCCCTTGGGGTGTGGGCATTCGTATTTCCAAACCGTAATGATGGGATTGTGCGTGGGCCTTTGCGTTCGGTTTGGAAATACGAGGATGGCTTTGTGCGGTGGGGGGGCCGCAGCTAACTTTGCTGCTCTTTTTTTCTCTTCTTTTAAAAGGAAACGGTGAACACTGATAAAGGAGTTTTGCCGAAAATGTTGATTACCTAAATGCATGTCCGTTGTGTAGCTGCTTTAGCATTGCATCCACTGTTGAGGGATGTCAACAAAACGGACTGATGAATAGAAACGAAATCGTCAAACAGCGACGGTACCACACCCAAAACCTTAGTACTGCAGATACAAAGGCTTTAAATGGCTGGGATATGTACTTCAGTTCAGCGCCGCCAGCGCCGAGCCACCCGAAGGCTGGGGCCGGGAGCCGCAACGGCGGAGCGGAATGAGGAACGAATGCAGCGACAAAGTGAGGCGGAGGCACCAGTCCGTATACGCAAAGGGCCTGGCACGGTTTTTTGCTTTTCGCTGCTTCATTTTATTACTACAGTATCAACACAAATAGCAGTTGAACAGCGCAACGATGCAAAAACCGTGACCGCAGGCTGTAGGGCAGGTAAAGCGGAGCTGTGTCAGCAGAGCGACTGCCCGAAAGCTGGAGGGTACAGGCCCGCAGCTGAGGGTGGCCAGCCGGCGGCGCACAAGAAAGTGGTGGAGGCCCGATGGATGCAGGCCTGCCTATCCTGCAGTGCAGCGACCGCTGACTGTAGTTGTAGTGAGAGTGGAGCCAACGAAGCCTGGCCAATAAATGGGTATTGTGCGTTGGGCTTGGCAGGCGTAGTGCAGCGAAACGGAACGGAAGCGAAAGGAAGTAAGGGAGCCAACCAAGGTAGGCTGGGCTGCAGCCAGTAAAAGGGCCGGACGGCGGCGACCTGAGGGCGGCCAAAAACCACGACAGCCTGCGGAGCTTGCGGAGCACCCGCAGGGCGGTATGGCTCTGCTGCACAAAGCTGCGTGTGTTGGCCTGCAGCAGTGCCATGCCGGGCTGGCGAGGTTTTTGTTGGCCGAACGATGGAAGACCGCCGACCTTTTGTTAGGTCACACTCCTTGCCCACACTATTCCAGCAGCATACAGCGACGAAATATTTTGGGCAAAAGATGGTAAACATTTGGAAAAGTGAAAAACGATAGGGATTTTTAGAGCAACGTATTTGTATTGGCGAAAGGGAATACAGTTACGAATTTTTTATTGCTACTGAACATACAAAGCGTTATGAAACTTGCCGCAAGTGAAATAGATTATAGTTTTCTTTTATTTATTTTTTACAAAGTTTTTTATGAAAACTGTCAACGATTCAAAAGCAGAAATTATGACAACCCTGAACCACATCAGGACTGTTTATAATAAGCTACATGCTCAAAGTGGACTCCATAGACCATTTACTTTTCCTGATGCCCACAAGCTGACAGAAGGATTACTACTAAGTACATGGACACATTGGGAAGAATTTATTCAAGAAATATTGATTATAGACCTCGCAACAACCAATGATGGATTTTTGAAAAAGGACATTAAGAAATTTAGGACAATTGGTGCTCCAATGCGATATGCTGAAAAGATTTTAAATCATCCGGATAGTCCTGAAAAGTTTATTGAGTGGGATTATAGTGTTGTTCAAAAAAGAGCAAATAACTATTTAGCTGCAGGACATAGATATCCAACATCATTGGCAAGACAAAATGATATCGACAAGCTGAAAAGAATTCGTAATGGAATTGCGCATAAAAGTGACAAAGCTTGGGACTCTTTTATAAAGTTAGTAAGGGCGGCACCATTCAGTTTGACTGGAACACAACTCCGCGGAATGACCGTGGGACGGTTCGCTTTTAGCCATCAGTGGAATGGCAACTTTGTTCTAATTGAATCTATAAATGTTATAGAAGAATGTGTGAATGAACTAGTACCATAAATGCTTTTGGTAACATGGGATTTGGTCAGGAGAGCTGAAAAGCATGCTTCTCTACTGTAGTTACAATTAATAATGCCAACGGCTTAAAATCGAAGTGAGCCTGTTGGATCTTCTACCATTGGGTAAATGGAGTATTTCACAAAGAATTTTCAGAATAATAGTTAGTTTAACGGAGACGTTTATGTTGAATGCTGCAGGAAAGCAGCAAACCAATGATGAGGATGTATTTCATGTGTGAGTGTGTGGTTACTGATGATAGCGAATGGTGTCGGGTATGGGGTGTTTGTTTGGCCACAGATTCACCACTGGATATTTAATTCTAAGCAAATGGGAAGACAATACTTGGAATGAAATAGTTCTATGTGGAGTATAATAATTAAGGCCTACTTCATAAGTAGGCCTTAATTATATTCCGGTAAAAAGCATTATTTAAAATGAAGGAACAAGTTCGTAAGGATTAGAAATTGTTTTCTTACCAAAACGCTTAAGAAGAGCCGCTTCATTTGATTTGTCAATGTTTTCCTTTTCAATTATTTCCTGTACGGCTGGCTGCTTTAAACCAGGGATACGAATTTGAAAAAAAAGGCCAAAGTGTTTCGCTTTTGTAGACTTTATTCAAATCCGGAAATCCAACGATATGGTTGTATTCGTTCGAGTGCTGTTTAAACTCTTCAGAATATTTAAAATACCAGTAGCTGCCTTCACAATAAAGCCAACCGATTTTTAAGTTGTCAATTGATAAAGTAAATTTAGAGTCTTCGCCCTGTGGCAATTGTATTTGCAATTCACGATCGTCCTCGCTTTTGCTAAACCAGTTGATGATTTTACGCAACATAATCAGTACCCCCTTATTTTTTTAAACCGGGTTTGAATTACCTCTTTGATTAATGATTTTCTAGCTTGAATGAACATCGGAAAGAACTCTTTTTCAAGCATTTCCAAAACCTTTAGCTCATTTTCCAGACTGGACATTGATTTTACAATCTGATCATATTCATGGTTTAGTCTCCCTACAAAATCTACTAGTTCAAAATGGTTCGCTTTGGAATTATCTTCAATGCTTATCCTCGGAGAGGCATTTTCAATATACGACAAAACCTTTTTTTGTCCTGCTTTCAATAGGTTTTTAAGATTTTCGTCACTATAATTCCAAAATAAACCTCTTGCTGAATCGTAAAGGGGGGCAAAAGTAGGCAATTTTTTACTTTTTTTCATTGTGCCTATGACTCCCCAATTGTAAAAATGGCGGTCATTGTTACCTACAAGAGCATCAAAAGCGATCATTTTAACAAGCTCAGTAGTCAATGCTTCAAAATTCTCGGGGAAAACTGTGCGAATCGAATCTCTTATAAACTCGAAAGTGAATAGCTCTCTGGAGGTTTTCTTATTGTTCGCAATTTCTTCAGCCATGGTTAAGTCGCCTAGGTGCTCGCCACATATTTCGGCACCGTGAATCAACCTTTCGTCCCGGTTCAGAAAAAACTTGCTGCAAAATCTGATTTGCCCGTTTGCTTGCACCAACTTGATTTCATTCATTTTTGGATCAAGCACCTGACCAATACGGTTAATCATGTATTCAATTACTGACTCATGCGGGTACCACTTCTCTGCAGTTTTTGCAATGAAGGAATGCCAGGATTTAGATGAAGACTTTCGAACCACACTATCTGGCTCAAAAAAAGTAAGCCTTGATAAATTGCTTGGGTGCATCGCCATCCAAATCAATCGGCTTAACTAAATATTCATCCTCTTTCAATACAGGTATAAGATGAAGATTTGCCAATTTTCCAGAACAATTTATGGATTGCTCGACCCTTAAGTTGCCTCTTTGATTATGCATCGCATTTATGGTATGCTTGAACTAGATAATAAATGTAAAACTGTTAGACTTCTAAATTGGCCCTAATATTTGAAGTGTAGTGATGGGCTAAATTATCAGGAACTACATCAATATTAGAAACAATGCTTCCGCCGGGTTACGAACTTCAGATTGGCCGGGATTAATGGGGGCACTATTGAAAGTAATAAGTATTACAGGCAAACCTAATTCGGATTAGACTTTACCGTGACACCTCTTGAATTTCTTGCCGCTTCCACAAGGGCATGGCGCATTTTGTGAAACACCCGTAAAATTAGTAGTAGATTGTTGTTCTGCCGATTTAGGGCCTGGAACAGAATTGTTATTTGCATCCAGATTGTCGTCAGTATTGAAGTCAATCGTGGTGTTCGAAGGAACTCTGAAAGATATTGTTGTCTTGCCGCCTTGATTGGTAATTGCGAAATCGCCGCGGGTAATCAAATCCATGCCAATAATTATATCGAAAGCACCTGCAGTAGATTCGCATTCAGTTACTGGAATGAATACAAATGCGACTTTGTTTGGTAAAAAGATATTTACGAAATAAGTATTCTTTTCTGTAACTCCATCCGCATGATGCACTTGTGCTTTTCCAGTAGGGGATAATCCTAATCTAATTGCTAAATCTCGTGTAATTGCGCAACTAGTAGCTCCAGTATCCCAAAGAGCCTTTGTAGGCTGAGGTGTCGGGTGTGAACCTGGCGAGACCCCTGGCTTGAAAGGAAGGGAAACATGGCACTCAGTAATTATTTCTCGGAGGCGGGTTTGAGAAGAAACTGTAAAGGATTGGCCTTTATGATTTTTGGCGGACTTTAATTCCTGCATTAAATAAATACTACTCTTGAGTGAAAGGTTTGGGAGTATGATGCTTCATTAGGGTCACAAAGTTGTATAAGGAAAGTACCAGCCTGATACTTATCTTGTGAATCAAGCAATGCTTCAATTTCGGAATCAAAGACACCTACAACTTCTTGACCTCTGATAACAATAAATTTGGAGGCGTACTTGCCAACGAGTTCTTTCTTGTTATCAAGAAAGTATTTGAACTCAATTTCCAGCATAGCTATTGGTGTGGTTAAGATATTTTAATTAGCAGTCAAAGGTAAGTTACCACAATTTTTCCACAGTAAATATTAATAGAGCTTTCTGATTTTGGAATGGCCTTTTTGTTTTTTAGATAGGTTCTAGAAAAACGGGACAATATTTGGAAGTCCTATAAAGTTGTTGGCATTTGGCAGCAGCTTGTCAAATATTCAAAGAATTGTACCAGGGCTATATCGACTGGTGGCCCGCCAAGGATTTTAGCATTTTGCCGTTTAACGAAATTCATAATTTTATTTTTCTGGTTTCTTCCACAACCTAGTTCAATAAATAAAGATTAAGTCCTGCTCGGGATTTACCAGTACACCGAATCCTTTTTGGGTGTCAAACCATTTAACAAGGTCTATTTCCATGAAGTGTGGAAGTTAAACTTGGTTTTTAGAAACACATTTGAATATGAGCATCGAGTGCTTTTGTTTAAACGGCAATAAACGCCACAGATGAATCGTCTGAAGCATTTGCGGTAATGCCATGCGTCTGTATGGAAATTAGCATGTTTTCCATAAAGGAAGCGGAATAGATTTGCTGCAGAGGGAAACCATCAGAGCATAGGAGAAAAGAATCATCATGTGATAGTTGAGAGGTTTCATAGAAGTCTGCAATCGGATTTGAATCGTCACCTTGAATAGATCTTGTAACAATATGGCGGTGGGATGCGATGGCTCCAGCATCCATAACTATACCTCGCTCCTGTAGCTCAGTTGTTAAGGAATGCGGCTTGGATTCGAATACGAGTTCGTTATTTCTGAAGTGAAGGATTTTGACATCACCGACCCAGAAGCAAATTGCCTTATTACCTTCTATGTAAACACCTCCAAGCGTAGCGCCTGATTTTTCACAGGTACGGGTTCGCATTTGGCGTAAGGCCAAATTGGCTTTGTTGATGCCAATTTGAATCAGGCTCGATCGACTTGCTTTTGCGAAGAGAGAAGTGCTAACATATTTTCCGCAACCAGTTTGGCAGCCACATCTCCTTTGGCATAGCCACCCATACCATCAGCAATCAGGCAAATGTATCTACCATCGCCCAGGTCTTGATATAGCAAGTAATCCTCATTAACAGGCTTTCGACCTTTTACTGTATGACTCCACACTTTCATTTTTGACCAGTAGCTTGGATTGTTCCTCCACCGTGTTTGGTAACACGGGGTCTGGTTGAAATTTTTACAGGCTTCACTGTTATTGCTTTGTCAGAAGCTTTGGACGACCAAAGGAAACCTTCACCGGGCATTAATGCACTCATGTCAGCGGGTGTTAATGCACTAAGTTGGGTGACAGATTTCTGAATGTGCTTTAACCATTGCGGACTGTTGAATTTGTGCAACAGGACAATACTGCTCAGTTCAATTATCTCGTTAGGAAGGCTAGGTGGATCCTGGCTGGCAATCATTATACTTACTCCCTTGTGGCGCATTTCTCTGATAGCAGTTACTATGTTGCCTGTGAGGTCTTTGTTGTCCATGTATTTATGGGCCTCATCAAACACAATGAACTTATTGAAATGCACACCTTTCCAGTTTTTGACTCCAGAGAAAATATTGAGCATAATTACGAACAAGCCGAGAGCTTCGTCCTTCACAATAAATTCATCACGAAGGTCTACGATTATTAGTCGGCCAGGCTTCAATTGATCACGTAGATACACAGCATCATCTATGTACTCCCTGGCAAAGCTCAGCTTTTGTTTGGCCAATGCTTTCTGACTATTTGATAGGAGTTCCGAAATCTCTACACTGAGTCCAATATGATCCAGCGATAAGTTATTCCGTCGATCCTTCATGATGGCCTTCAACTGTTTGATATAGGTCGAATCATTGCCGATAGCTCCCAGCAAGAACATCCAGTCTTGCACATTCAGTTCTTTTGAATTGAAGGCAATAGGAAAAACGTCAATTGAAGGGTATTCCACCTTTCTTGCTTCTACTTTATCCTTTGGGGTAAGCAAAACCACATCTTCAATTCGACCTGGCTCTGCGCCAAATTCTTGCTTTAGCTTTCTTAATTCGGCATCCTTGTCATTTGGGTAAATCATTGAAGTGAACTCTGGCTCATAATCCATGCTCTCGCTGTAATGAAATATGACACCTGCCAGTGGCGCTTCTATCTTGTTGACTTTGTTGAATGGTTTTAGAACCATTTCTGTCACTGTTCCAATAGTATAACTTTTGCCGCCACCCTGCACGCCAAAAAGACTTATGGTGTTGGTTTCGCTAAGATCCACAGCTATTGATTTTCCTGTCACGGTTTTTCCGAGGATTCCGAACTGGGTACTATCTCCATTTTTACCAATCATTACATCATATTCCGGGGCCTCATGTTCAATGATATTCGCAGGTTCAATAGGCGGCGTATCAATTGGCGTATTTGAAGTATCAATAATACCACCTTCATCGTCTTCATCATTTCGGCGACTGTTTTTATCTGCCAACGATGAAATTGGATTTTCGTTGGCAGAAGTGTCTGGGACTTCGTGGTCTGCGCTTTGTGTTGTGTCCTCAGACTGAGTGTTTTCTGATGCTAAATGTTCACTCGTCTTTTTGCTTTCGATTTTGAATTGCTGAATAAACGCTCTGAGCTTCTGGTTAATACCAACTGCTTCGCTCAGTTCGTCGTCCAGTACTTTCTCCTCCAGGCGCCTTGTATTGAGGTCAGAATCAGGATCAAGAATATCCTTGATCACACGTTCACCAAAGGTGAAGAATGTACAATCTGCATCTATTGACTCCTTCAGGTGCCTTTTAGGGAAACCGAGTTCAAAGATGAGTCCTAGCTGCTGAAACTTAAATGAGAAGCCCTCATCTAAATTCTGTAAGAAGTCATTATATGCGCCATAAGCTTTGTCTGACAAGTACTCGTACCTCGATGCCCGATCTAAGTAGAATGAGAGTAGTGACTTAAGTTCCTTATTTTTTATTTCCCGGTCAAGGCGATCGAATGAAAGATGATATTCAGGATCGTAGTGAGACCTAATAGCTTCAATTGTATTCAGAATCTGTTGCCTCATCTTTAGCTTGAGGTCGGCTCTTTCAGCCTCTGTCAGCGCTTTGCGACATTTTACTTCAATTACAGTAACAGAGATTTGCCGTTTTTCGCAATCAATAGAAATGAGCAGATTATCAGCCCTGCTTTTTGTTTCTGTCGGCGATCTTCAAACAAGTCCTGATGGAGATCGGTGGGATCAGAAAGCTCTCCTGCAATAGCCCTTTCTTTTCGAGCACCCGTTTGGTAAATGCAGAGCCAATTACTTCGAACGCCTTATTCTTTGTTGAATTGAGTTGCAGGATAAGAGAACTGCTTACTGCCCTTAAATCTTCCAGCAATTGATGTATGGTACGACTATCAGACTCGTTGTCGATGTTAAGGCCAAATTCCTGAAAATGAGGACCCAGCAAAGCCAAAACTTCAGATGTTGGCCTCGTGGTTAAAAAGGAAGAAATGCCTGATACTTCATCACCAGGAATGTAATCTAACAAGAATGGAATTGAGTTATCTTTTGAAGGAAGATCAAACACTTCTGGCCCCAAGTTTCTATCATAAGTGATTACCCAATCAGAATGATTGTGCAGATGGGCCAGTAATACTTTATCCAACGCATTTAGTGTGATTTGAGTGGATGGTAAGGAATCTGTTGGTCTGGAAGCCAGGGTGCCGGCCGTGAATGACTGCAAGCAGTCAAAGAACAGCCCTGCTGCATTTGATAATTCATTTTTCCAGCTAGAAAGATTGGAGGCTAAAATATAACGATTCCATTTAGTCTCATCATTTGCAGTGGATACATTGAGTGCCGAATCTGTAATGAGGCCATTCAGAAAGAAGCAGCGTGATGGCAGATTGGGTTTGAAAAGTTCTACGCGAACTGGGAAAGGGCTTATGAAGAAGCTTATGTGGGAAGTGAAGAGATGAGGCTGGCGTATATACTCTTCAATCATGTTTATTGAAAAGCGAAGCTTGGGGAAAAGGCGGTTGTCAGAGGGCTGTGCAAAGGCTTCTGCTTCATCGCGAATATTCGATTCCGGATTAAGCAGGTTTTTCAATCCTTCGCCATGTTCAATGATTCTATCATGCCCTCTGAAAATGCGTACTTCATATTTGACATTTTCGAAATCAGGTTCAGATTCAAGTTCCACAAATGCATCTGCAAAGATGAATGCATCACCTGCATTAAATATGTTTAGAATCAATTTATCGGTGTAGGGGTGTTGTGCCCTATAATTCTTGATTTGCCGGACAACCAACTTTAAGTTCACATCATTGTCTACAAAGTTTTCCCTGGTTACATTAAGGAGTAGCCGAAAGTACTGTGTCAATTGCCGGTCTATCGAAGTGCTGTTTACTGAGGAATTGTCTATCGGAGAAGCCAGATAAATACCCCAGCTTTGCATTAATTCGCCTGTGTAGTGATAATTTTTGAGGCCGTTCGGCTCCACTATAACTAAAGGGTTATTTTCAGGATATAATTCTCCTTCAAAAAGTTCGCTCAATCCTTTGAACCAGGCCTTCTGATGTCCTGGAAATTCGAGCGTTTTTACTTCCCAATCGTTATATGATCGATAAGTTGTACAAACCAACTTAACCTTAGTGGATGGATTGGTGATAATAGCAAGGCTTCAATCGGGGTGCCGTCTGGTAAGTTTGTCTTGAGCTTTATTAAGTCGCTGAATTGCAGTTCGGCAAGAAAGCGCTGTAACTCCTCTTTCTCTTCATTGGATATAAGCTTATCTCCCAATTTGGACTTTAATTGGGCTACCCAAGAACTCCATGAAAGAATGTAGGCTTCAATCTGGTTTCTCAGGTAAATGAGATTGGTAGTTTCAACTATTCCATTGCCTGCAATATTTGACTGAAGAATGCTTTTGAAAAGTTGCTGACGAAGTGAAACAATATCAGTATCTATAATACTGTTTAAGACACTGGAGCGAAATGATGCTGAGCGAAATGCAATTTCACTCGCATTCGGACTGAGCTCACAGACAACAGTACCGATTTCATTTGCGTTATTCAAGAATAGCCACTCCAATTCGCGGAGCTTGGAAGGGATATTCACCTGATAATTGTGCCGAGTATTGTATGCAATATGGAAAGTGGCTAATTGCTTTGGTTTTGGACCGTCCTGCCATGTGTTAGAGTCTTCTGTCGGTACGGGTGATTGTAAGCGAATACCTTTTCTAAGGTCTTCAATCCTAAACTTGAAATAGGCTTCAGTTACATTATGAATCTTGTCCTTTCGAATATTATCCAGTAGTTCTTCACCTTCTTCTACCTGAAAATGGAAGTCATCCGAATCACAAGTCAGTTTAAAGTCAAAGCTTGATTTAAGCAAATCAGGATTTTCTGTTTTTTGACGCTCCCATTCCATTTGTATAGAAGCCTCTTTAAATTCATCATCTGCATTCAGGACATTACCATGCTCATCTTCTGCATAAACTTTGAAAAAATATGAACCTTCTTCAACAACATTAGGATGTAGCTCTACAGTTGCCTCTCTGTAAGACCGTCCTGAGGTTGTGTTTTTTATTTTCTTCAGTACAGTAACCTCCTCACCAGCACCACCGGTTACCCTCATCAGGATAATTCGAAAAGAACGCAGTTCTGAAATTTCCGATGGATTGGGCTGCGTGTTGAACTTAACCTTTACTTTGGACGCTCTCGTTGAATTAGCATGCAGCACTTTGGTGCCTTCCTCCAATTTGAAATCAGTGCTTGAAATTTCTGTAGTAAAAAGTTTTATACCCTTTGTGTCTAATTCAGGAATAGGCCAATTGCAAAAATTGAGCTCCGGATAATTCTCCAAGATCCTTTGGAATAATTGGCTTGCATTTCTAATGCCACTTTCAGCTTTTAGAAAGTTAACAATGTATGGCTGGATTGAATTGGGCTCGATGGGCATCTCAGAAATTCGGTCATAGATTGGCTTGTTAAAAGTTGCCATCAGACTCGAACAACGCATGTTGAAATTCAAACGTGCTTTCGTTTGTAATTCTACTGTAAATAGTTTGCTATCTGGAATTAAACCAAAGAAGTAGAGATTGTTGCCAATACTTTCTGAGGTAAATCCCTGCTTTTTAAGTTCCAGTAGGTATTTGATGGCATTACTTAAAGCACTTGCTTGCTTTTCAAATGATTTTAGAATGAAAACAACATTTGAATACCATTCTACAGGCACCAGACTAAGCATTTTAATTTTCAAACGAGCCTCAATGTCATCTAACGATAGGTCTTTGAAAGTATTATTTCCATAGGAATCCTCGGCTGCAGTGCGGCTTGAAGCAGGAATAAGTATAAGTAAAGGTTTTTCTTCCTTATTGCGCAATTCAATCAGCTTACTGGCTGAAATATGGTTGCTACTTGATCGATCATCTGAAATGATAAAGCTGTCTATGCGAGGATATGTCTTTCTTACTTTTTCAAGAATGTAGTTTAACTCAGCTTCACCAAAACCTGTGATTTTCATGCAGTGGCCAGGCTTTGCATTCAACAGCTCCGCACTATTGAGTTCGAGTAGCAAATCAATTATCTCTTGGAAATATGGGGAAATGGAAGTGTGCATCAATTAGGCATTTAAGATATAACGAGGTCTAACTTTCTGAAGGATGTATGCGTCGCTTAACTCTGTATAGAAGCCAATTTGTCGCAACTTTGATTTGAATGCTGTGAGATTTTCTCTAAAGGCCTGTTTAGTATAGACGTTGGAGTTGGCAAATCTGGAATCATCGTTGCCGTTAATAATGAGACCATACCTTTCGCGAAGCTCCTGAGTAAGTTCTTCTATCGATAGGCTTGTTGTATAATATTTGTTACCATCGTTTCTTAAAACAAGAATTTGCACCAGCGCCTCCAATAAACGAGTACCCAGCACAAAGCGGCGTGGATGCTTCCTGCTTCTTCCTTGTGCAAGGATCCCTCTTTCTGTATTTTTCTGTGAAAGGGCATCAAGAAGTTGTACATGGTATGGATACAAATAGCCAGTTCTGGCTTTCATGATAGCTTCAATGTATTTGTCAAAGTGTTTGGTTTCATATTTGCCAATCTCCTCTAACAAATTTCTGTCGTCATCATTCAGGTTTTGCACGATTGCGTCCCATAGCACATTGAAGTAAAGATCAAATTGGTCATCTCGTTTTGAAAGAATTTCTAAGGCCTTGGCTAAATGATCAGAATTAGTTTTGTTTAAGCTGAGACGCCTTAAGGCAGCATTTATTTGAAATGTTGCTTTAATGTAATCGTAAATGGAGTTGCTCATTATTTCTGCGTCGGCTGCAGCAAGAGATGCCACCTTACTATCCACGTTATCCGTCAAGTCCACTACAATTGACCACTGAGAGGTGACTTCGGTAGTGCCAGCTGTAATCATTTTTGGTAAAAGCTGAATAAGGTTTTGGAGATAGATTGAAAGGTGGAAAGATGTGATGGTCTTTAAATAATCAATCATCACGTTGCGAGGGATAATTCGCTTATACACTAATAGTTTCCTAATGTCTTCACAGAAGAGCTTAGCTTGTTTTTCAAGAATTGGTTTAATGTTATTCAAACCAGTACTGCTTGTTTTGAAGCCAGTGCTAATATTTTTAATTAATTGAAGAAGCCCTAAGCTATCCACATCGAGGGAGTCAAACGTGTTTATCTGTCCTGTAACCTTGTCCCAGCCTTCTGAAAGAAAAGATATGAGCTCATCTCTAATAGCAGGTTCAGCACCCAACATCAAAAAAACCTGATCTGCATTGTTATAGTCACGGGTACTGGTGGCATTACGGAGTCGGTAAGATTCTAAATGAATTGGACGCAGAGAGGATATTTTTTCTTTGTCCGAGTTGCCCCTATAAACCATGTTCACTAAGTTGCTTCTTATCCAGAGCTCTGTGCCTAATGGGTTATCTCTAAAGCCAGAAACTGCATCGCTCAATTCTAGCCTTCTGAATATCTCTTTGATGGTTTCGACTTCAATTATTGTATTGTCGCCAGATCGGGCACGCTGTTTGGGACGTATTCCGTTATGGCGCAAAAGCATGAAGAGATTGACAAGCGTATTGTCAATGTTCACCTGCTTCGCATCGCCTGCAAAAATCAGTTCGTTGCGGAAAACGCTCTCTTCTTTATTAAGCTTGATAGGCATGATTACAGGTTCATTGGTTCAAGGTGAAGTTTGTGATTTGGTTGAACTGAAATCTTGAAGTACTCAATATTGTCTCTGGTGACTACCACCTCTTTGTAGCTCAAATTCTCCAACAGATTTTTGAAAATGATCAGTTCAATGAATTTGCCGCGGATATCATTTAAAGATGGACTGAAACCTTTTTGTATGAAATACAACATTTCATACAGGTCCAATGATATCGTGAGCTTGATGTGCTTTTGCGCTTTGTGTCTGAAGACCAGGCTATCCGGGAAGTACTCAAGGTACTTGGTTAGGTGATCAGTTTTATTTACATACAGCTCGAATCGATCTAAAGCGAAAAGGCGGAATGATTTACTGATGGGATCTTCGATCTCTGTTGAGCCAAGGGTTAGATACTTACTATCGATGGCAACGTTGTCGCAGCCTTCATTGAGTGAGATGGCACGTGAAATAGACCGTTTGGTTGGATCGTCTTTATCCCCGGTTTTCAACAGATCAACAAAGGTGAAAAGCGACTGATATGGAATACGTCTTAGGAAGGAAGGTATTTGGACATTGCCTAAATCTGTGTCTATTAGTTCTGCTCTTCCTTCGTAGTAATGATGTCGTATGAAGGCCTTATGAATGCGCTGTAGTCTTGAAATAGATTCTGACGTTTGCTCGTGGGCCGGACTAAGGTTTTTGTTTTGGTTAAATTGGTCGAGTAAATTCAACTCTCTTTCTGCAAACTCCAGGTAGTCTTTTGATTTGTGTTTACCAAAGAACAATTCTCTGTCGAGGTGAGGGATCGCTACACTGCCGATGTCGGTTTCTCTTACGAGCTTTATTAACCTGTCTTGATTTCCTCCATCTGCGGCAGCCGGATCAGAAATGTTGAAGTAGTAATGGTTCCAAATCGCCAGCGGATCTTCGGTTTGCAGCGATGCATCAACGTCTTTACAGCTGTAATCACGTGTTAGCATGAAAGCTATAAAAGACCTCAAATCACGCATGGTGATGTGCAGTTCCCGTTTGAGACTTACTGCTCGGAGCAGCCACTCCATTCTTGCGGTGACTTCATCCCCGGAAGCAGGGTCATTAAACGACTCAACATTGTAGCGGATGAAGCAATGAGATTTAACAGGGCACTGTTGACATTTTAGCCACAATGACTTGTCTGTTAATGCTTTTACCTGTTTTCGGAAAAGACTAGGATTGTCTGCGTCTCCTGCCACTACGGAACGAAGATTCAGGTTGATAATCAATAAACCCTCTGGCAAGGGAGAGTGACCTTCCTGATAGAAATATTCTTCAATGGCATTGGCCATGTTCTTAAAATGGACAGATGTACTTAAGAACTCGATAAGTCGTCCTTCGTTAATGGCAATCAGCCGGCCTTCATTAGCCTTGTTGTAGTTGGTTAAACCAACAAATGGTGAAAAGAAAGCTTCAAGTACATCATTATTGAATTTGTCATTTTCGTCTTGTGATCCGTCGTAGTTGCTTTCAAAAGGAACAGCATTGATCTCGAATCGGGCTCCGTTTTTATGGTGGAATCGGGAGAGGCTTTTAATAGAATTATCCTCTTCAATTCGCTTGATGAAAGCTGTTTTTCCATCGCCGGCATTTCCTGTAATGATCACCAATTTGTACTGCTCCATCCAGTATGGCTGGGATAAGGTTGGTATCCAGTTTGGTTTTTGTGTAGGTAAGTCGGTCCAGCTCTTTGGTTTCGTGGCTGGCCCGTGTACCAGCATTACCATGCTTAGACTGGCTGTATAGCGAATTGAGATACTCAACTATATCTATGTCCGAAGTACGAATAGCTGGCGCTGCCACGGGTGCAGTATTCAAGGGTTGTAAAACGCCATCTTTACCAATTGCTTCCAGCGCATTCAACATTTCAGCCGCATCCTTAAACCGAATATTCGGTTTTGTTGAAATAGCCTTGTGAATGAAGGCTTCAAATGCTGGCGATACTGTATTTACCCATTTACTAAGTGGCTCAGGGTCCTTGCTGACTCTGGGAAAACGATCTGGCGCCCAAGGATACTGTTTGGCTATGAGTTCATAAAGTGTAATGCCGAGGGCAAACAAATCAGCAGATTTATCCCAATGCACTTTGGAATCTTCAATCAGGTCGGGCGCCAGGTAGGGGTTGGTACCTACGAAGTCTTTGTTATCTGCTACCAGTGAGGCTACATTGAAATCAATAAGTACAAACTTTTCCTGTTTATCCCACATGATGTTCTGTGGTTTTATATCCCGGTGCAGGATGGGGTTTTCCTGCTGTTGCATCTCCCGAAGGGCAGACAGGATATCATGCGCCACTTCGTATACTCTGGCAATGGGCAGTCTTGCATCTGTGCGGGTGTAAACACTGAGGTTTTCGCCCTCCAGGTATTCAGTAACTGTGTAGAACTGGCCACTGGGAACTGTTCCGTTCCAGATGAACTTTACAATATTCGGATGGTTGAGATCACGCAATGCGTTATACTCATCTGTAACGCTGGCACGATTAACGCTTTCGTGAAACAACTTCAAAGCATAGTCTTTTCCCTGCAGGGTGTGCCTTACTTTGAAAACCTCGGAATAGCCACCCTTGCCCAGTCGCTTGGTAAATGGTATAGTCACCAACCCGATCACCTTCTTTCAATTCTTCAACAATGGTCGATGGAAGTGAGGACGGTTGCTTAGCTGTTTGGCCTGCTGGTTGAGAGTCGTTCTCTTTCAGTTTCTGATTGAGGAACGCTTCCAGCTCATCTACATTATCCCATCTGTCTTCCCGCTCAACCACGATTGTTTTATTGCAAAGCTCATCGAGCCATTTGGGGAGATTGCCATTGATGGCAGAAGGGAGCAAATTGGGCGTTAGTTTGCCGCCCATCTTATCTAAAGCAAATGGGGAACGGACTGGTTCCTGCCCGGTGAACAACCAATAGATGAGAATACCTAAGGAATAAATATCTGATGACCGGGAGGCATCGCCCACGGTAAGCTCCAGCGGATGGTAGGCTGTGGCATTGGTTTCATTCAAGGTGGCCATTACCGTATAGCCTTGCTGGTTATGGTCGGTGAAGTAGGCCTTTCCAAAATTGCCAAGAAATGCATAGCCACCACTTACATAAATGTTATCGGGGTTAATATCTCGGTGAAAGATGTTTTCCTTGTGGGCTTCTCGTAAGGCAGCAATGATGTTTTTGATGAAGCCAATTTTTTCATTGAATGTGAAGGTGCGGCTGCGGGCTTCTGCTCTTAAGGAGTTCTCGTCCAGAAAGTCGGATATCTCGTAGAAGACATGGTTTTCTTCATCGATCTTAAACTCCACATTTAAAATGAAGGGCTTGGTTTTGATCTTAGATAAAGCATGATATTGGTTGGTGATGATGTCCTGGCGCTTTTGGAGTTCTGGTAGGGAAAGGCCTGAAACTTGCAGTGCATATTCCTTTACCCGCTTGCGAATGGTGGAAGTGACGCCCTTGGGCTTGACCAGGTATTCTATAAAGTTTTGTTCCTGCTGCAGGATATCCAATATTTCATAGCCTTCCACCTCCCGTTTGTCTTCAGGCTTTTTCTTAGCATGGCTACCAATGATAAACTGTACCAACTATTGTTGGATACTCTTGATGGCATTAGCTGTTTGACCAACCGAAAGTGGGTCTGTGATATAATCAATGAGGGCTGGCTTCAACTCAAAGGAAAGCCTTGCCGCTTCGTCGAAAATATCCGGTGCGTAACTATTGGGATAGGAAAGGGTTAGCAGGTTTTGAATCCACGCTTTTGACCAAGCTAGATTGTGCTCTTTGATCTTAGAAGCAAGGATTGCGGTTTTTATGCGACCCAGTTTGAGTGGGTTTTGTTTCTGCTTGTCGTTCACATACCAATAGGTATCACCACCTTCAATACGGCCACGCCAATCCTTGTTTTCAATATTATAAATGGCATGTGGTGCTATTACCACCAAATCATATTCCCAATACTGCGTTTTGTTATTCCTTGGATTAGTAGAAGCAATCTCCAGGTTGGGCAACAAGAAATAATCATCTGGAAGATGCACTTCCAGAAAATCAAGTAAACGCTTTTCTCCAGCGTTTACAACTGAATCGAAATAGGGCGGTGTGATTATTCTTGCCATGATTCAATTTCATTTTGAAGGATAGCAAAGGCTTTATTTTCCAACTTATTTGCTATCGTTAACTTATCATATGCAATCTTCATCATTTCGCCTATTTGAAGTTCTGAAGCAGGTTCAAGCCGAGGAACTGGCAACTCATTTAGAAGTGGAACAATATACCCGAGTAGATTTGTGCCATACACTGTATTTCTAAACAGACGAAACCAAAAAGGAGAGTTAAGTACAGCAAATAGATATCCAGAGTCAATTCTGTTGATATTTGGGATGAATCGCATTGCATGGCCCGCAATGACTTTACCTTCAAGATATCCCCATACGAATTTCGCTCTGGAAAATATTTCGTTTTCACCCAAAGTGCCCTGTCCTGGTATTAGAATGGTACCTTTTGCAACGGACTCTTCGGTGATATTCTTTATGTGCTTTGCTGAGATATATTTGCCTTTCGGATTGAAACTGAAGAGATCACCTTGTGATAATAGTTCAACTGATTTTTTTGATGTCGCTTCAATACGTTTGTACCTAGCACCATAATGTGGGTCGCACATTAAAACATCTTTTAGAGTATCGTATTTTCCAGTCTTTAAAAAACTTATAATCTCTCCTTTCCTCGGACTAAAATTTCTGGCCCTAAAGGTGTGAAACAGGTTATTTGAAACCGATACTTTGAATGTATTCGCAATATTTCTTTCTAAAGGTTGAGACAGTTTGTTTAACAGAGACTTTGATAAAGAGAGTTCTTGGTGATAAAACTCAGTTGCCTCTCTTATTTTAAGATTTGCTTCATCTCTATTTTGCCATGCTTTGGTAGTCAGGTCGTGAATTACTTGTTGTTTATCGTCTTCAAAGCGAGGAATAGGAATTCCAGCTAACATTTCCTCCGTTACAAACGGTTGAGCATTACCGCTAATGTGTCGGCGTGAGAGATGAAATCCATATCTGCTAGCTAAGAATGAATATAAAAAGCCGGTCTTAACCTTTCCATTTGGGATTATCCTTATCACGTTGTCTGAACCCAGACACCCGCTGATTTCCCTTGAAGCAAATGTGTATGAACCCACCGTATTTTGGCCAACACGACCAGTTAGAATCATTCCTTCACTTAAAAAGCCTTTTTTTTCGTTCCAAAATTTAGCAGATGCATATTTACAGCCAACCAAAGGGGAGGAGGATAATATATCCGTATTTCCCAAGTACGGTATTCCGTGTTTCTCTCCGACATATATTCGTTTACTTCTGCCAGCACAAAAGATATCTGACGTCACTTCTTTTAGTGTATAATGATCTCTTAAACGAAATTGCCTGTCATAAATAACACCTTGAGTTAAGTGAAAATCTGAATTAAGTCGTCCGCTTTCACAAATATATTTTGACTGTACCCTACCCGCTTTCATAAACTCTCTCCTTTTAAAAAATTGAAATAACTTTTGGTGATCGAGGGCGGATCATCATCTAGCCATTTTAGTTTTTCGCGCCTTTTTCTGACCTCTGATGTATTGTTTCTTTTGTGTACCACATATTGTGTTTCTGTATCAAAAAGAATTTCGGCACCATCTTCATCCCGCTGGTAGATTGGATTTCCTCTTCTGTCTTTGCCCAGCTTTTCAGCAATTGCCATAAATACTTCATAATCTTCCTCTCCATCGGCAGCCAGTTGCTTTTCCAATTCAGATTTTTTCTGTAAGAAAAGGAGGGAAGCCTGCACCCCCACTTGCGGGAGGAATGCTTCAACAGCAAGATCAACCGAAGCAAGTATTTTAAATCGTTCCAGAATCCACTCACGTACTGGTAGCGTATTTGGATTGCCAAGGATGCCATCGGGTAATACAATGCCCACACGACCTCCTTCTTTCAAAAGGTCGTAGCAGGCCTCAATAAACAACACTTCGGGGGCTGTGCTGTATTGTGAAAGTTGATACCGATTCGCAATTTCTGGTTCCACCTTTACTTTGGCGCCAAATGGTGGGTTGGTAAATATGAGGTCGAACTTGCCACGGGCATCATCCAATAAGCCACCTTCATAATCTTCCAAAAAATCAAGGCTCTTTTCCAGGGCTTCTTTGATCTTGGATATCTCTTCCGGATGTTCCCAATTGGGATAGGCCAAGGAGTTCACGTGAAAGATGTTGGCATGGCCATCACCTGCCATCACCATATTCATACGGGCAGCTTTCTTTAGGTCGGGGTCAAAGTCGAAGCCAAAAATGGAATGTTCTGCATATTGCTTCACCCGCTCGTTCACTTCATATGAGTTGAACTTTTCAGCCAACAAAGGACCGTCCAAATGCGGGAACATTTGTTTGGCGATTTTCTTCCGAACATGGTCGAGCACCATCACTAAAAAACCACCCGAGCCGCATGCCGGATCCAGCACCCGGTGGTGTTCTTCCGGATCCATCATTTCTACCATTGCCCTAATGATGTTGCGGGGTGTAAAGAACTGTCCAGCTTCCTGCTTCAGCGTGTTGCTCACAATGGTTTCATAAGCCAGGCCCTTTACATCTACGGAAGCATCGAGAAAAGAATAGCGAGATAATTCGCCCGCTATGTAGGCAAGACCTTTATCTGTCAGGCCAATAGATTCGTTTCCTTCGAATACTTCGGAAAATATTTCGTCGGTTTTCAGTTCTTCAAAGAGGCCTTTAATGCGTTTGGCTACTTCTTTGCGGCCTTCATCGGTATTCTGTTCTTTGATGCCTACCCAAAACTTCCGGCGGTAGCTTTCGCCTTTTTCCGCACAAATAAACCGGCGCTTCTCATCGTAGAGTTTACAGAAGATGAGATTCAGCAGCTGCCAGAAAGCATCTTTCTTTCTGCCTTCGTTTCCATAGATATAATCGTGGCAGCGTTTGAACACTTTGATCATGGAATCGTTGGCCGGTTTTCGGCTGTATGAGCGGTCGGCACGGTCAAGGTCTTCCAGTGTTTCCCCCTCGCCTGGAAAATCAGATATATCTGTGAAGACATAATCAAAACCTACAGCATCCGATTCGCGGTGCAGAAAGTGATTCATGGAGCCATTGGTCCAGAGGCCAAATTCACAGTTGTCCAATGCCCCCATCGCATTTTCCAAAGTGGCTACTATACCTTTCTTCTTATCGTTCTCTTTGGTTTTGTCATCGAGCACAATACAGGCCCGGATAATATTTTCCTGATCGTGATCTGCCCCCTTGGTGAATACCACCAGGTCTACCTTCTGTTTTTTGGTTTTGTTGGTATCGGGGTCGGTATACTCAATTTTGAAATCACGCTCCATATCTGTCAGGTCAAATCCATACTCTTCGTTGAGCATACGGATGACCGACTGCAGGTTTTCTTCCTGTGGTTTGGCTGTTTTGATTTCATTGGTGAGCAGACAAACGAGTTGCTTGTCATCCAGTACAATGTCTTCCGATTGTTCAATGTCTAATGGCTCTGTACTCATATGCTGTGCTTTTTTAGCAGTTGTTCTATTTCACTCCGCTTGTCACGACGGCCGGCAAAGCGGAGCAGTTTGGATGTATTTACGTTGTATCGTTTCAGTGCATTCCTGAAAATGGCATCAATGTCGTAGCCAAGTGGCTTGAAGTATTTATCGTAATACCAGTACACATTTACCAGCAACCCTTCTAATGCCAGCATGGAATAATCGCCTTGGCTAATGATAGGTGTTTCAGAAACCTGAGGGATGAGAATGATGGCTTCTTCGACAGGCAGCATGTATCGTGCAATGGTTTCTTTGTCGGGGTTGGCAAAAATCTTCTTACTGAATTGCTGGGCGTTGGCGAAGATTTGATCCAGCTCCGGACGATCAACTTCTATGAAGAGCCAGTTAACCGTTGTTTCAATTGCAATTAAGTCATCCAGCATGGATGTATCCCAGACTGCAGGCGGATGATTGCATAAAGCCCTGATTCGGTTGATTGTCCGCTTGGATTTAAGAGAGAGTTCCGCATTGTATTCCGGCTTGAATAGAAAGGAATACTGGCCACGCCCCACCCTTTGAATCAAATTTTCCTTGGTTAGCTGGCTTAGCCGCCACGAAAGTGTATTGTCCAATGTGCCGGGAAACTGCCGACGCAGCTCTGCCATTATCTCACTGGTGGAGATAGCAGAAAGGCCAGGCCAACGATTCTTAAGGTATGCGGCAAGCTCTTGAGTGTTCATAAGCAGGTTGATAGTAAATGTATCCATGCGGGCATAATTGACCAAACTTTGGCAAGTTTATTTTTAAGTTGCCGAAATTTAGGGGCTGTAATTTGCCATGATGCCTAGGGACTTCGCAATATTGATCAAGGTGCCCAGAGAGGCTTGGCTGGTAACAGCCTTTTTAAGGCACTCATCAAACTTTCTGTCAGTTTCTGAGGGTTTGTAGGCGGAATGAAACTGGCTAAGGCGGTGATAATAGGAGCGGCCAGCATGGCCGAAGCTGCTGGCCAGATTGCATCCAATTGAGAACCAGACATTGTAATCAGCGGTGATATCCAGGCAATGAGATTCGATGTGCTTCAGTATGATTTCCACCAATACTTGGTTATTACCCTGGTGCTTTGCGTAGGATGAAAATGGTTTGTTGGGGGCAGGCGCCATCGGTTTTGGGAGTCCTGTAAATGGAATTGCTGCATGGTTGAAGTATGCCTCTGGGTCCCAGGAATAGCCCCGGAGGCGGGAGAGGTTGCCACATTTCTGATCCAGCCGAATATTGAAATTGGTAAAAAGCTGTAATAGTGCCTGAAAATGCAAATGATGCTTTTCTGGATAGGCAACCGGTATTAATACAAAGTATCCTTCGCCACTGACTGACAGGCCGCAGTAAGCAACCTGTTTTATCTTGGACAATTCAGACTTGAGCTCAAAGAAGTTTTGAAGGTTACAATTGTCTTTGTGGTCGATGTCGAGGCAGATAAATCCGCTGTGTTTCAGCATTGATTGATCGGAACGATGGCTGAAAGTGCCACTTGGGGTAATTGCCGGCAGCAAGGCTTTTTTTGTATCCCGCTCTGCCTTGTCTTTGATCATGCGGATGGCTTCAACTGTAGGCTTGGTATTGGCTACCGGTTAGCCATTGCAGCAGCGATATTTCACCTGCAGGCTTGGGGTCCATGTATGAATGGAACCAGCTGACATCTACATTGAGTATTGACATGACTATAATTTGGAATGGAGGATTTCCGGATTTCCAAAAGGATTTCCATGATATAAGAGGTGGATGGAAATGGAAATGTGCATATATGCCGTTTCCGGATTTCCATGCCGGATTTGCCGGGAATGAAAGGCCTATGTCAGCGGGATAATGGTATAGGCTGGGCCGGTTTCTGTCTTTTTCTTTACCAGCTTATAGGTAAGGTGCTGAATGCAAATGGGGCGCTCCTTCCGGCATACATCTTCCAGACGTTTTCTGGCAGCGTCCTTTCTGACGCACAATGTTGATTCCACATGCTGAATGAGTTCCTGATAGGGAATAGTTTGTCTTTCGGTAAAACATTCCTCCAAGACACTGACAGTTTCATCGATTGCGGAAACTTTGGCTGATAGCTGCCGATAGTCCGCCAGTTCATCTTCTGGAATCAGTGCTATTGTTTTGATTTCGTCCTTGTATCGGGCGAAAAGACTGTCAGGCCGCTTCGTGCTCCGGCATTTCAGGAATTTGATCTCAATGACATCAGTCAGCTTGTTGTCCTGTTTCATGAAACCTACCTGGAGGACAGTGGAGGCCTTGTTCATTATTTCAGTGCCTAGATGGCCTCGGGCTTTTTCGGAGCCTGGGTTTTCGTGAATTACGCAAATGAAGGAGCATTTTGATTTGTTGATCATTCTATTCATTAGGTCAATGAGCTCCAAGGAATGCTCTGGTCGATTGAAGTCTTTCACGCAATCAGTCACCACGTCAAGGACGACTAACAGGTGGCCGCTAATTGTAGCCCGTTTTTCAGTGATGTACTGTTCCAATGAAGCGAACCTTTCATCCCTGGGGATTTCAAGCAGACTTATAAAGTCAAAATTTGACGGCAGTGATTCAGGATTCGCAGCCTGGATACCCGCGAAGTGAAGGATTTGCTGAATGGCATGAGGCAACTGATAGTCCAGGTTGCGTTCAGTATCTGCAAGGATTACATGAAATGACTCTTCTTTGGAGCACTGGAAACCCAAATGACTTACCTGTGGGCGCTGGCTGATGAATGTGGAGCAGATATGTTCTGCCACTCTGCTCTTATGCACCCCGGATTGACCCTGGACAACCATAATGGTATTCGGGAATAGAATGGCCTGATCGCCCTGGAAGAGAATAGGTTGAGGAGCAGTCAACTTGGATACCACCTTTTCCCTGAGCTGCCTTTGTGTTTCGAATAATTGCCTGACATTGGCAGGCATCTGGATTTCCCGGCAAAGCTGGTTTAAATTGGCACTGTCCTGAAAGGAGGCTATTACTGGTGTATTTTCATGCTGCAAATCAGAAAATACCTGCGAAGTGGAGTGGTTCATCATTTGGGCCCTCCACTTTTCTTTTTGTTGGACCTAAGAAACTGATTTGCGCTGTTGGCCATTTCTGCCATTGTCTGCTGCCGGCCGGATTTCAGCCAGGCATCAATTTCGGATTTGAGGAAACGAAGTTTCTTGCCACCCTTGTGATAAGGAATCAACCGCTGATTGACCCAGGCATAAACGGTGGGTTTTGCGGGTTTGTCGGGCAGGTAGGTGCAAAGCTCGGAGAGGTCGAACCAGCGGTCTTCTTGTTGGTTGGACGATTCCGTTTTTACTGATGCCTGGGAAAAGAATGATTCGAGTTCTTCTCGAAACAGCTCCCGAACCTGGGGAACCGACAACTGGGTTAGAATTACATTTTCCATGCTTTTATCGCTTTTACACGACAAAGCTTTTGCTCAAATATGCCCTTGGGTGGGTGCTTTGGGGTACCCGAAATCTTACTCTTTACTACCCAATTCCTTGTTGATTTTGGCTAAAATGGGGGTGAGGCCGAGCTCCTCAAAGTATTTTCTGATGAATTGTAGGTCTTTTGTTAGGGCTGCTTCATTAGCAGGAAATGGGTTACGAAGCTTTTTGTAGATTTCTGTATTATGAATGGATTTTGCGCCCAATTGTTTGCCCGTTAGGAATTGTATAAATTTTGCTTTTGCAGTTATATCTACGTTTTTAACGCCAGCATAATCCAGTAAGTAATTCGTTGCAAGAACTTGTCGGGCAAGGGTAAACTCTTTCGAAGTAATTGATGAAGATTGTTGTTCCGAAATATCATCTTCATTTGATAAAAGTGATTTTTCCAGAAGATCTTCTGCTATTGAGATACGCCTTGTCAGGCTTTCTTCCAGCGGGCACAAACCAGAGTTTCTACAACTTGCCTGGTGGTATTTAAGGACTTTTCCACCATACTCAATCCCCTTTTTAATAGTAGTCAAACGATATTGTTTTGGAATAGTTTTGAGGAACTCCATGTACTCATAGCGCCACTTGGAGTAGGACTCAATATCTAAAAGACGACTATATTCGAACCTGCCATAGATTGCTTTCTGAATTATAAATTTTGGCAGGTCGCCAAAATTGATTGCGATGCGATGAGCAAATGAGCTTCCTTTTTGTATCGGACGAATTGTGTCGGCTGGTTGACCTGCCGACACATGCATGATATCATGGGGATGGTTTTGATCAATAAGACAGAAATCTTTTTCAGGGGTTGATTCGTTCGGATAAAGAGATAGAAATTTCTCTTCAACGATTTTTAATGCTGCTTCGTATTTGCCCATATGGCTGCCGCAAGGATAACCACCAAACCATTTCAAAACAAAACCCAACATGCTGTGCTGGTGACGAATATCCATTTGCAGTTTGTCAAAGTAAATGCTAAATGTATCAGGAAAGCTATGGCTATTCATAATCAATTCGCATTGGAACCAAACTGCATTAAGGAACTTTGGACGCTCTAATTCATTTATATATAAAGCTGACTCCAGGAACGAGTAACACTCGTTCATTAGTTCTTGATTGGGAAAATTGGATGCATCGAAATAGAAAGAAAGGGGATTGTCATAGCAGAAATCTGGATTGATTTTAAACATGAATGAGGGCTTTGAATGAGCATTAAGCAAATATCCGAAGTTGAATATAGCAATCTAAAAGTAGGTAATGCTCAATCTGTTTGTTGTTTAAATGCCGTCAGGGCTTTCAGGGCTTCCATTTTTGCCTCATCTTCAAAACCGGCAAGGTATTGCTGAGTGGTACGAATACTACTGTGGCCAATGGCTTCACTAATGAAAGAAACGTTGGCACCACTTCGCTGTAGGATGGTGGCAAATGAGTGCCGGGCAAAATAAGTAGTGACTGAACGTTCTATTCCGAGGTCTGCTGCAATGGCTTTCATGTGGTCGTTGATCAGGTGTGTGAGTTGTTGTATCAGGTTCCGCTGTCTTTCGAGGTCTTGGCCATCTTCCAGCACGGGGAAAATAAACTTCTTGGGGTCGGGTTCGTTGCCCCATTTGGCAATGATTGACTTTAGCTCGTCATTCAATACAATCCGGATGGGTTCAACAATGCGTTTTGTTCTGGCGGTTTTGGCTCTGATGAAGGAGATTGTATTGCCATCTACATTGCTGTATTTCAGCAGGCACATGTCCTTTACGTTGATGCCATTGGCCATGTACATGAACATCCAGTAGTCACGGCACATTTCAGCGGTAGAGTCTTTTGGCAGTTGGTGGTAGAATATCTTGGAGATATCATCGATGGTGAGTGCCTTCTTCACGTTTTTGCTTGGTTGGGATTTCGTAGCGCCGCTTTCCGAACGGATAGAGGTCTTTGGAAAGCAAGCCCTCAGCAATGGCATTATTGAAGATGGTCCGCAGGGAGCGGAGGTAAATGCCTACGGTGGTGATGCTGTTTCCTTCCTTCGCCATCCACTTCTCATAGTTATGGAGGAACTGAGGGGTTACGTCGGCAAACCTCGCATTTGGCGAATAGGCAGCCAGGCTTTTCTTGGCGCATTCATAGGACACAGCTGTACCAATACGGCCGGCAGCCCGCAGCTCATCTGCGTAGTCCTGGAATGCTGTGTCCAGGGCATCTTTTGCAGCACGGTTTTGCAAATACGCTTTTTCAAAAGCAGCCCAGGTGAAAAGGGGAAGCTCGGCGATAACTCTGGCGGCTTTCTGTTCCAGCTCGTTCAACTTCAGCCGTATGCCTTTGTAGGGTTCCCGGGGTTTCTCACCCATCACCTTTTTGTAGTCATCAGGAGTAAGGGCGAACGGTGTTGGGTAATACTTCTTCTTCCGGTCGTGGGTGATGCGGATGGAAACCGCACAGGTACCGTTTGCTCTTGGGTGATACTGGTCAATGAAAATGGCGGTGGTGGCAGCGGAATGAGACATGGGTAATTGGGTTTGCGAGGAAGCCATTCCGACACGGCTCCGACACAAATTTAATTAAATTACCCGTAATATCCATAAGAAAAAAGTAGTATTTTATGAAATAATAAATTGACAAACAATTACTTACGTTATTTTTTGTAATAATTGTTTATTGCTGTTTCGGGCTGTTTTTATGACTGTTAATCAGAGGGTCGCTGGTTCAAGTCCAGCAGGGGGAGCGAAAAGAAAAAGGGTCGTACAAATGTGTACGACCCTTTTTTGTAGCCCGTTTCTTTTGGCGATTTTAGGTGGTCTGTTTTTCTACAATTGCAAAAAAGATATTTCTGTTGAGGCGGTAGCCGAGTTGCTGATACACTTTGAGTGCTGGTTCGTTGGTAGTAAGGCTGTGCAAAAATGGCACCTCACCACGATGAATAATTTGTTGACTGACATGTGATAAAATATGCCTGGCCAGTTGCCTGCCACGATATTCGGGATGGGTGCAAATGGCACTCACTTCTGTGTAGCCCGGTACTTTCAATCTTTCGCCGCCCATGGCTATGAGTTGGTCCCCGTCAAACACACCAACATATCCGCCAAACTGTATGGTTTGCGCAACAAAAGGACCCGGCTTGGTGAGGGCCGTTAGTTCCAGCATTTGTGGTATGTGCACCTCGGTAAGTGGTTCCAATGCGTGTTCTTGAAAGGCAGGTTGAAATTCCACACAAATCATCTGGTACAAAGGCACCGTAAAATGAACCTGTAAAGAAGGAGGAATGATGACTGGCGTTTCTTGCATGAGGTACATGCGCCGCTGTGTGGGAATGTTTATTTCAAAATGATGCAGTGCTGCTGCATCCCAGTTTTCCATACCTGCAAACGGGGCTACATCTGGTGCAAAAAACCGAAGCTGTTGGCTACCGGCATTCAGGTGCTGCTGCACAGTGCCGAGAGCATGCCAAACGGGGTTGGCCAACGTATTACCAAGTTGAAGCATGTATAATTATTGAGGTATGCGGCTGATTGAACGCTTGCTGGTATCGTCTCTTTTCAAGCTGACTTTGTACAAGACATCTCCATTTGCAAACTAATGGAATTGTTACTGTTTTTGGGTATTGGTTTCTCTACTGCCTTTCAATCAACTATTCCATCCCGCTTGTACTTTTGTTGCATAAATGAGGTGTTATTTCACATCAATGAGATGTGAATTTCCTTAATGAATTGCTTGCAAATAAACGCCGCCTGAGTATTTACTATTTCCCGTTGTAATCGCTGGTAAATAGTGTTCGGGAAAAAATGAGATTTTACTTTGTAGTAGTTGTACTACAAGCCCGTAAACATGAGGTTTGCTGTCTTATACCTGCAAAAGTTTTAATATATTTATAGTGTCTTACAACAGACTTGATTACCTCCTTATCTGCATTTGTTCTTAAGGGATATTCAGGTTTATTTCCTGGTGAAATAAAACGACTGAAATGAGAACGACAATGGTAAAGCCCGGCACATTTTTGCTGGCAGTATTGCAACTTTTTTCTTCCTTTTTTGGGCAAAACCAAATAGCTACGCCAGCATTACCTTAACGGTAAACGGGCAGGCAAATGGTGCTTCAGTAGTACAGGGTGCTCCCTTTAACTGGACCGTTACCGGATTGGCTAACGGCGCTGTAATAAACAACGAATTATGGATTGATGTCAACGCCAACGGCTTTATTGATCCTGGTACAGATTTTATGTTTGTTGGTTTTCCGCAGCGGGATGGTGTACCCGGTGGCGACCAGGGCCCGGGCGATGATGATGCTACCGCAAATGGTACCTTAACTTCTACCATTGCAGGCATGTACTTCCCTGTGTCTTATTATGTATTCAAAGTAACGTCTGGCTCCGAATCAGTTACTTCTACTTATCAGGAAACAGCACTCATGAAGCCCACATATAGTGTAAGTGGTAGAGTAACGCAAGATGGATTAGGGAAAGCCAATGTAGCCGTGTCTTTACAGACACAAAACAATGGAGAGTTTTATGCATTGACCAACTCGACGGGGTATTATACCATTACCACCAATCTAACGGCTGGTACCAATGTCAATTTACGTATTCCCATAGATGCGTTCAACAGCCAGTTAAATGGATTGATAGCCACACCAAACGATGCGCAGTACGTTCTCAACGGTAATTTGTACAACGTCAATTTTACCCTGCGGGCTGGTAAAATCATTACGGGTAGAGTAACGAATGCATTAAACAATCCGATACCAAATATGGATGTGCAAATTTACCCGAATGGTGGCGGCAATGGCTATGATGGCTTAACTGATGGCGATGGTCGGTATTACATCAGTGTAGATACTGGTACTTATGTAGTACGGTTTGGTAGCAACGAAAATACTCAGGGATATATTCAAACCTATTACAATCAAAAGTACATTGGCTGGATGACCGATTTGGTTCAGGTTACGTTGGGCGCAGATACCATCAGAAACATAAATGCAGTGTTGTACAGAGGTGGTGTTATTACAGGTACTTTTATCAAAGATGGTGTGCCTGCAAGAGGCAACATTGTTGTATTTGATTACAACAATCCTACAACTCCGCTTTATGAAACTTGGCATGACAATAACAATGCCATTTATTATCTTACAGTACCGCCAGGCAACTATAGTGTGCAATTCAATTTGGAAAATGGACAAGGACAAGCCTATTATAATCAGTCGCTGTTTTCTCCTGGCACAGCTGTAACGGTACAATCGATTTACGACACTGCCCGCAACATCAATGTGAACTTTTCTACCCTGCCCAAGATGTACACATTTACTGGTTGGGGAGATTGGAACAATCCGGGCAACTGGCAAAACAATCAGCTGCCACCTTCAACTTTGCCTACAGGCGATTATATCGTCATTCAAAATGGAGAGTGCACTTTAAGTGGTTCGCAAACCATTTCTTCAGGTGCGTTTTTGGTCATCCGCAATGGCTCAACCTTAAAAGTGAATGGAAGCTTGATACGACAATAGCCACGTAAGTAATGCTTACCAAAGCGGTCGCTATGTTGAATAGCGACCGCTTTTTTTCAGCAGAAATATCTTTGTGAAAACAACTGAACAAGCTTTGTTTGGGGCTTTACGAAATGTCTGCTTTTTCAGCTGTAGCTTGCCCCGGCATCTATCTTTAAAATGTGTCCCGTTTATGTTACAAATTCACCCCTTTCGATTGAAGCCCGGCGAAGACCTTCGGGCCGGCATTGAAGCATATGTGCAGCAGCATCAACTGAAGGCTGCCTTTGTGATGACCTGTGTAGGCAGTCTTACCCAGTATCATCTACGCATGGCCGATCAATCGAAGGGCGAAAAGAAGAACGGACATTTTGAAATTGTAAGTCTTGTGGGTACTTGCAGCATACATGGTTCGCATTTACACCTCAGCATCAGCAATGAAGCGGGCATTACTACCGGTGGGCATTTGCTGCATGAATGCCACGTGTATACCACGGCCGAAATAGTGCTGGGTGAAAGTACCGAACACGTATTTGTGCGGGAAAACGATGGCACTACTGCGTGGGAGGAACTGCAGGTGAAAAAAAGACAATAACAATATTTACAAACCCAATGCTTTCAGCATGGCTTCGGCAACCAGCTGGTTACCCGTGTCATTCAGGTGTACACGGTCGTAGCTGAGCTGGCCTTTTTCCTGATTGTTGGGGTTGTTGGCTTCGTTGTATGATTGCCAAAATGCACGAAGGTCTACCAGCTTCAATTGATGGGTATTTGCCAGTTGACGAATGGCATCTGAGTATTTGTTCAAATCGGCATCCTGTGGATTGGCATTGCCTTTGAGCTCACCAATGCCTGCCGGCGTCACCAGAATTACTTCAATGTTTTTGGCCTTCAGCTTGTTGATGATGGCGGTATAAAACTTGCCAAACTTATCAAAGTCAGTGCCGGTTTGGCTGGTGGCTTTGTGCCATATATCATTCACGCCAATGTAAATGAAAACGATGTCGGGATTTTTATCAAGCACATCGGATTCCATGCGCAGGTACAGGTCGTACACTTTGTTGCCGCCAATGCCGGCACCAATCAATTCATACTGGCTGCTCAGTTTTTTCTGCTCCAGCATTTGCTGCATGCGCCATATATAGCCACCATTGTTTACACCCATTTGCGTAATGGAATCACCGAAAAAAACAACTTTCTTTTTTTGTACGGGCAGCCAGCTAATCATCATAGCAAGCAGGGCAAATAAAGCAACAATGCGTTTCATATGGTTGGTTGATTATAGCGGGCAAGCTACCAAAAAATGCATCATGGCTTACTGTCTTTTAGCACCAGCAGTTTGTAAAAACGCAACAACTCATCGAGTTCAAGTTTGGTAAGCGGTGTATGCGTGTCGTATTTGGCTTTGAAGAGCAACACCCGCTTGTGTGCCGGATATTTTTCCAAAATGCTGGCAATTACAATACGAACGGGCAGGCTTTCTTCATGAATGGGTGCCGATACAGGTGCTTCCGATTTTTGGCGCACCGGCATCTTTTGAATGATGGCTTGCAGGGTAGCCAGTTTGCCTTCGGGCATGTTGTGCACCTTCGATGCTTTGTGCATCAGGCCTTCTAGTTGCTTGCGGGTAAGAAAGCCTCGCTCCTGATACTGCTGTAGCAAGCTGGCCGCAAACGGCGAATGCGGAAATGTACGCACCGTGATGCGCAGTATATCCAGTATTACATCTATTTTTTGTGGAGGAGTAGCCATGCTGTGGCGGTAAATGTAGCACTGAACAATCATCTTACATTTACGGCATGATGGTAAAGGCGCAAATCATTATTGAAAGAAGCAGCACCGAAGTATTGCTGGCATTTTTACATACCCAACATACACAAGCCTGGTGGTATGGGTGTCACACTTTTGCTGATGTTGCAGCCGGCTATATCAGCTGGCAATGGCGGCATGAGGATGGGCGTTTTCAATACATCAGTAGTGGCGAAATTCAACAGTATGAACCGGGTTTGTTTTTGCAATTGCGTAATATGTGGCAATACGATTTTGAAAAAGCAAACCCATTAGGCCCGGTGGATTTACTGATAGAATGTACACCACAATCGGGCCATACATTACTGCACATTCATCATGGTCCGTTTGCTGCAAACACTGCCGAATGGCAAGCCTACGCCGCAGCTGTTGAAACCGGCTGGCAGCAAGTATTACCGCAGCTAAAACAATACCTGGAAAGGGCTACAGTTTAGCCACAAAGCGGCCAATCAGCGGCAGCTTCACCAACTCTTTCTTTTCTACTTTGGCCATGAAAACCGCATAGCCCGCAAACAGCGCAGCAGCTATCAATCCTTTGCCCCATAGTGAAGAGATGAATGGGTTAATGCCCCAGTTTTGCAATACATACAAACCAACAGCAATCAACAAATAGGCAGCGTATTTTTTCCAGGCATAGGGCACAGGATAATACCGCTGCCCCATGCGGTAGCTGACCAGCATCATGGCGGCGTAGCAAATAAAAGTTGCCCACGCACTACCGGTGTAGCCAAACAGCGGAATCCACCACACGTTGAGCAACACCGTTACCAAAGCACCGCCCAATGTAATCCATGCACCGGTCCAGGTTTTGTTGGTGAGTTTGTACCAAATACTGAGGTTGTAATAAATGCCGAGGAACACACTGGCCATGGCCAATATGGGAATGATGGCCGAGCCTTCGTTGTAGGCGGCAAAGTTTTCGCCGTAGGCGATGCGTGTAATGAGTGGCAAACCCAATGCAATGCCCAGCCACATGAGGCTGCAGGCCATTACAAAAAACTTCATTACCCGGGCATAAGTACGTGCTGCGTTATCGCCGGTACTTTGTTTGAAAAAGAAAGGTTCGGCCGCCATTTTAAACACCTGAATAAACATGGTGATGAGCACGGCCACTTTGTAGCTGGCACCAAAAATGCCGAGTTGTCTTTTTTCTTCTTCAATAGGTAAATCGAGCACATGACTGTACACCAACCGGCTCAGCATTTCATTGATCATGCCGCCAAAGCCCACAATAATCAGAGGATAAGCGTACAGCATTACCTGCTTCCAGAGTTTCGCATCAAACTCAATGCGCAGCGCCTTCCATTCTTCCCACAGCAGCAGGAGTGAAATGGCACTGGCGATGGCATTGGCCACAATGTAATAGCCAATACCAAAGGAGGGGTTGTAAAACAAGAGCAATGAATCGTTGGGGTCTTGTGCATAGCGCAGCGGACAAAACCGCAGGAAATAAAAACTCAGCAACACCGTGAGGCTGATGTTCATCACTTTTACAAACGCATACTTGCGGGGCCGCTCCTGGTGACGCAGCCTTGCAAAAGGAATGGCAGAGAGTGTATCGAAAAACAGGATGTACACCATCCACCGGAAGTACTCGGGCTTTGTTTCCAGCGAAGTGAAGCGGGCCAAGGGCTCGGTAAACAACAGCAGCATAATGGAAAACACAATGGTGCTGCTAATGATGGAAACGCTCAATGTATTGAACAAGCGTTTTTCTTCGGTATGCTGCACAAATCGGAAGTACGCAGTTTCCAATCCGTAGGTAAACAGGATGTTGAGAAACGGAATGAGGGCATACACCTGTGTGATATCAGCTGTTTGTGTAGGCCCATACCATCGGAACAAAAAGATGGACAAGAGATAGCCCAAGAATCGGGTAGCAATGGTGGGAACCCCATACCATAAAGTTTGTCCGGCTAATTTTTTTACACTACCCAATTGGTCTGTTTTTGGTGCAATTTATCGAACTGTGTAGCAATGCTGATGCCAAACCTGCGGGCCACCGGTAAATATGTTTATTTTTAACGGAGTAGCCGTTGAATACTGCTGCTTGCAACACACAAAAAACCTACAACTATGAAAAAGCAATTCTCTTTTGTAATGGCCATTTTGCTGGCCTGTACTGTATATGCACAAGATCCGGTGGATGCTGCCATTACACCAGCGCATCCCACCCGTACTGGTCAGGTAGCATTCAATGGTGTCGAATATCCTTGCAGTGTTACTGATTACGATGCGGCAACCGATGTAGTACAAGATGCGATTAAATCATACATGCAATCTCTCGGCTACAAGCCAGATAGCCGCAAGGGTTTTATGGTGTATCGAAATGTGCGGTTGACAAATGTGAACAACGGCCAACCGGTTGATTTACTCATTTTGGTAGAAACCAAAAGCCGTCAGGAAAAAGACAAGTCCACCGTGTACAGCATCACCAGTGAGCCCGGCAAAATTCCTGACAAAAAAGTAGATAAAGGCAGCATCAATCCGGCAGCCGTTGCCATGGTTACCGGCGCAGGTACTTTGTTGGCCGAACTCAATGAACATGTGGTGGCTAAAGAATTCAACCGACTGCTGAGTGTACAGCAAGACGTGGTGGCCAAAACCGAACGCAAACTGAAAGACCTTCAGAATGATTATGCCTCCATGAAAAAGAAAATGGATCAGCTGCAAAAAGACATGACCCAAAACCAGAAAGACCAGGAAGCAACCAGCAAAATGATAGAAGAAGAAAAGAAGAAACTGGCTGAGATGGAAGTTAAAAAGCCCGGCACTGGCAACTGATGCATTAAGGCTGCGCCAGCTTTTTGTTTTTCAGAAAGGCAGAGTCCGTTAGTGCGGATAAAAAGGCTACCAACTGCCCCTTTTCAAAATTGGAAAGGGGTATTTTATTTTTCACCAGCGGGTCGGTGGTGGGCCCGTTGATAATGCCGCTGTTGTAGTGCTCCAGCACTTGGTACACATCAAAAAAACGGCCATCGTGCCCGTAGTAGCTGCTCACCATTATGTTGCGCAACGAAGGCACCCGAAACTTGAGGCTATCGGCCGGGTTTTGGGTAATACGCATCCGGCCTTTGTCTTGCAGCACGGCATCCATCGGTATGCCGGTGTTGCGATAGCTGAGGTCGGTAAACAAGGGCTCCTTGTGGCAGCTGGCACATTTCTGTTTGAAGATATCGTAGCCCAAACTTTCAGGCAGGTTGAACGTCGCTTCACCACGCATTACTTTATCGTATTTGCTATTGGCACTTACCATGGTAAGCATAAACTGGCTGAGAGCCTGCGTCATGCGTTTGGTGTTGATCTCTTCACTACCAAATGCTGCTGTAAACATGCTGCGATACACTGCATCGGCCCGCAGTTTGTTCAGCACATTGTCGATGGTTTCGGCCATTTCTACCGGGTTGGTAATGGGCGCCAGCGGTTGTAAATCGAGGTGGGTAATGCCACCATCATGATGAAACTCGCTGTACCAGGCCAGGTTTTGCAAGGGTGGCGCATTGCGGAGCGTATGGCTGTTGTTGAAGCCATGGCTCAGGTCGTGGGCAAAAGTGCCAAAAGCTGCATCTTGCTGGTGGCAACTGGCGCAGGGAAACTGTCCGTCTTTGCTGAGGCGGCCATCGTAAAACAATTTTTTACCAAGTGCAATACCTTGCTCTGTGAGTGGATTGTCGGCAAAATTGTACACAGGTTGTGGCCAGCCCGCCGGTTGCGTAAAGCTGACAGGCGTTACTGGCTTCACGGCATTGGGATCGTTTTTTTTACAACCTGCCAGTAGCAACAGCCCCATGCTTGCTATGTAAAACCATCGCCGCATTTAATACTGCACTTCTTTGAGTGAAAACATGTTGGCGTAGTTGTTGGCTATTTTCAACGCCAGAGCACCCGGCTCCATGGTGGTGCTTTCGGTTGCAATGGAAATATTTGCGGCACCGGTAAACCATTTGAGTGCATCGGCCTGCAAAATGATATTGAAGCGACTGCCGGTGGTAATAGGTAAAGATGAACTGAATGGAATGCTCACCTGCCGCAATGCATTTTGCCCGGTACGGAAACCGCCAATGTGGTAAGTAACCGCTTGCAGCGGCGCCGTGCTCACAAACGAACGGCCTTCGAGCTTGGCAAAAATGTAGCCGCTATTCCAGGTCCAAAACATACCATTGGCAGGGTCCAACGCTCCGGTTTGAACGCCGCTTACATTGCGGGTACTGTCTACACCAATCCAAAAGCGTAAGGTTTTTACCTGACCGGCTTTTACAGGTATGCTAAATGATTTGGATGCTGCATTGGCTTCATCTACCAGAAAATAGCTGTCCGGTATTTGTTGCTCTTCATTATTGTCGTACACCACCGAAAAGTTGGAGAGATAATATTTGAACACATTAATGGTGACCGGATCGCCGGAGGCAATGGTCACCTGTGTGCCCAATTGCAAGGGTGCTGCACCGGCTGCATGTTGTATGCTGATGCTTACCGGAACATCAGTAGCCGCAGTGTCCGATTTTTTTCGGCAACCCAGGGCTACAAGTATTGTTAGCAAAAAGAGTGAAGCAAGTTGTTTCATACGGCATGTGTGTTAATCGGTGAAGCTCACTTTACCCCGACTCTTTTTAATATCGCTGCGCTGCTTTTTGCCCGCCATGCGTTTTTCTTTTGCCGCCTTGCCGGGCTTGGTGGCAATCCTTGCTTTCTTCGGCGTCAAAGCTTTCGCCACCAGCTCCTGCATTTTGCGCAGCACTTCGGCTTTGTTGGACAGCTGGGTGCGGTGCGTTTGTGCTTTTACATGCAGCACTTGCTCGGCCGTGAGCCGGTGCGCCAGTTTTTGCAACAGCAACTGCCGCTGGGCATCGCTGAGCACAGCAGAGTTGGCCACCGACCAAAAGCCGGTCACCGCTGTTTCAACCTTGTTCACGTTTTGACCACCCTTGCCACCGCTGCGGCTAAACTGGTATTGTATTTCGTGTGCAAAATCGGGCTGCATAAGAGGCTAAAGATAACACGCATGGCCCGCAACTGATGGTGCTGTACAGTTTTAGGAGAAAATTGGAGCGGCGAGGGGGAGGTAACCACAAAGGCGCCAAGGAGGCACAAGGAGCAAGAAGTTTTTAACACCGAGGCAAAGGAGGGAACACACTGGCTACGGAGAATTTTTGATTCAGCAAACAACTACATGCTTCAGGTTCATTATACTTTCTAACAGGTATAGAAAAAAGGTTTAAAGGACACTTGTTGTATTGCAAATTTCATTTTATGTTTGGACAAATATTGTCCCAAATGGCATATTCAAAGAAAAAAATAGCAACCGTTGGTGAACAACTCAGGTCTGAAAGAGAGGTAGCGAAACTTTCACTAAGAGAAGTTGGAATGCATACGGGAATAGACACATCACTTCTAGGTAAAATCGAGAGAAATGAAAGACACCCAACGAAGGAACAGATTAAGCAGTTAGCTGCATTTTTTAAAATAAATGAGAAAGAATTGATAAAAGAGCTGATTAGTGACCAACTAGCTTTTAAAATTTTATCAGAGGATATTGATATTGATACTTTCAGAGTAGCAGAGGATAAAGTTGAATATTTAAAATCTAATTACGATGGGAAAAAAAATTAGAGTTGTTGAGCTTTTTGCGGGAGTTGGTGGATTTAGATTAGGTCTAGAAGGTTGGAGAAATAAATCAGCTTGCTCTGGATATACAAAAAATTTAAAGCAAACCTATGAAGTCATTTGGAGCAATCAATGGGAGCCATCTACAAAAGCCCAACATGCATCTTATGTTTATGAACATCGATTTGGAAAAGAGGGACATTGTAATAAGGATATATCGACTGTTGATGTAAGTGAAATTCCAGATCATGACTTACTTGTTGGTGGCTTTCCATGTCAAGATTATTCTGTTGCAACTACTCTCAAAAACTCAAAAGGTTTGATCGGAAAAAAAGGAGTTCTTTGGTGGTCAATACATAAAATTCTGAGTGAGAAACTTAATAAGCCAAAATATGTATTCCTTGAAAATGTTGATAGACTCATTAATTCACCATCAAATCAACGTGGCAGAGATTTCGCAATAATATTAAAGAGCTTAGGTGACTTGGGGTATGCAGTTGAGTGGAGGATAATAAACGCAGCGGATTATGGAATGCCACAAAGAAGAAGAAGGATTTTCATTTTAGCGTATTTAAAGTCAACTTCAATTTACAATTCCATTAAAAAACAACGCCCACTGGATTGGATACTATATGATGGTACGCTTGCTACAGCATTTCCTATTACTTCGGTTCAAACGTTATTCCCAAAAGAATTTGAACTAAAAGAAGATATTGTGGACATATCGTCTAAATTCAATATTGATGGTGGGGAATCAATTTTTGAAAACTCTGGACTTTTTATAAATGGAGTTGTAACGACATTAAAATCTTCTCCTGTATTTAATGGCAATTCAACGGTTCTAGGAGATATAATTCTTAATGGGGAAGTAACTGACGAGTTTTATATTGACGAATGTGATTTGCAAAAATGGCGTATTCTTAAAGGACCTAAAAATCAGGTACGTATTAATGCTGACGGTCATGAATATAAGTATAGTGAAGGAGGAATGGTTTTTCCTGATCCGTTAGACAGACCTTCAAGAACTATAATAACGGGCGAAGGTGGAGCATCTCCCTCTAGATTCAAACACGTTATTAAAACTATTAAAGGGTTTAGAAGACTTTCACCTATTGAGCTAGAAAGACTAAATATGTTTCCTGATAATCATACTAAATTGGATGGCATATCAAATTCAAAAAGAGCATTCTTTATGGGTAATGCTTTAGTTGTTGGTGTTATTGAAAAAATTGGAATTGCTCTTAACGAAAAAGTTCAAGAAGTTGCAAACGTTCGATTAAAGAATCAAATTGAATCTTTAATCGATTAAAATAGATTTGAGTTACACTATTGAATTCGTTTGACAACACCCGAATGTCTTTTAGTAATTGGGTCTTTTATCTTCTCAATGATAAAGCCTTCAGGTGGAAGCAGTCCAATCAATACCATTGGAGTTGTAAGCTGATTTTGCATTGGTAGAAGGTAATCAAGATATTTTTCAAATTCGCCAACGGCACTATCGAATGCTCCTGCTTGCTTTAGCTCACTTGTTGCAGTAATTACTACAGCAAGTTCAGTTTGAATTGCTTTACTAATATGGTTTAGCTCACTTGCCATTACAGGCTTAAGCAAATTCCATGAAATTGCTTCACCATGATTAAATCCTACTTCAATTGATACTGGTGCTTTTGCAAAGTCAAGTCTCCATTTATCACCTTGATAATTATCATTTTGGAAAATTGGAGACTCTGGAATCCAGCCTTCAGAAATAAACCGTTCTTTTAGTAAGTGATTTATAGCATGAGACAAACTCATTTTGCCAACATATTTGTTATGCTGTATTATTAAATCTTCATCTGTTATGCTGGTTATTACATAATGTATATTGTCCCAAATGTCTTTATAGCTTGGGTCTTGAAAAATTATTTGCCCATTTCTGTGTGAATGAGTGATGTATTTCATTTTGCTTTAATTTCTTGATGTAAAAGAAAGAGTAAAAACTATCCGCCTGCTTTCAATGCAGCAATAGCGGCTTCCAGTTCTTTCACTTTCTTTTCCAGTTCGGGCAGGCGGCGGCTCACAGCCTGGCTGCGCAGGGCGGAGGTATAATCGTAAGCAGGTGAGCCGGTCACAGCCTTACCATTGTCCAGCGATTTGCTCACCCCGCTTTGTGCGTTGATTTTGGCACCATCACCAATTTTGATGTGGCCCACAATGCCCACTTGTCCGCCAATCATTACGCCCTTGCCCACTTTGGTACTACCGCTAATGCCGGTTTGCGCCGCTATCACGGTGTGGCTGCCAATTTCTACGTTGTGAGCTATTTGTACGAGGTTGTCAATTTTAGCACCGGCATGCACCATGGTGCTGCCAATGGTAGCCCGGTCGATGGTGCTGTTGCTGCCCACTTCCACATCGTCTTCCAACACCACATTACCCATTTGGGGCACTTTCTTAAAGGTACCATCAGCTTGTGGGGCAAAGCCAAAACCATCGCTGCCAATGACGGTGCCTGCATGCACAATCACGTTTTTACCCAGCACACAGCGGTGATACACTTTTACGCCGGGGTTCAGCACAGTGTTGTCGCCAATGGTTACATCATCACCAATAAATACCTGCGGGTAAATTTTCACGTTGTTGCCAATGCGAACATTCTTGCCGATGTAGGCAAATGCACCAATGTACACGTCGTTACCCATGGTGGCGGTATCGTGTACAAAAGAAGGTTCTTCGCGGCCACTCAGCATTTGGCGTTGCATGGCTTCGTACTGGCTCAGCAGCGCAGCAAAAGCACTGTACGCATCGGGCACCCGTATGAGGGTAGCCTGCACGGCCTGCTTCAGCTCCAGCGATTCATTCACGATGACAACAGATGCCTGCGTGGTATAGAGGTATTCTTCGTATTTGGGGTTGGCTAAAAAAGCTAACTGTCCGGCCTGGGCTTCTTCAATTTTGCCAAAGCCACTTACGGCTGCCTGTGCGTTGCCTTCAACACGGCCACCGGCCAGCTGGGCAATTGTTGCTGCTGAAAACGTCATAAATCTAAAGTAGTGTTGTAGCGATGCAGGATGGACGATTCCACGGCCTTACACGCTGAGGTAGCAAATATACTGTTTGCCCACGGTGGCGGCGAGGCTCTGCTGTATCAAGGCATTGTCGACCTGCGAAATATCCCGTACACTGCCATCCTTAAACAGGATGTTGATGCGTTCATCATCGGTTTTGTAGGTGGTGTTGCGGGCTTCGCCGGTAAATACCAGGTAGCTCAGTTCCTCCTCCGTTACATCGGGATGCGCCTGTCGGATGGCTGCTTTTTTCTGCGCTATCACTTCCGGCGCAATCGGCTCCGATTGTAGTTTGATCTTGAACAGGTTGCGGTTGAGCAGGCAGGTACACATGGTGGCCAGTACCCGGTCGGGGTGTTGCTGCCATTCTTTGATGGCCATCATCACATCCACATCATCGAGCATGGTAAAACGGCGCAGCAGCTCGGCTGCATCTTCTGTATCGGGGCGGTTGTACAGCACATAGTGCAGGTTGGGGTGACAGCCGGCACCAATTTCCCGGGCACGGCGAATAATGCGCACCAGCATTTGCTCGGCCGCCAGCACTGTTTTGTGCAGGTACACCTGCCAGTACATGAGGCGGCGGGCTACCAAAAATTTTTCGATGCTGTACACCGCTTTTTCTTCCACCATCAGCTGGCCGTTGTGCACGGTCAGCATTTTAATGATGCGGTCGTAGCCAATCACCCCTTCACTCACTCCAGTAAAAAAGCTGTCGCGGTTGAGGTAGTCCATGCGGTCTACATCCAACTGACCGCTCACCAGCTGGTGCAAAAAAGGCTTGTGGTAGGTATTGTTGAAAATGGCGAGTGCTGTATCCAAAGCGCCATTCAGTTCAGCATTGATATGCTCCATGATGAGGCGGCTCATGGTTTCGTGGTGTACACCCTGCACCAGTGTGCCTTCCAGTGCGTGGCTGAAAGGGCCGTGGCCCACATCGTGCAGCAAGATGGCCACTTTGGCGGCAGTGGCTTCATCGGGTGTTATCTCAATACCCTTGCGTTGCAGTTCGCCCAGCGCCTGACTCATCAGGTGGTAAGCACCGAGGCTATGCGCCATGCGGGTGTGCACGGCACCGGGGTACACCAGGTGGGCAAATGCCATTTGGTAAATGCGCCGCAGCCGCTGATAATACGGATGACTGACCACCCGAAACACCACCGGATCGTCGATGCTGATGAAACCGTAAATCGGGTCGTTGATGATTTTGCCTTTGAAACTCATGTGGCGGCAAAAGTCGGTCATTAGAGGGAAATGGAGGAATGGCGAAATTTTGAACCACAGAGGTAAAGGAGGTCGGCACAAAGGAGCACGGAGATTTTTTGAACCACGAAGGCACAAGGCAGACACAAAGGGGCACGAAGTTTTTGCTACGGAAAAGTAAAAAGCATTAATCTGTGAATCTGCGGCAAACCATTACTCACTAAGACTTCTGTGCAAATCCGTTCACTATCCTACATATCCGCGTCCTATTCTTCAAAGGCTTCGTATTTTGTGCTGGTGGAACCACTTTTCGACGATGAATATTTTATGCGCAGGGCGCTGCAAGAAGCACAGATCGCTTTCGACAAAGACGAAATACCTGTGGGTGCACTTGTGGTGCAAGACAATAAAATCATTGGCCGTGGCCACAACCAAACCGAGCTGCTGCACGATGTAACGGCCCATGCCGAAATCATTGCACTTACTGCGGCTTTCAATCACCTTGGTGCCAAGTACCTGCCCGATGCCACCTTATACGTAACGCTGGAACCCTGCCACATGTGTGCCGGTGCTTTGTACTGGAGCAAAATTGGTCGCATTGTGTACGGCGCTTCAGATGAGAAACATGGCTACCGTAAATTTTACGGGAACCAATCGCCCTTTCACCCCAAGACGGTGGTGGAAAGCGGGCTACTGGCCACCGCCGGTGCCGAATTGATGAAATCATTTTTTCAGCGAAAAAGAACAGCCAAATGACACCACTGAAATCATGGGCACTCGTACTGTTGTTGGCAGGCGGAGTAAACAGCTCAACGGCACAGCAGTCTGCTTTCAAAGTCGTCATCAATAGCGACAAACTGGAGCCCGGTGATACCTTGCAACTCGACGCCGAATATGCGGTGGGCGACCGGCAACTGCCTCCCGCCACCTTGGCCGTGACGCTGCTGAAAGATGGTGAGCCCGGCAAATTTTGGCAAATGCGCTGGCCGTTGGTGAATGGTAAGGCTACGGCTGCTGTGGTATTGCCGGATAGTATGCCTGCCGGATTGTACAACATGGCGTTTGCCATTCAGCCCAGGTTTTTAAAATTTTACTGCGATTACATCTACCCGGAACGTCCCACCAATTTGCAGGCTATTTTTTCGCATTTGGGAGGTATACAACGACTGCCGGTGAAAGCCACACCCAACCGTCGCTTTGTAATGGAAGACATTCTGATAAACGGCGATGTAACACTCAGCTTTCAACAAGAAGACGACACTGAGGGATTGCCGGTAATGATGCGGGTGGATGCCTGGCTCGACTCTAGTTTTACGCCTGCGGCTTATGGGGTAAAACAACTGGCGGTCAATCTGCCCAACGATTCCACTTTTTTGCCCCAGCGATTACAGAAAGAAACTTTTTTCAATGGTGATTTCAGTTGTTTTCAGGGCAATTATGCGGCTCAATTGAAAGCAGAAAAAGTAGCCTGCTTACCAATGACCAAACAGTTTGATAGTTTGTTTGTGCCCAAGGAATTTAAGGCTGGTGCCGACTATATATACGATTGCCTGCAGGATAGCGTAGCCAATGCCGCCCCAACGGTGTATGATTTGCTACAGCAGCGTATGAAGGGATTCGAAATCAGCTACTGGGGCGACATAGAAGATGTACGCATGTACAGCCAATCGTCTATTGAGCTGAAAAGATTGCAAAACGAAATGATGCTTCAGTGGCGGGGTAAACTCTACCGCATTTGTCTGGATGGCATGTATGGCGATCCGAGCTTGTTTGTGTTTCCACCCAATGCTTTTGGCAGCATCCGCATTTTTGAGCCACCCTTTTATACAGAGCCTTCCAGCAAAAAACAATTTGGCACCATTGCGTTTTTCAGCAAGCGGTTTCCGTTTGCTCAACCATATCCTTACAGAAGTAGTTTCATCATTCGCGGCTATACGCCTGATATGTACCTGCTGCCATTGTAAGGGCTGTTATCATTTCCTGAAATCGCATCCCCGTCCAACAATGCTTGTTTACTTTTGTTAGCTCTTCAGATCTCTATTTTCAAACAATTAAAAATTCAATAGCATGGCTTTTACATTGGATCCGCTGCCTTACGCCAGCAATGCGCTGGAACCTTATTTCGATCAACAAACCATGGAAATACATCATGGCAAACACCATCAGGCATATGTAACCAACCTGAACAATGCCATTGCCGGTACGCCCAACGAAGGCAAAAGCCTCGAGGAACTGGTAGCCAACGCTGGTGCTATCGGCGGTCCCGTTCGCAACAACGGGGGTGGCCACTGGAACCACGCTTTCTTTTGGGCACAACTGGCGGTAAACAATGGCGCTGCACCCACCGGTAAGCTGGCTGCCGCCATCGAAGCCGACCTGGGTGGCTACGACAAACTGAAAGAAGAATTTAAAAAAGCTGGTATCGGTCGCTTTGGTAGCGGCTGGGCCTGGTTGATTGTAAAAGATGGCAAACTTGCCATCAGCAGCACGCCTAACCAAGACAACCCATTGATGGATGTAGCCGAAGTAAAAGGTACGCCCATCCTCGGCCTCGATGTGTGGGAGCATGCTTACTACCTGAAGTATCAAAACCGTCGCCCCGACTTTATTGATGCTTTCTGGAATGTGGTAAACTGGGATGTAGTAGCTGAACGCTACGAAAAAGCCCTCGGTGCTTAATACTCCTTTGCAATCATCAACAATAAAGCCGGTCTTGTACCGGCTTTATTGTTTTGTGAAATGATGTGTGGAGGAGATTTGAACTACAGCGGTTCTTAAAATCTTATGGCATTTTTACAACTGTTTGTTCAACCACTTCGTAACTAGAGATGTTTGGTTCCCACTTTCTATGCAACAGTTTCGCCCACAGTTAAAACGCACACTCCGCCGGCTCGGCCGCACCCTGCTGGCATTGTACCTGCTGGCCATCATCGGTGGCCTCATTGCCGATCAGTATGTACAATTCAGGCAAAGCGATGCGGAAACGCAACAGTTTTTTGCAGCCCGGCAACAGCCCATTCACATTGGCTATTACAACACGCAGCAAAGACAAATGCGGTACATCTATACCGAAGATGATGCCAGCAAACCTGTGATATTATTCATTCATGGTGCACCTAGCAGCAGTAGTTATTTCCGTGATTACCTCAGCGATACCAACCTGCGCAAAGCCGCCAACCTGTTTGCCGTAGACCGCCCGGGTTATGGCTATTCCGGCTTTGGCGAACCCGAGCCTTCCATTGCCAAACAGGCGGCGATGATTGCCCCCATTTTGCAGCAACTGCACAAGCAATCGAGGCCGGTACTGTTGGTAGCTGCTTCTTACGGCACCAGCATTGCAGCCCGCATGGCCATGGATTATCCGCAGCTGGTAGATGGATTGGTGCTGTTGGCTCCATCGCTGGCGCCGGGGGAGGAAAAAACTTACGACGTGAGTTATGTACTGGAGTCGCCTTTCTTTTCGTGGGCACAACCCCGCATGATTCATTCGGCCAATGTCGAAAAACTTTCGCACCGCCAAGAGTTGGAAGCCATGCTGCCTTATTGGAAAAACATCACGGTGCCTGTTACGTATTTTCAGGGGGCGGATGATGCACTCATATACACCAGTAACGCCGCTTTTGCCAAACAACAACTCACCAACGCCAGCGAACTGAATGTGCACATGCTGCCGAGATTGGGACATCTCATTGCCTTTAAAGCAAGGCCAATCATTGTGCCGGCCATAGTCAACATGCTGCCCAAAGCAGCGCAGTATTTTGCGCAGCGAAAACAGGAGGCAGTGCAACCGCAACTTACAGCTGTGCTGGCTGATGCAGCATCAGCCAATCGACAGTAGTTGCTATTTTTCATCAGGTTTTTTACCCGCCGAAGCCATTAACTTGTTGGCCTAAACAAGCTATTGGCATCCGCTACACAAATACAAGCAGTTGATACCTGGCACATGCACCTCAGTGGGTTGGTGCAGGGTGTGGGCTTTCGGCCACTGGTATACCAGCTGGCTACTGCTGCAGGTTTGCAAGGTGCTGTGTGCAACGATGCGGACGGTTTACACATTTGGGTAAATGCATCAGCACAGGCAGCAGCTCATTTTTTACAAGCAATATTGGCAGCTGCGCCGCCCCGTTCGGTGGTTACCCATAGTGCGTTGGTAAAAGCCGAACCACAAACGTTCAACGGATTTACGATTGTGCTGGCTGATACCCCGAAAGCACCCCGCTTGTGGATACCACCCGACTTTGCCCTGTGTGATGATTGCAGACGAGAGTTGCACGAAGCAGGCAACCGGAGAGAGCATTATCCATTCATCACCTGCACTACCTGCGGGCCACGGTATTCCATCATACAGCAATTGCCTTTCGAAAGAGCATTCACTACGATGGAGCCTTTCACTTTGTGCGACAGCTGTGCTGCAGAGTACAACAATGTAGATGACCGCCGATTTTTTGCGCAGACCACATCCTGCCCCAGCTGTGGGGTGCAAATGACTTTGGCCTTGCCGGATGGCAGCGTCATCACCGATACCGCTGCCGTATTGGAGCAACTGCTCACCACTTTACAGGCAGGAAAAATACTGGCCATTAAAGGTATTGGTGGCTTTTTATTGCTTACCGATGCAGGCAATGCCACGGCCATCGACAGGCTCCGCAACCGAAAAAAAGACCAGCCAAACCACTGGCAGTCATGTATCCATCATTGCCCATGTTGGAGCAGCAAACCAGCTTGACAGAACTGCAAAGAACCTGGCTTACATCGCCCGTTGCACCCATTGTATTGCTGCCAATAACTGCAGCCATGCAACATGAGTTAGCAACGGAACAATTGGCACCGGGCCTGCACAAGCTGGGTGTGATGCTACCCTTTGCGCCGCTGTTTGAATGGTTGCTGGCGGCCTACAAAAAACCAGTGGTGGCTACCAGTGCCAACCTGAGTGGTTCGCCCATTATTTACCAAAATGAACAAGCACAGCAGCACCTGCTGCAAGTAGCTGATGTATTGCTGTATCACAACCGAAACATTGTGATGCCGCAGGATGACAGTGTGGTCAGCATGGCTGCACAAAGCCAAACACCGGTATGGCTGCGCCGGAGCCGTGGCCTGGCGCCGGCATGCTCATTTTATACCCCACAACGTCAAGAGCCCATGCTGGCTACCGGGGCGTTGATGAAAAGCAGTTTTGCCATTGCACAAGATAGGATGGCTTATATCAGCCAGTACATGGGCAGCACCGAAAGCTACGATGCACAACTCATGTATAGAGAGGGTTTGGTGCATGTGCAGCAGCTGTTGCATCACCGGCCTTCGGTGATCATTACTGATAAACACCCTGCGTATTTCAGCCATGAACTGGCACAGGAGTTGGCTGCTAAACACAAGTGTCCTTTGTTGCTGGTACAGCACCACAAAGCCCATGCTGCAGCAGTGTTGGCTGAAAATAATTTACTGCATCAATCCGAGCCCGTGCTGGCAGTGGTGATGGATGGCACAGGTCTGGGTGATGATGGCAACAGCTGGGGCGGTGAGTTTTTTGTTTACCACAATAACTGCATGGAGAGAGTAGCACATTGGCAACCATTCCCGTATTTGCTGGGCGATAAAATGGCCCGTGAACCACGGCTCTCGTTGTTGAGTGCTTTGCCAGCCGGCATGCGGCATGTATGCAAGCAATGGTTTACCGAAACAGAGTGGCTGCTCTACCAAAAAATGCTGCAATCGTACAAAGGCATACAGACGACCGCAGTTGGTCGTTTATTTGATGCGGCGGCCTGTTGGCTGTTGCAAATGCCGGGGCAGCAGTACGAAGGTCATGCCGCCATGCGGCTGGAAGCAATGGCAAATGAGTACGTGCAAGCAAATGGCATACCCGCTGCGTTTGACTTGACTATTGAAGACAATACTTTGCCCGGCAGTCGCTTGCTGGCCATGCTCATTCATGCTGAATCTGTGGGGGCCACTGCTCCCGAACTGGCGGCTCGTCTTCATTCCAGCATCAGCCAGTCCATTTGTCAAATGGCCCGCCATTTGCACGTACCACGTGTGGCTTGCAGCGGTGGTGTTTTTCAAAACAGTTTGCTCATCGATATGCTGCACCTGCATGCAGGCAATGACCTGCAATTGTATTTCCATCAGCAGCTATCACCCAACGATGAGAACGTATCATTTGGCCAGCTGGTATATGCCGATTGCAATATCGACGATGTGTGGGCTTCCGCTTTACATCAGGTGGACGATTGATTTTTATCATACTTGCTCCGCAGGCTTTGTGTCATATTGCAGAGAACAGCCATCTGAATAAACGCCTGCCATCATGAAGTATTTATCGGAGTACCGCGACCCGGAGCTGGTCGATCATTTACTGAAAGAAATACATGCCATTGTTACCCGCGACTGGACCATTATGGAAGTATGTGGCGGGCAAACGCATAGCCTGGTGAAAAACGGCATTTTGAACATGTTGCCCGACAAAGTGCACATGGTGCACGGTCCGGGTTGTCCGGTATGTGTAACGCCGCAAAGCCTCATTGATAAAGCCGTGTATCTGGCCGATGAAGCAGGCGTAATCATGTGCTCTTATGGCGATATGCTGCGGGTGCCGGGCACCAAAAAAGTTTGCTGGAAGCAAAAGCAAGTGGTGCCGATGTACGCATTTTGTACTCGCCACTCGAAGCAGTAAACATCGCCAAAGAAAATCCGGATAAGGAAGTGGTGTTTTTTGCCGTAGGCTTTGAAACCACCGCACCGGCCAATGCGTTGAGTGTGATTCATGCACAAAAAGCAGGCATTAAGAATTACAGCATCTTAACGTCACATGTATTGGTGCCACCAGCTATTGAAGCTATTGTTAACGATCCGGGCAATGTGGTGCAGGGCTTTTTGGCCGCAGGCCATGTGTGCACTATCATGGGCATGCAAGAATATGTGCCCATTGTAGAAAAATACAAACTGCCGATAGTGGTAACGGGCTTTGAGCCGGTGGATTTGTTACAAGGCATTTACATGTTGCTGTTGCAATTAGAAAACGGCGAATACAAACTCGAAAATCAATACAGCCGGGTGGTGAGTGAAGAAGGAAATCCGGCTGCGCAGCAAACCATTGCCGAAGTGTTTGAAGTAAGCGACCGCGAATGGCGGGGCATTGCTACCATACCGAAAAGTGGGTATGAATTGAAAGCCGACTACAGCAGGTTTGATGCCAATGTCAAATTTCACATTCCGGATTTGCAATCCATGAAAGACAATGGTTGTATTGCCGGCGAAATTTTGCGGGGCAAAAAGAAACCCTTTGAATGTCCGCAGTTTGGCAAGCAATGCACACCACTTAATCCATTGGGTGCACCTATGGTGAGTAGTGAAGGGGCTTGTGCTGCCTATTATCATTTCAGCAATATTGCTGTAGTGTAAAACACAAATACCTGTTCGTGATGAGTGATACTTTTCAACTCCAATGCCCCATGCCGAAATTCGATTTTGATGCCATCAACCTTGGCCATGGCAGTGGTGGTATTCTATCGCAGCGGTTGCTGAACAGTGGCGTGTTTGATGTACTCAAAAACGACAAGCTGGATGAACGCCATGACGGAGCAGTGTTTGAGTTGCCCGGCAAATTGGCTTTTAGCACCGACAGTTATGTGGTGTCGCCCATCATTTTTCCCGGAGGCAATATTGGTGATTTGGCGGTGAATGGCACCGTGAATGATTTGGCTATGTGTGGCGCCAAAGCAATGTATTTATCGCTGTCTTTTATTTTGGAAGAAGGCCTGCCCATGACCACTTTCTGGCAGGTACTCAACAGCATCAAAATGGCCTGCAATGCTGCTGGCGTACAAGTGGTAACCGGCGATACCAAGGTTGTAGAGCGGGGTAAAGGCGATCAAATTTTTATCAATACATCAGGCATAGGACAGGTGCATGCAAAAGCGGCGCTGGGTTGGTCATCCATTCAGCCCGGCGATGTGGTGCTCATCAATGCACCCATTGCGGCGCATGGCATTGCCATCATGAGTTTGCGTAGCGGCCTCGAGTTTGAAACCAGCATTACCAGCGATACCTGTGCCCTGCATCATACCGTGCTGCAACTATTGGATGAATACGGAGATGCATTGCATTTTTTGCGGGACGCTACCCGTGGCGGTTTGGCCAGTGTGCTCAACGAAATAGCCAAAGACGGTTCGCATGGCATTGAGCTGTTGCAAAAAAATATTCCGGTGGATGAGCAGGTATCGGGTGCTTGTGAAATGCTCGGACTAGACCCATTGTATGTAGCCAACGAAGGCGTATTTGTGCTGTTGGCAAAAGCTGATGTAGCAGATAGCATTTTGCGCAGCATGCAATCAAACGGCTGGCCGCAGGCAGCCATTGTAGGCAAGGTAGTAGCAGAACACGCAGGTCAGGTAACTATGCAAAGCAGCATTGGTGGCCGCAGGGTGGTAAACATGCTGCCGGGTGAACAGTTGCCCCGCATTTGCTAAGGCATGCGTTTGGTTTGTTGTACAAAATCTTTCAAACCATTCAGGTAGATGGCACCTCTTTTTTCTGCTGTATAATCTGCTGAAAGTGAAATGGCTGCTTGTACGGCCAAACCCAATGCTACACCATACAACATCAATTTGTCGGGTTGGTTTTTGAGTAAAAAAATACCAACCAATGCTACCAGCAGCAATACAATTTCCGTCCAGCGATAGACCACAAAATTGCGCATCACTTTTTCCATGCGGGGAATTTCCTGTGTGGCAATGGCATCGGGATTAAGATCCATTTTGTATACAATGTCTTTGCGTTGCGTATCGCTGCGGGAGTACACGGTGTAGCCAACCGTCAACTGCAATAAGCCGACAACGATAAGAGGAACGGCTGCGCCTTTATGCAAGGGCGTTTTTAGCCAAAACCAAAACAGCAAAGCCACCACAACAGCGGTGATGCCAAGCAACACAAAAACGAGGCTTTCTATTTTTTCTGCTGTGAAATACGCTTCGGCATCGGCTTTGGTAAACATGCTACTGCAATAAAGGGTGATACAATCTGTATGCCTTAAGAGACTGTTTAAAATCCATCCACTGCTATCCCCATGGGTCTTTTTGGCTGCAACTGCGTTGGATTTTTCGCCGTAGGCCTCCAGCTACGACTGCAAAATCCGCCTTGTTTCGCTCAAAAATTACCCGATGGGTATTTCCAGTAATGAAAATTAAACAGTCTCTAAGATAAATGTTTTGTAATGGCAGCATCTAACGGATCTACACCAGCCGGAAAAAATTGAATGAGTTGGCCTTCGGGGCTCACCAGGTATTTGCAAAAGTTCCAGGTAGGTATTTGTTTGTTCCAGCCATTTTGTTCGGGTTGTGTGAGCCACTTGTACACGGGTTGCATGCTGCCACCTGTTACGGGTGCTTTCTTCATCAATGGAAAACTCACCCCAAAATTTACCTGACAAAACTGAGCAATCTGCGCATCATTGGCAGGCTCTTGTCCGCCAAAATCGTTGGCCGGAAAACCCAACACTACCAGCTTCTCAGAGTATTGTTGTTGCAATGCTTCCAGCCCGTTGTACTGTGCGGTGTAGCCACATTCGGAAGCAGTATTCACCAGCAATACATACTTGCCTTGCAAACTTTGAAATGGCAATGGCTCCTGATTATTGCGGGTGGCTTGTAAAGTGTAAAATGAAACCGCAGCCGTTTGTTTTTGAGCAGGGGCTGCTGCCGCTGCTTTATTGCCGGTAAGCTTGTGCATGAACATGAGTACAGGGTACAAGCTTTTGAGTAATCGTTGTTTAATGGTCATGGGTTCTATTACAATTTATCGTAATAATAGTTGAATAAAAGGGATTGGCAAATTTCTGTTTGTTGGAATAGCAAAAGACTTTGTTCAACCAATGGTATAGCATGATACAAATAGCCCACGGTTTTATCCGTGGGCTATGCATGTTGTCTACATCATTGCAAATGGATTCATCCATTTGTCTAAAAATTATTGCAAGGCTTCCCACAGCACTTCGATGGGATGCAGGGCTTTGCGGCCAGTACCATCTTTTACCTGATGGCGGCAGCTGGTGCCGGGTGCGGCTATAATCACTTCTTCAGCAGCCGACCGCACTGCTGGAAACAGAACGAGTTCGCCAATCTTCATGCTCAATTCGTAGTGTTCTTTTTCATACCCAAAACTACCCGCCATGCCGCAGCAGCCGCTGGGTATCGTTTGCACGGTATAGTTGGCCGGCAGCGACAATGCCTTCACTGTTGGCGCTACAGAAGCAACGGCTTTTTGCTGGCAATGGCCATGCAGTTTGATACTACGGGGAGCTTGTGTAAACTGCGCTGCTGTGATATTTCCTTTGTCGATTTCTTGTGCTAAAAATTCATCTATCAGCAAGGCATGTTTGGCCAGCTCTTTTGAAGCAGCCAGATTTTCATCAGTAGCCAAATCGGGATACTCATCGCGGAAGGCAAGGATGGCCGATGGCTCAATACCAATGAGTGGAGTATCAGCACTAACCAACGGTGCCAACAATTCGATGTTCGTGTTGGCAATCACTTTTGCCTGCCGCAGCAACCCTTTGCTCAGCCAGGTTCTGCCACTTTCTATGTGTTGCGGAATGATGACTTCGTAACCCAGCTTTTCCAACAGCTCAATGGCTTTTATACCAATGTGCGTGTCGTTGTAGTTGGTGAATTCATCGCAAAAAAGGAAAACCGTTTTTGGTTTGTTGTTTTTGGTTTGTTGTTCGTTGTCCTCCGGAGTTCCGGACTTTTCGCCCTTCGACATCCCGATAGCTATCGGGATCAGGGCTTCAATCTTCTCCCGACTCCCGACTCCCGACTCCCGACTTCCCGTCTTCCGGTCTTTCCGACTTTTATACCACGCCATCAACGTTTGCTTTTGCAACGTCGGCATGCTTCTTTCCGTGGCAAAGCCACTGAATTTTTTCACCAGCGTACTAATGCCTGGAGCGGTCATCACAACATTGTAAGCAGCGGGCCAAATGGCACCCAGCTTAGCCATGCGGGTAAAGTTGGCAATCATACGACTGCGTAGCGGCACACCGTTGGCATCGTAGTAGTGCTGTAAAAATTCGGCTTTCAACTTGGCTACGTCTACGTTGCTGGGGCATTCACCCTTGCAACCCTTGCAGCTCAGGCAAAGGTCCATCACTTCTTTTATTTCCTTATGGTCGAAGCGGTTGACCTTGTTGCTGTGTGTCAAAAACTCCCGCAGAATATTGGCCCTTGCACGGGTGGTATCTTTTTCATTTCTCGTAGCCATAAACGAAGGGCACATGGTGCCGCCGCTCAGGTGTGTTTTGCGGCAATCGCCACTGCCATTGCACTGCTCGGCATGCTGCAGTACATCCTGATTGTGGTAACGGAAAATGGTATTGAATGTTGGCGTTTGTTGCCCCGGCTCGTAGCGCAGCATGCTGTTCATGCTGGGGGTATCTACAATTTTGTTGGGGTTGAAAATGTTGTGCGGATCCCAGGTGTATTTGAGCTGGCGCAGCAGTTCATAGTTTTTTGGGCCAATCATTTGCGGAATGAATTCGCCCCGCAGTCGGCCATCGCCATGCTCGCCACTCAGTGAGCCTTTGTATTGTTTTACCAGCGTGGCTATTTCTTCGGCAATGATGCGGAAGAGTTTGTTGCCCTCGGCCGTTTTGAGATTGATGATGGGTCGCAGGTGAATTTCACCACTACCGGCATGGGCATAGTGCACACTGTACAAGCCGTGCTTTTTCAAAATCACGTTGAAGTCGCGGATGAAATCGGGCAGGTCGTTTACATCTACACTCGTGTCTTCAATCACGGCCACGGCTTTTTCATCACCTGGCAGGTTGCCCAGCAAACCAAGACCGGCTTTGCGCAGGGCCCATATTTTTTTGCAATCATCGCCATACAACACGGGGAAATGATAGCCCAGTCCGGCGGCCCGCATTTCCGCTTCCATGGCTTCAAAAACGGGAGCAATGTCTTCGCGGTTGTCCCGCAATATTTCTACCACCAAAATGGCGCCGGGGTCGCCTTGTACGAAGAAGCGGTTTTTGCGCTGCTCAATATTGTCTTTGGTGCATTCGAGTATGTAGTGGTCAATCAGTTCGCTGGCGCTGGGTTGGTATTTCAGCGCAATCAGGTTGGCCCGCAGGCTTTCATCAATCGAGTTGAAATGAATGCACATGAGTCCGCCTTCTTTGGGCGGCAGGTCGTTTACATGCAGTACAATTTCGGTGATGAAGCAAAGCGTACCCTCGCTGCCAGCAATGAGGCTGCAGAAATTAAAATCGGGTCCGCCGGCGGTAAAAGGCGCCATGTCTACCAGCAGATCGATGGCATAGCCGGTGTTGCGGCGTTCCACCGTTTTTTTCGGAAACTGGCTGCGTATTTCTTCCTGATGGGCTTCTACACTCAGCATGCTACGTACCTGTTTGTACACTTTGCCTTCGAGGGTGGGCAGTTCGCATTTGGCATGAAAATCATCGAGGCTCAGGGCTTTAAAAACCACTTCGCTGCCATCGCTCAAAAAGCCTTTTACTTCCAGCAAATGCTCCCGGGTGCTTTTGTACACCACGCTGTTGCTGCCGCAGCTGTTGTTGCCCACCATGCCGCCAATCATGGCCCGGTTGGCTGTGCTGGTTTCGGGGCCAAAAAACAGGCCGTGGGGCTTCAAAAACATGTTGAGCTCATCGCGGATGACGCCGGGCTGCACCCGCACCCAATGTTCGTCTTTGTTCAGTTCCAGTATCTGGGTAAAATGCTTGCTCACATCTACCACAATGCCATTGCCCACCACCTGACCCGCCAGGCTGGTGCCGGCCGTGCGGGGGATGAGTGAGGTGTTGTGCTCGTTGGCAAAACGAATGAGCGTTTGCAGGTCCTGGTTGTGTTTGGGAATGGCTACGGCCAGGGGCATTTCGCGGTAGGCCGATGCATCGGTAGCATACAGCACCCGCATGGCCTGATCGGTATATAATTCGCCTTGCAGTTGGGTGGCCAACTGGCGCAATGGTTCAGTCATGGTTCTAGTTTCCTTGTAAAAGAAAATCAGGCAGCACTGCGAATGTAAGACCTGCCGCCGGCATTGCATCCGGTACTGTGGAAGAGCTGCTTGCTGTAGGGTTGTTTTTCAAAAACAATCCGTGGATGGCTGGCGAAAAGAAATTGCCCGAAGGAGTATTCCTTTCCCATTTTGAAATGAACTTAGTCTTTCGGATAAATCCGTTTTGTCTCATTTACTGCAGCCTCATTTTTAAAAATTCTTCGCAACTATCCCTTGTTGTGCATGATGAAATACAGCTGCTACATAGCAGGTAATTTTTACATTTGAAGCCATGAATATTAACAGGAAATTGCCCGCCATGCGTGGATAATGCCATTCCTTTACCGCTACACATTTCGTTGCTCACACCCCTTCGTTTATAACCATTAAAAGATTGACATGAAGAAATTGATGATGCCTGTAGCAGGCCTGGTGGTACTGCTGAGCAGCTGTGTCAGCAGCAAAAAATTCCAACAAGCACAAGATGATTATGCGGTGCTCAACAACAAGTACACGCAACTGCAGGAAGACCTGAAGAACTGCGAAAAAGACCTGGTAAAAGCCAGCAATTTTTTGCAAACTTCTGAGAACAACAATGCCAATTTGAAAGAACAACTCAAAACGTATAAGGACCAGGCTTCTAACCTGCAAAGCACCAACACGCAGGTGCTGGGCCGCCTCGAAGACCTGAGTGTGCTGAGCAGTAAGCAGGCCGAAAGTGTACAGCAAAGCCTGGCCAAACTGGCCGAGCGGGATATTTACATCAAAGACCTGCAAGGTGCCATGGCCCGAAAGGATAGCCTGAACATGGCGCTGGTGATGAACCTGAAAGGATCACTCGGCCCCATTGCTGACGACGACATCAATATTGAAGTGGACAAGGGTGTGGTGTACATCAACATCAGCGACAAGCTGTTGTTTACCACCGGTAGCTACGACGTAAACCCCAAGGCCATGAACGTGTTGGAAAAAGTAGCCACCGTGCTGAAGAACCAACCCAACATTGAGTTTATGGTAGAAGGCCATACCGATAATGTGCCCATTAAAGGTGGTGCTCTCCGCGACAACTGGGATCTGAGTGTGCTGCGGGCTACTTCGGTGGTACGCACTTTGCAAACCAAATTTGGCATTGATCCCAAGCGGATGACCGCCGGTGGCCGTGCAGAATATGTACCGGTAATGAGCAACAGCAGCGCCAGTGGCAAAGCCGCCAACCGTCGTACCCGCATTGTGGTACTGCCCGAACTCGATCAGTTTTTCCAACTGCTGAACCCCGGCACCACAGCCGAAAAACCAGCAGGCAAATAAACCTTACAAATAGTGTAGCAATAAAAGCGGCGCCGGTACATACCGGCGCCGCTTTTATGTAAAAGATATAGTCAAATTAAATTACAATGAGCTTATCAGCTAATCGATTAATTTGTAGTATTTGATTCTAATTTGCGGATGCTCCAAATACAAAAGATGTGGTAACTGAAAAAATTTTCAAGACAGCAAAAAGACCATATTATTTCTATATCGTGGTAGTTCTATGGGCTTGCGCTTTTGGTATTTTTTGTATTGAATTAGAAGGAACGACAACTAGTATATACTATGAAAAGTCAATTCTCTTTTTAACCGTAACAACTTTTGTATATGTTTTATTCGGAAGATATCTAGCAACTATTTCACTATCCAAATATTGTATTCGAATAGATTATGTTTTTCCATGGAATAAAGGAATTGAATTTCAATTTGAAACGTTGAAAGAAATTGACTTTAAAGAATATGAAATATTAGATAGGGTTACTACAAGGTGGTATAGAGGAGGAAAGAGATTGTATTTGAAAGATGAAAAGGGGAAAGTCTGTCAGTTTAAATACAATATTAATCCGCTAGACAACCAGCGACTGCTAAATGAATTACAACAAAAATGTGTATCTGGTATAACATTCAGTTGAACCGAACCATCTTCGATTAATTGCTTTGATTATTCGGCGTAGCTAAACAAGCACTACTACGCTTTTTCCTACTTCAAATGCTTTTCCCAAAACGCCAGTGTGCGGCTCCAGGCCAGTTTGGCGGCGGCTTCGTTGTAGCGGGCTGCTGAGCTGTCGTTGTGAAAAGCATGGTTCACCCCTTCGTACAAATATTGTTCATACACTTTGTTGTTGGCCTTCAGGGCATCTTCGTAAGCCTTGGCACCAGCGTTGATGCGTTCGTCTAAACCCGCATAATGCAGCTGCACGGCGGCCTGTATGTCGGGCACTTCGCTCAGCTCGGGCTGGCGGCCATAAAACGCTACGGCTGCTTTGAGGGCTGGCACACTCACCGCCAAACTATTGGCCATAGCACCACCCCAGCAAAAACCGACACAACCAATCTTGCCCGTGCAATCTTTGCGGCTTTGCAGGTACGGTACGGCACCGGCAAAGTTGAGTACGTTTTGTTGGGCATCGAGTTTGGCAAACAAGCCTCGGGCTTCATCTTCATTGGCAGGTGTACCACCCAGCAGGCTTAGGCCATCTACTGCAATAGCTACATAACCAGCTTTGGCAGCTCTTCGTGCTACATCTTCAATATGGGCATTGAGGCCGCGGTTTTCGTGAATGATAATCACGCCCGGATACTTACCCTTTTTGTTGGGCCGGGCCTGATAGCCTTTCATGGTGCCGGCGGCTATGGTGTAGGTTACCTGTTCGGTGGCAATGTCTTCGTCGAGCTCCACGGTTTGCGCCATGGCATAGTTGCCTTCCAGTTGTGGCAGTATGGCCAGGGCGGCGGCTGTGCTGCCGGTAAGCAGGGCCAGGCGTTTCAAGAAAACAGTGCGGCTAAGTGGCTTGTGGGTGTACTCATCGTACAGGTTGATGATTTGTTGATCCATGGCAAAAGGGATAATAAAATGAAGAGAAGGGACACAGGAAGATACTGAGACGCCGGAACGCTGCAAATTGTTTGGGGCAATCCGCAAAGTTTACTGGTATTTTACCGTCTGTATAATCAACAAATGGCTACAACCGTGGCCTGTCCTATTTTGCCAATTATCATTGAATACATTATGCAACTAAAACACATGCTTTCTGCGCTGGGTGTAGCCATGACTACCCTGGTGGCAGCACAATCTTCTTCTGAAGCCGGCTGGCTTCGCTATCCTGCTATCAGCCCCGATGGCAGTAGCGTCGTTTTTACCTACAAAGGTGATTTGTACAAAGTACCTGCCAGCGGTGGTACCGCTTCGCTGCTCACCATGCACGAAGCCCACGACTACAATGCCATCTGGAGCCCCGATGGCAAATACATTGCTTTTGCCAGCGACCGCTATGGCAACTTTGATGTGTTTGTTATGCCCGCCACCGGTGGCGAAGCCAAGCGCCTCACTTTCCACAGTGCTGGTGAAGTGCCTTTTTCTTTTACGCCCGATGGCAAAAACATTTTGTTTGGTGCGGCCCGTATGGATGCGGCCGCCAACCGACAGTTTCCTACCGGTAGCATGCCCGAGTTGTACAGCGTGTCGGTCAATGGTGGCCGGGTGCAACAGATACTCACTACACCGGCAGAAGACGTGAAATACAGTGCCGATGGCAAACGCCTTTTTTACCACGATAAAAAGGGCGGCGAAAACACCTGGCGCAAACACCATACAAGTGCCATTGCCCGTGATATCTGGATGTACGACGTAACCACGGGCACCCACAAACGCCTCACCGGTTTTGCCGGCGAAGACCGTAGCCCCGTGCTGGCCGATGGCGATAAAACCGTGTATTACCTCAGCGAAGCCAGCGGTAGTTTCAACGTGTATAAGATGAATGCGGATGGCAGCAATGCAACAGCCGTTACCAATTTTAAAACGCACCCTGTCCGCTTTTTAAGTGCGGCTAATAATGGTACGCTTTGCTTTGGCTACGATGGACAGCTGTACACACATGCCAATGGTAAAACCAACAAACTCAACATCAGCATTGTGGCCGATGCCCGCAGCACCAATGAAAAGACTGTGGCAGTAGGTGGTGGTGTAAGCGGCATGAAAGTATCGCCCAATGGTAAAGAAGTAGCCTACCTCTTTCGGGGCGATGTGTTTGTAAGCAATGCCGATGGCAGTGGCACCAAGCAGGTAACCAAAACGCCTGAAGCCGAAGAAGACATCAGCTGGCACAGCGATGGCCGCATGCTGGTGTACAGCAGCGAACGCAATGGCAAGTGGAGCATTTACAAAAGCGAAATCGTTCGTAAGGAAGAGCCCTATTTCTATGCCAGCACTTTGGTAAAAGAAACGGTGCTGCTAACGGGTGATAAAAGTGTACTCAACCCCGACATGAGCCCCAACGGCAAAGAGCTGGCCTACGTAGAAAACTACAACACCCTGAAAGTGCTGAACCTCGCCAGCAATCAGAGCCGCACATTGGTGACCCAAAAAGAATGGCTGAGTTGGGGCGATGGTGGCCATGGTGTAAGCTGGAGCCCCGATAGCAAATGGCTGCTGGTGAGCTTTTCGGAGCAAACCATTGGCAATGGCGAGATTGGTATTTTGAGTGCTGATGGCAAGCAGAAAATCAAGAACATTACCCAAAGCGGCTTTGGCGATAGCGGCCCCAAGTGGATGATGAATGGTAAGATGATGCTGTGGTTTAGCGACCGCGATGGCTTGGCGGCTAAGGCCAACAGTGGCGGTGCCCAGCGGGATGCTTACGGCTTGTTTTTTACACAAGATGCCTGGGACAATTTTAAGCTGAGCAAAGACGAAGCCGCATTGGCCAAAGAGCTGAAAGAGAAAGCCGAAAAAGCCGATACCACTAAAAAAGCAAAGCCCGCCAAAGACAGCGTCATGATTGATTGGGCTGGTTTGGATATGCGCAAAGCCCGCCTTACCATTCACAGCAGTAGCATGAGCGATGCCTTGGTAGACAATGCTGGTGAAAACCTGTACTACCTCACCCGTTTTGAGCGGGGTGTAAACCTGTGGAGCACCAACCTGCGTACCCGCGAAACCAAAATACTGGCGCCACTGGGGGCCAACGGTGCGGGCAATATGCAGTGGGATAAAGAAGGCAAAAAAATATACCTGCAAACCGATGGTGGCATTGCCAAAATAGACCCTGCCAGCGGCAAGGTTGACCGCATTGGCATTGGTGGCGAAATGATGCTGGATGTGGCGGCAGAACGCCAGATTATGTTTGAGCATGTAGTGCGTCGTACGGCAGATATTTTTTACAAGCAAGGCTTTCATGGTATTGAGTGGAACAGCATGAGTGCTGCATACCGCAAGCAACTGCCACACGTGGGCAATGGCTACGAGTTTAGCGAACTGCTGAGCGAACTGCTGGGCGAACTCAATGTGAGCCATTGTGGTAGCAGCTATTCATCCATGGCGGCCATGGCCGATGCCACCGCTTCACTGGGTGTGTTTTACGATTATCAGCACAAAGGCAACGGCGTTAGAATTGAAGAAGTGATTGCCGGTGGTCCGTTGGATAAGGCGGGTTTCAATATTACAGCGGGTACCATCATCGAAAGCATCGATGGCGAAACCATTACTGCCGATAAAGACCTGGCGCAATACCTCAACCGCAAAGCGGGTAAAAATGTGCTGTTGGTATTGAACGAAAATGGTAAAAGCCGTGAGCTGGTGGTAAAGCCCATCAGCATGGGCGAAGAAAACGGCCTGCTGTACAAGCGTTGGGTAAAACGCAATGCCGATGAAGTAGACCGCCTCAGCAACGGGCAGCTGGGCTACATTCATGTACCCGGCATGAACGATGGTGCCTACCGTACCGCTATTGAAGAAGCCATGGGTAAATATGCCGGCCGCAAAGCCCTGGTGGTAGATACCCGCAACAATGGCGGTGGCGATTTGGTGGCCGACCTTACCATGTGGTTGAGCGGCAAGCGTTTTATGGAATACAGCAACGACAAAGAAGTGGCCAACTATGAGCCTACTTTCCGTTGGAACAAACCCAGCATCAGCCTGGCCAATGAGGCCAACTATAGCGATGGTCATTGCTATGCATTTGCTTACAAATACCTGCAGCTGGGCAAGCTGGTGGGCATGCCGGTACCAGGTACTTGCTCCTTTGCCGGTTGGGAAATGCTGCAAGACGGACAAACCCGCTGGGGTACCGTACCCATGGGCGTTCGCATGATGGATGGCAGTGGTAAATATTTGGAGAACTACCAAACCGAGCCCGACATCAAACTGATGAACGAATACAACCAGGTAAACAAAGGCAAAGACCAGCAGCTGGAAGCAGCGGTAGCGGAATTGCTGAAAGAGATTAAATAAATGTTTGCATATTCTTTATAAAAAATGCCGCCTCAATGGGTGGCATTTTTTTATAAGTCGTTTTCCTTACATGTGGCCTCTGTGAGACACCAACCAATAAAAAAGGAACATCAAAAAGTTCAAAAGGGGAAAGCCCTAGAATTGTAAGAAAACTAACTAAATTGTAATATGCGTTTCATTTTCGTTTTATTATTCTGCCTTCAAATCTTTACCGGTAGTTCTCAAGATACTGCATTATACTCCACCTCAGGTATACTTGTATACAAGTACAGTAAGTCCAAGATTTCAAAAGATTTTTTTAGTCTTAGAAAAAGATTGAGTAAGAAAGAGAAAAACCACGCCCATCTGGCCAATGATATAATATTGAAGAATAATAACTTCTTTATAAATGGTACTAAGCATTTCAACAAGAGTCATCATGTTGAACACACGCTAAATGGGGATTCTCTTTTTATATGGCATTATTCAGATTGCTGGAACCTTTTATATCTTCTGGAAAATGAAATGAATATTAAGTTTCCAATTGTTTCAGAAATGCCCTATTTAAGTGTACCATATATTTCTTTTCAAGGGATTCCTGACATCGCCTTTAGGATTTTTTCTGTTAATTGTACATTCTTAGAAGTAAATTTATTTGTTGACAATGAGACATTTTGTAATCGTCTTAATGGCACGTGTGATTTTGTAAAGTTTTCTGTTGGCAAATCTTACAAGCTTTTTATTCTCTATAAAGTTGACAGCTATAGTTCCTACTTAGATAATATAAGCTACGATAAAAACATAAAGGTTTTAAAAATACCTGTACTCTGACTTTAGTGTATTTTTTTGCCGTTGCGGGTGTTATCACACCGCAACAGTTGAATCGTCCCCGACTCCCGTCGGGGATGTGTTGGTGGAGCGACTACAGTCGCAAAAAAATGTTGTTGCTGTTGCAGCTGTTATTACCTGCAACATTTTTGTTTCAACGCGGAGGCGCAAAGCCGCGAAGGAATTTTTACCGTAGGAAAAAGAGGCAACGGAAAATGCTATTGCGGAAGTTGCTGGCTTTTGCAAGTGCTATCGTCTGTAGCTATCAGTGAGTGTTGGCAGGTGCGGACACTTTGTAACAAACAGCAGCACCAGCATGTATTTATGCTTTCAACAAACCGAGGTACTTCTCCCGGTTTTCGTAGATAATCCAGCCGAGGCAAACCCAAATAACCAATGCAATGGGCAATCCACTGGGGGCGGTGAAAATATGGGTGAGCAATACACCAACCATCACCGGAAAAACCACCAATACACCCAAGGCTCTGGTACGTGCAAAGAGGATGAGTATGCCTCCTACAATTTCTGCCACGGCAATCAAAGGCATCAGCCATTCAATTTCTACCAGCGCCATGCCATCTTTGATGACTTCCGCAGGCATATCGGGCGGCACGGGCATGTAGTTGAAAAATTTGTTGAGGCCGCCATTGATGAGCAGCAGGCCAAACAGGAGTGATACTACAAACAGGATTTTCTTTTTCATGAGAATAAACCTATTGAAAAAATGCAGGAAGCATGACAACTTTTTTCAACGCAAAGACGCCAAGCAGCGAAGTGTTTTTTTAACGCAGGCAAATGAGGGAAAGGAGAAAGCTGTACCAATCTTATCACCTGCCGCCTTAATAAACAACAACACCTACATGCGTAACCAATTTTCATTTCCTTGCTTTTAATAGCAGCACAAAATTTTATTTCAACAATGGCTTTTCGTTATATTACAAACCGATTATGCTACAGAAACCCTCAAGCAAAGCCATGTTGCATAAGCAATGCAACTAAAGCCATATACCAAAACCCCTGATAAGGAATATGCAGCCCTATCCCAACTGTACCCACATGCAAAACCCAAAAAGGTTTCAGTTTTCACTGTATTGTTTGTTGTTTTTCTTCAGCGTTATTTGTTTCAGTTCGGTAAGCGCCAAAATCATTTATGTAAAAACCGATGGTAGTAATGCCAATGTCGGCAATAGCTGGGTAAATGCTTATCAAACAATACAGCATGCTATTAATGCAGCTGTAGCTACCGATGAGATTTGGGTAGCGGCTGGCACCTACAAACCCACTACTACTGCTGATCGTACCATTTCTTTTGTGCTCAAAAACGGCGTTGCCATGTATGGAGGATTTACTGGTACCGAAACCCAGCTGAACCAGCGCAACCACCTATTGAATGAAACCATTTTGAGTGGCGAAATAGGGGCGGCCAACAATAACAGCGATAATACTTTAAGAGTAGTAGTAGCTACCGATGCAGGCAATGGCACCGTGTTGGATGGATTTACCATTACCGGCGGCAATGCCAACGCCGACCCTTCTGCCTCTGGCGGTGGCCTATACATATTTAGAAGTACCCTCACCGTTGCCCGGTGTAAGATTACGGCCAATAATGCTGCCGATGGAGGCGGTGTTGCTAATGTTGGCGGTGCCCCTGTTTTTTTTGACTGTCGCTTCACTGGCAATACCAGTACCTTCAATGGTGGCGGCATGCGCAACGACGATTCGAAGCCCACACTCGATAACTGTATCGTATCCGGTAATTTGTCGGCGTCAGGTGGCGGCATGTCAAACTTCAGCCTTATCAATAACACCAACCCCATCATCCGGAACACGGTTTTTTTGGGTAACCATGGTTCCGGCACCGGCGGCGCCATATCTAACCTGTCTACTTCGCCGGTTATCGTCAACTGCAGTTTTTCAGGCAATTCAGCCCCTAATACAGGAGGGGGTGTTTTTAATAATGTTTCTGTCAGTGAGGCGTTTTCTGCACCTGTATTAACCAACTGCATTATCTGGGGAAACAGCAGCATCTTCAGCCTCACCGGAAATTTGACCACCATCACCTACTCGATCGTTCAGGGTGGTTTCCAGGGTACAGGCAACCTGAATCTGAACCCATTGTTTTTGAGCCAGCCGCCCATAGGCCTGGGCTCAACCGGCGACCTGAGGGTACAAACCTGCTCGAGAGCAGTAAACGGAGGACTGAACAGTGCGAACCCAACACAGATTGATCCGGTTGGCAACCCCAGAATAGTGCTTGGTACCATTGACATGGGCGCTTATGAGGTGCAATCGCAGCCCGATTGTTGCCCACCGGGAAATGTGTTGTATGTAAATGCCAGTGCCACTGGCAGCAACAACGGCCACAGTTGGGCCAATGCACTTACATCAATTGGCGAAGCCCTGCAAAAGTCGGATCATGCCCGGGCGTAACCGAAATATGGGTAGCGGCCGGTACCTACAAGCCTACAACAGGCACCGATCGGAATGCCTACTTAAGTCTCAAAAACGGCATTGGCATCTATGGTGGATTTGCAGGCACAGAAACAGCACGAAGCCAGCGCAATCTGGAAGTAAACCCCACCATCCTGAGTGCGGATATTGGTGTGCCCAATGATCGCAACGACAATTCGTACCACATTTTTTCCAATACCAATATCGGACCCACTGCCATTCTCGACGGATTTACACTGACAGGTGGCAATGCCAACGGCAGTCCCGGCATTCAGGGGAATACGGGGGCAGCTATCTTGAATTATACAGAGGCTAGTCCAACTATCAGAAACTGTGTATTCTCTGGCAATTCTTCCGAATACGGCGCTTTGGCTAATATTTACAACTCAGTGCCTGCTGTAACAAACTGTTCGTTTATCGGAAACCTGGCCTATCGCGGGGCTGCTATCTACAACTTTGGATCTTCGCCTTCGATTGTTAATTGCAGTTTTTCAGGCAATCAGGTCACAAACAATGGTTCATCCATGCTTAACTCCGCCTCGTCTGCATTACCCTCAAACCCCACTATTACCAATTGTATAATTTGGGGGAAACGGCGGTTCGAATTTTCTGAATTTTAGCTCTACACCGACTATTACCTATTCAATTGTGCAGGGAGGCCAGGCAGGCACGGGCAATCTTGATGTCAACCCACAATTTGTAAGCCAGCCCGCCATTGGTTTGGGTACTGTGGGAGATTTGCGGCTGCAGCTTTGTTCACCAGCCATCAATGTGGGTAGCAATGCAGCCAACAATACCACCACCGACCAAAATGGTAAGCCCCGGATAACATTTGGCACCATCGACATGGGGGGCCATGAGCAGCAGCAGGTTCCACCTCCTCCTGTTGGTTATATTACCAACGTACAGCAATTGCCGCTCAATGGATCCGCCATGTTCTCGGCCACCTGTGGCGCTTTTGCCGAATTGCAAAGTACTGGTGCCAGGCCGGTGAGTGGCACCATAACAGCAAATGTTTTCGTGGATGCCGACCCGCCATCAATGGACGGAAAAAATTATGTGGCCAGGCATTTTGAGCTCATGCCAGGCAACAACGCATTCACCGGCACAGGGCGCATCAAATTGTATTTTACCCAGGCTGAGTTTGACCAATTTAACAGCCTGCCCGACACGGAACTAAAGCTTCCGGCATCCCCCGATGACCAAACAGGCAAAAGCCATCTGAGGATCTATCATTTTCCCGGAGAAGGCATCGTCGGCATTGTTCTGTTTTACAAAATGGGTGTCACCGAAATAGATCCCACCAACTTCGAGATTCTTTGGAACGAAACCGCCCAGCGTTGGGAGATCAGCTTTTTAACCACCGGCTTTGGCGGCTTTTTTGTAAGCACTGCCAATACCAGCGTGTTCTGCCCCGAATCTGAATACCAATGGCATGCCGCTACTAGCGGCACTACCTACCAATGGCAAAAGCTGCAAAACGGTAGCTGGGTAACCCTCGAAGATCGGGATGTTTTTCCTTTCACCAATTCCCCTGTGCTGTTTTGCACTACTTCCATCACTGCTGATTGGTATGGCACACAAATCCGATGCTTGGTGGATGGCAACAAACCCGGGCCGGTGTACACCATTCATTTTGCTACCACATGGACGGGTGCCATCGATAATGCATGGAACAAGCCCGGCAACTGGAGCTGCGGCATTGTGCCCAACCAATACATGAATGTGCGGATTAACAATAATGTGCTCATCTATCCGCAGGTTCCGGTAAATACAACGGTGCGAAGTATAATTATACAACCGGGAGCCACAGTAAATCTGGCACCAGGTGTACAGTTAACCATTACAGGCAAATAAACAAGGAGGTAATACTTCAATGTGAATTCACTAAACGTAAGCTGTTATTTTCGGTTGGTATACTTACCTACCGAAACAATTCGTGTCATTCGTGACCATTCGCATCAATCTGTGCTAGTGCTATCCCCATCACTTCCTGCAAAAAGCGTTTCACCTCCCGCTGCACGGCTGCTACATCTTTGCTTTTGATGGGAGAGCCCTGCACATGGTCTCCTGTTGTAGCTAATTCAACCAATTGTTTTTTATCAGCAGCAGTGCCCAGAGAAGTATGCATCTCCCGCATGGCACTCACTTTTACTACGGGGTCTTGTTCCTGCTCGTTTTTGTAATAGGCCAGTGTGAGCACAGGTTGCTTCACTTTGGCAAAAGTTGTTGGCACCATCGCTGTTTCTAAATATTCCTGCAGCGCCACCAGGCTTTCTATGCGGTACTCGTAGTTCCAGTATTGTTTGTAAATGGGCCGGTCGTCTGTCACGGTACGTGTATTGCTGCCAATTACCAGCTCGGCTATTTGCTGGCCCCAGTGGTTGTTGAGCATCCACGCATTGGGGTCGTTGATGCGAATGTTGGGCGATATCAACACAAGCCCTGCAATCTCCGGATAAGTAGCGGCCAGTTGCAATGCCACCGAGCCGCCGGTGCTGGTGCCCATCAAGATGACTTTTTTACCCAACTGCTTGCCAATGGCATATGCCATTTGTGCCGATTGCCACAGGCCTTCGGGGCTGTAGTGTAGCAGTGGGGCGGCGGTATCTACACCATGCTGGTCGAGGCGGGCCAGATACAGGTTGGCACCCAATGCTTTGGCTATATCGCGGTGCGTAGGGTTGCCTTCTTCCTGGCTGGCACTAAACCCATGCAGGTACACCAGTGCATACTCGGTAGGTTGCTGCAGGCTATCGTTGTACCAAACTATACGTGCTTCGTTGTTGGGTTTTAGTTTGTGTTGTGCTTCCATTTGTTGCACAAATGCAGGCAGTGCAGCAGCCGTGGGTACATTGGGCAAGGCAATGTTGTACACCGGCTGTTTGGGCGAAGGCCCGGCTATATACAATACCATTACAACAGATAGCACCACCAGGGTGCGGGTAATCCAGCTACGCATAGCACAGATAGGTTTTACAAAAAATGAACAAGCAGGTTGAGGCGGGAAGATAACATGCAAAACCATCACCTACAGCCACAAAAAAGGCTGCTACAAAAGGTAACAGCCAATTTTTTGCTCACCACAAAAGCGGTTGAAACAATTGAACAGTGAGCTGGGGGTGTGGAAGTACGTTTAAGGGTTTATTCAGAAGAAAAGCGTGTAGGTAAATGGTGGGTAAACAATGTTCAGCTGTCGAAAATAGCCGGCAGCACTTATTTTTGGGAGCAGCTTTCTATCAAATCCCATTATGGGTATGCCAATACCAGCATTCAATAGGTAGCCAGATACCCTCAATTGTGTAGCATGAACCAGCAGCCGATGACTATTGTGATTGCCGATGACGATCCGGTGTTTAGAGAGCACCTGCGTTTGCTATTAACGCCACTGAAAGATGTACAGATAGCCGCCGTGTTTGAAGATGCATTTGCCTGCCTGCAATATTTGCAGCAGCAAATGGTAGATGTGGCGTTGCTGGATGTAGAAATGCCCGGCCTGAGTGGCATAGAGCTGGCCAAAAGCCTTACTGTAAAACCCTTGTGTATTTTCATCACTTCGCATCCCGGCTATGCCGTGGACGGGTTTGATATTGATGCGGTAGACTATGTGGTAAAGCCCATTCAGAAAGAACGTTTGTACAAGGCCATTCAAAAAGCGCAGCAACTGTTGCAGCTCAAATCTGCAGCAGCTATGCCGGTTACTGCAGCACCACTGCAAGACGATGCTTTCATTTTTGTAAAAGAAAAAAATGACTACATCAAAATTGAGCTGGCGCAAATTGTGTATGTAGAAGCACTGAGCGACTTCGTACACATTCATTTGCAAAACGGGCAAAAGCATTTGGTGCTGGTGAATTTGAAAAACCTCGAACCACAACTGAGAGCTGATTATTTTTTGCGCATCTCCCGTACGCACCTTATCAATATTAAAAAAGTAACAGCCCTGCGCAATCATCAGGTAGAACTGGAGGGCATGAGTTTGTCCATCGGTAAGTCGTATCTCGATGCGGTGGAAGCCAGCTTGCTGAAGGACAGAACGATTAGGCGGTTTGCTGATTAACTTCACCACATGAAATCTTGCATCATCAGCATTTACCTGCTGTGCCTGTTCGCTATCTCTTTTTCAGCAAAGGCGCAGCAAACAACCTCAACACTTGATAGCCTTGTACTGCTGTTAGAAAAGCACCCCGATGCCGATAGCATTCGCCAACAAGCCCTGCAAGATTTGGGTGCTTTGTATCAGGATGTAGACAATAAGCGGTCGGCGCAATACTACCTGCAGGCAGCCGAACTGGCGCAACACTTAGGCCTGGCGCTACCCGAATGGCGTGCCTGGTACAATTTGGGCTACAGTCATTTTTCGGCAGGCAATTACAAAGACGCCATTGAGTACTACCTCAAAGCCATTCGCATAGCCGAAAAAGAACAATACAAAAGCCGGCTGGCCAATTCGTACATGTCGCTGGGCAATGTGTTTATGGAAATGGGCGACTTCAAAAAGGCCAAATCCTACCACGACCAGTCTGCAGCAGTGTACATCCGCAACAATGATACGCTGGGTCTTGCCAGCTATTACAATGAAATTGGTCTTGGCTTCAGCCGGCAAAAACAACTCGATTCGGCAGCCGCGTATTTCAACAAAGGGCTGGTACTGGCCCGGCAAATAAACGATGGCCTCATGCAGGCCGACCTGCTGAGTAACCTTGGCCTCAATTACAAAAAACAACAACGATACCCCGAAGCGCTGGCCCTGCTGAAAGAAGCCTGGTGGCTGGGCCCGCAGCACTACAACACGCCGGATTACAAAGCCGCCCTGCTCAACAATTTGGGTGCCGGCTATATGGTCAACCGCATGTACGATTCGGCCAAAGCCGCCTACTTTGCCAGCATAGCTTACAGCAAGGAGTCGGGTAGTAAGGCTTCGGAAATGGAGAACTACCGCAACCTCGGCGAACTCTTTAGCATGATGAACCAGCCCGATAGCCAGCTGGCCTACATGCAACAATATTATGCCCTTAAAGACAGCCTGCTCAATGCCGACATCAAAACGGCCATTACCCAAAAAGAAGCCGACTACCGCATTGATAAAAAGCAGGCAGAAGTAGATGCAGAAAAGCGCAACCGCAACTGGCTGCTGGCCTTGGTTGGCCTGAGCCTGCTGGCAGGGGCTGCCGTGTATGTGGCGTGGCGGCAAACAAACCGTAGCAACAAGCAACTGCTCGAACTCAACGAACACATTTCGGCACAAAAAAACCAACTCGAAAAACTGAATGCCCTCAAAGACCGGTTGATGAGCATCATCAGCCACGACCTGCGCAATCCGCTGGCCACCATTCAAACCTTTTTCGACATGAGCACCAGCGGCGACCTGAGTGCTGAGCAACTAAAACCTTTGCAACAGCACACCAGCAATGTGGTACAAAACACCAGCCACATGCTCGACAACCTGCTGCTGTGGGCCAACCTGCAGGTGCGGCAGGAGCAGCCGGTGCTCAAGCCCATTGCCATCAACCACCTGCCGGCCGAAGTAGCCGCTCAGGTGCAGCCCCAGGCCGATAAAAAAGACATTCAGATTGAAGTACACGTGCCTGCCCAAACCATACAGGTATTGGCACAGGAAGAAATGCTGCGCATTGTGCTGCGCAACCTACTCACCAATGCAGTCAAATTTTCCCGCCCCAATTCTGCCATACAGCTGCTGCTGAAAGAAGAAAATGGAGCCGCAGTGCTGTCGGTAAAAGACAATGGTGTAGGCATGACGCCCGACCAATTGAATGCCCTGATTCAGCAAACCAACAATAGTACCACGGCTGGTACCGGCAACGAAAAAGGAAGCGGCCTCGGCGTATTTCTGGTGCACGAACTGCTGAAGCCCATGCAGGGCCGCCTCGAAATAGAAAGTGCTCAACATGAAGGGTCTGTTTTCAGTGTTCGCATTCCGCTGTTGCAAACCGCCAAAGCATAGCCTGCTTCAGCAAGCCCGTTTTGTAGAAGCCCGGCCGCTAAAAACACGGCAGTCTGAACATTAACAGGCACCTCCGCCCGAAAACAACTACCTTCAACGCATTCTGAAGAACCATCATCGGATAAAGAAACCGGTAGTAAATTCTTACAAAACACAGAATGACCGTACATGAGCAGATCACAAGATTCCTGGAACAAAAGAGAAAGAGAGAAAAAGAAGCAGAAAGAAAAGCAAGACAAAGCGGAAAAGAAAGCTGAACGCAAACAGCAGGGTACCCGTGGTATTGATGAAATGATGGCCTACATTGATGAAAATGGCAACATCGTAGACACACCACCCGATCCTACCCGCAAAGTAGAAGTGAAACTGGAAGACATCGTAATTGGTGTGCCCAAAAAGTCGGAGCTGGATGAGGCAGAAGCTGTTCGTACTGGTATCGTTTCTTTCTTTAATGAAGCCAAGGGTTTTGGATTTATCCGCGATTTACAGTCTGGCGAAAGCATTTTCGTACACATCAATGCCTGCCAGGATCGCATTGGCGAAGGCAATAAAGTACAATTTGATGTAGAAAAAGGTCCCCGTGGTTTGCAGGCCGCACAGGTAAAACTGGCACCCTAAACCATTCATTCATACATCTTTGGCAGCAGCCGGAAGCAATAAGCTCCGGCTGTTTGCTTGATACCAACGGGCAAGGCAACACAATCTTCACAAGCCATTTCGGCCAAATGGCTGTACCTTCGCCGCCATTTTACACCGGGCCCTTCATCGAAGGACAAATCCGGGTCATTTTTTGAACCATAACCAAGCATCCCTGTCAGGGGGACGAGAAAGGTTACTTTTATGCAAATCCGCAACATCGCCATTATTGCCCACGTAGACCACGGCAAAACAACACTGGTAGACAACATCATCCGCAGCTCCAAGGTTTTCCGCGACAATCAGGAAGCCGGTGAACTCATCATGGACAGCAACGATCTTGAAAAAGAACGGGGCATTACCATTTTTTCGAAAAACATGAGTGTAGTGTACAAAGACGTGAAAATCAACGTGATTGACACGCCTGGTCACGCCGACTTTGGTGGCGAAGTAGAGCGGGTACTCAAAATGGCCGACGGTGTTATCCTGCTGGTGGATGCCTTTGAAGGCCCCATGCCACAAACACGTTTTGTACTGCAAAAGGCCCTGCAGCTCAACCTGCACCCCATTGTAGTTATCAATAAAGTAGACAAGCCCAACTGCCGCCCCGACGAAGTACATGATGCGGTGTTTGAACTCTTCTTCAACCTCGACGCTACCGAAGAGCAGCTCAACTTCCCCACCTATTATGGTAGTGGTAAAAACGGCTGGTTCAACGATAGCCTCACTCCAACGGACAACATATTGCCGCTGATGGATGGCATTCTGAAGCACGTGCCCGAACCAAAAATTCAGGAAGGCACTTTGCAAATGCAGATTACCAGCCTCGATTACAGCAGCTTCCTCGGTCGTATTGCCATTGGTAAAGTAGCCCGTGGAATCATTAAAGAAAACCAACCCTTCAGCCTGGTGCAGGCCGATGGCAGCATTAAAAAGCAACGCATTCGTGAGCTGTATGTATTTGAAGGCATGGGCAAGCGGAAAGTGACCGAAGTATATCCCGGCGACCTTTGCGCTGTGGTAGGTGTAGAAGGTTTCAACATTGGCGATACCATTGCCGATTTTGAAAACCCCGAAGCCCTGCCCATCATTAGCGTGGATGAGCCTACCATGAGCATGCTGTTCAGCATCAACAACTCACCCTTCTTTGGTAAAGACGGCAAGTTTGTAACCAGCCGCCACTTGCGTGACCGCCTGATGAAGGAAACCGAAAAGAACCTGGCCCTGCGGGTAAAAGATACCGATAGTGCCGACTCTTTCCTGGTATACGGTCGTGGTATTCTGCATCTGGGTGTACTCATCGAAACCATGCGCCGCGAAGGCTACGAACTCACCGTAGGCCAGCCGCAGGTATTGGTAAAAGAAATTGATGGCCACAAAAATGAACCTTACGAATCGCTGGTAGTGGATGTGCCCGAAGAGTTTGCTTCTAAAGTAATTGACCTGGTTACCCGTCGCAAAGGCGAACTGCATGTGATGGAAACCAAGGGCGAAATGCAGCACCTCGAATTTGAAATTCCCAGCCGCGGTTTGATTGGCCTGCGTACCAACATGCTGACCGCTACTGCCGGCGAAGCTGTAATGGCGCACCGCTTTCTCGATTACAAGCCTTGGAAAGGACCCATCCCCGGTCGAAACAACGGTGTGATGCTGGCCAAAGAAGCTGGTTCTACTACTGCCTACTCTCTGGATAAACTGCAGGATCGTGGTTTCTTCTTTGTAGACCCGGGTGAAGATGTATACGCCGGTATGATTATTGGCGAAAACAACAAGCCTGGCGATTTGATTGTAAACCCCAATGAAGGCAAGAAACTCACCAACCACCGTGCCAGCGGTAGCGATGCGGCTACCAGCATTGCCCCCAAAACGCTGCTCACTTTGGAAGAGTGTATGGAATACATTCAGCAAGATGAGTGCATTGAAGTAACACCCAACTTCATAAGGATGCGCAAAGTGATTTTGGATGAACACGAACGCAACCGCATTGCTAAGTCGATGAAGAGTGAAGCGTAAGCTGTTGCGTAAATAAGTGAATCAGTTAACTGGTTAATAAGTGAATCCCGGTAGTGCAAACTGCCGGGATTTTTTTATTGGCATATACCGTTACCTGCAACAGCCAACCCTCTCTTCAGCTGGTTGTAGTCACCTGCCTATATTTGTTTCAGGCTTTTGACAGCCCGCAATTGCATGGTACACCTTCAAATTGAAATACCCACCTGGACAGAGTTTGAAAACCAGCTTTTATACAGTGCCCTGCACTTAGCTGAATCCGGCACCATCAAATTCACCTACCGATTCAACACCAGCCTCAGGCCAGCCACCTCTTTGTTGCACATCAACGGCAAAACCTGTTTTATGGATTGAGCCGACCAGGTTCAATTCATGGAGGACCCCAACCGTTACCATTGCTATTTCAAACGATCGCTGTTGCCGGAAGATTTCAGGGGAAATGTGCACCCCTTGAATCTCATGGTCAATTTTTCTTACAAGCCTTTTAAGATGCTGGCCAAAATTGGGCCGGAAGGCAGCCTGCACCTCATCAGGAAAAAACAAGTGTCGGAAATAGTGCGGATACTGGATGTGACAGCCAAAAAAACCAACCTGTCGCACCACGCTATGGACATTCGCCACTTCCCTACCAGTGTGGCGGACAACGGTGGCAAAATTTTATACCTCTCCCGCCTGTGGGACCCTGCCCGCCACACCAATCCGGAAGAGAAGGAAAGAAGAAGGATTCAATCAGAAACCCGTATTGCCATATGCCGCACCATTCGCCGTCATTTTCCAGGCAGCATAGTAGGCCTCGCCAACGAACCCTACACCCAGGCAATGGCGCCCGACCTGGTACTGGACAATTCTTTCACTTCGAAGCTGGCATTTATGAAGGCCTTGCGCAGTACCGACATTTGTTTGGCCGACGATGGCCTGGGTGATACACCGGGTTGGAAAATTGGGGAATACCTGATGCATGGCAAAGCCATCATTACCACACCCATCCGCACGGTAGTGCAGGATTTCAAACAAGGAAGGAATTACCTGGAACTGGAGAAAAACAGGGTGGAAAATGACCTGCTCGACCTGATCAACCAACTGCTGATCAACAAACGCTATACAGCAATGGGCAACGAAAACCTGGCCTGGAGCCAACGCTATTTATACCCCGACAATTACCTCAAAAACCTCTTGCACCTTGCCGGTGAAATGCCATAGACTTATGATACCCAAAAGCAGCCGGTTTCACAATTTGTAGTTTGTATATATTTGGCCTTCGGGAACATTACCAAACCATTTGTTACATGCCCATACCGGAGGATGACAATGACAAAAGCCTTCTGCTGAAGGTTGCAGCTGATGATACTGCAGCCTTTGACCAGCTCTATAAGGCACATTGGCAGCCGATGTACAAACTGGCTTTGTATTTTTTGAAAGATGAGGCCGTCGCCATGGACATCGTACAGGATGTATTTGTATGGATTTGGCAGCAGCGGCAACAAATTAAAGTACAAACCTCCGTTCAGGCCTACCTGAAAACCGCAGTCAAGTACAAATTGGCCAATTATATTCGGTCGGGAAAAGTACGGCAAGACCTGCTGGACAACTGGGTGATGGAAACCACCTATACCCACACCGGGCAGGATAGCGCCGAACTGCGGGAATTGAAAGCCATCATACAACAAACTATTGAGGGCCTTCCAGAAAAATGCCGCGAAGTATTTACACTGAGCCGGAACCATGGTCTTACCAACCAGCAAATAGCTGAGAAGTTGGGCATTTCTGTGAAAACAGTGGAAAACCAAATGACCATTGCCCTGCGCCGGCTGAGGGCACATACCAGGGAATACATGGTGCTGTTACTGGTAGCTATTCTCTCCCGATAATTTTTTTTGAATGGCTTAGGGGTTAGGGGGCACTTGAGTGCCTTATATGCGTAATGAGTGAAAACAGCACACCAAGCAGGCTGGAAGAAATAGCCGCCAGGATAGCGGATGGCAGCGCCTCCGATGAGCAGATGCAACGCTATCTCCACTGGATGGAGGCAGCAGAGACCAGTGCCAGCCAGACCGACATTCCCGATCCTTACGAAATTGAATTCCTGCTCCAACAACGTATTTGGCAGGCTGCCGGCATTACCCCGGTTCGCCAGGTTCGTCGACCGGTATTGCGCTGGCTGGCCGCAGCTGCCATTTTGCTGGTGATTGTAACTGGCACCTGGTGGTACCTGCAGCCCGGCAAGCCATCCGGAGACCAGTTGACCAATCAATCGCAACCAAAGCATGACCGCATGCCCGGTGGCAACAAAGCCATGCTGCGGCTGGCAGACGGCACCTTGGTGCCGCTCGACAGCAGTGCCAACCTAAGCTTTTTACAGCAAGCCGATGCACGGCTCGATGCCGGCGAGGGTCAGCTATCCTATTCCGGCCATGATGCCACTATTGAAAACCATGAACTGATAACTCCGGCGGGTGGTCAGTTCCAGCTTACCCTACCCGATGGGAGTAATGTATGGCTCAATGCCGCCTCTTCCATCAGCTTTCCCACAGCTTTTGGTGGCCAGGAACGCAGGGTGCGCATAAGCGGAGAAGCTTACTTCGAAGTAGCCCATGATGCCGCCAAACCATTTAAAGTAGATATAGAAGGTAAAGCCACAGTCACCGTATTAGGCACACATTTCAACATCAATGCCTATGCCGACGATAATGCCATTCGCACCACTTTGCTGGAAGGGAAAGTGCAGGTGGAAACCGGAAGCAGCCAGCGACAACTGCTGCCCGGCGACCAGGGCATAGTACGCGGAGCCGAGCCTGTGCAAGTACGCCAGGTGAATACGGAAGGAGTAATGGCATGGATGAACCAGCAGTTCTATTTTGACAATGCCGATATACACCTGCTCATGAAAGAATTGTCGCGGTGGTATGGTGTGCAGGTGGAATACAGGAACCAGAAAACCCTGAATCGTTTTAGCGGGTACCTGCCACGCCAGGCCAGGCTGAGTGAGATAATTAAGATATTAAAGCTCAGTGGTATACAACTTGAGCTGGATGAGAAAACACTTATCGTAAATGACTAAAAAAGCCACATTGCCTATGCTGAAAAACAAATGCTGAAAAGCTATGAGGCCAAAAAAAACCGGAAATGCTGCAACACTTCCGGCGATAAAAATGGCCACCGCAAAGACTGTCTGATCCAACCTTTTTTGATGAAACCAAAATCAACCAAAACTATGCAAAACGAAGTTTTTTGCAGTAGGAGAAATGCTATTCCAACCTCTCTGATCGAAAAATTACTGGTAATGAAATTATTCGCTGTATTCATGCTCGCTTTTTGCCTCCAGGCCGGAGCCTTCGGCTATGGGCAAAAAGTAACGCTTACAGCTAAGAATGCCTCCCTGAAAAGTGTATTGACGGAGCTCAAAAAACAAACCGGTTACCTTTTCTTTTATAACGATGCCTGGCTCACTAAGGCAAAGCTGGTATCCATTCAAGCCAAAGACCTTCCGCTTACCGCTGTATTGGAACAGTGTTTCAGCGATCAGCCTTTCAACTATGCTATAGTAGAAAAAACGATCGTCATCTCCGAAAAGCCAGAACAGCCAAAGCAGGAAGAAGTGGCGGACTCTACCATCACCATTACCGGTACGGTATTGTCGGCCACCACGGGTCAGCCGTTGAATGGGGCTACAGTGACCTCCAAAAACGGAGGAAACAGCACTACTACCAATGCAGATGGTCATTTCAAAATCCAGGTGACTGAGGGCGACCAATTGCTGATTTCCTTTGTAGGTCACGAAAATTTCAGCGTAGCCATTGGCAAGAACCACCAGTTGAGTATCAGCCTGCAGGAAAAACCGAATGAGCTGAACGCTACAGTGGTGGTAGGCTACCGCACCGTGAAAAAAGGCGACCTCACGGGAGCCATTACTGCCATTGGCACAAAAGACTTTAACGTGGGCGTAGTTACCTCTCCCACAGAATTGATGCAAGGCCGCCTGGCCGGTGTTTCTACCATGGCAAATGGAGGCGAACCCGGTGCAGGCATTGCAGTAAGGGTGCGTGGCTCCAACTCTGTACGTTCGGGCCAGGATCCACTGTATGTGGTAGACGGTGTGCCACTCGACATTACCGACCTGCAGCCTGAAGGTGGTAGCGTAGGCGGCGTGGGTGGTTCAGCCCGCAAAAACCCGCTCAACTTTCTGAACCCCGATGATATTGAAAGTATCGCCATCCTGAAAGATGCCAGTGCTGCCGCCATTTATGGTTCTCGTGGTTCAAACGGGGTCATCATGATCACCACCAAAAAAGGTAAAAAAGGAAAAGGACAACTGGCCTATTCCGGCTATGTAGGATTCTCCGAACTGCCCAAGCAACTACCCATGCTGAGTGCTGAAGAGTTCCGCACCTTCCGCAAAGCCAATGGCGCCACTACCGGCGATATGGGTGCTAACACCAACTGGCAGGATGAAATTTTCCGTACCGCAGTTTCACAAAACCATAGCCTGTCTTTTGGCGGCGGCTCAGACAATACCAGCTACCGTGCATCGCTCAGCTATATGAACCAGGAAGGTATCATTCGCAAAACTGGTTTGGATAAAGTAACGGCAAGGGTGAACGTAGCTCATGCAGCATTCAACAACAAACTGAAACTTGAAGCCAACCTCACTACAGCCCGCACCAACGACCAACGAGTACCCATTGGCGAAACGGGTGGCTATGAGGGCGACGTGTTGCTTAGTGCCCTCAAGGTGAACCCTACCTTCCCGGTATACAACACCGACGGTTCTTTCTACCAGTATAGCAAAGATGTGCGCAACCCGGTAGCCATGATTGAGCTTACCAACGATAAAACGCAAACCGACCGCATACTTGGGAATATCAGCGCTACATTAAATCTCTTCAAAGGCTTCAGCTATAAAGTAAATGTGGGTGTAAGCAATTCGAAAGCCACCCGTAAGGTTACTCAAAACAAACAGCTGATTTACCTCACCAACTATGGCACCGCCAATGTGAATGACGTTACCATGAACAGCAGCCTCATTGAAAACTTCATCACCTATGATTTCAATGCAGGTAAGTCCAGCAAATTAAATGTGCTGGCTGGTCACAGTTACCAAAAGTTCAACAATTACGTGCATACGCTGAGTGTAGACGGTTTTACAGTGGAAGGCATTGACTACCTCAATGAACTTTCGTTTGGAAACTACACCCGCGCCATTGTTTCATCAGACATCTCTGAAAACGCACTGCAGTCATTTTTCGGCCGTGTGAACTATGACCTGGCTGATAAATATTTGTTTACTGCTACCCTGCGTGCTGATGGTTCTACCAAGTTTGGTGAAAACAATAAGTATGGTTTCTTTCCCTCTGCTTCATTTGCGTGGAAACTGAGTAAGGAAAAGTTCATGGAAAACTTCACGGCCCTCAGTGATCTGAAAATGCGCTTGAGCTGGGGTATCACCGGTAACCAGGAAATCCCCAACAAGATTTCACAGGTATTGCTGGGTACCACCGGAGGTGCCATTCTTGACGGATCGGCCAGCAACGTAGTAGCGGGCATCACCCTCAACCGTACACCCAACCCGGATATCCGCTGGGAAAAAACCGAGCAGTTAAACCTCGGCCTCGATTTTAGTTTCCTGCGCAATCGCTTTACCGGTTCAATTGATGTGTTCAACAAAAAGACCACCGACGTGCTGCTGCAGGTGTATTCTATTGCGCCGGCGCCTACCACTTCGGTTTGGACAAACGTGGACAATATGAGCATCGTAAACAAGGGACTTGAAATGGTGCTGAATGGAACACTCATCAACAACAGGAACTTTACCTGGGATGCCGGTGTAAACTTCACTACCATTCGCAATGAAGTGAAGAACCTGCCTATGAGCCGCATTACCACCGGTAGCCCCAGCGGCCCAGGCATCACTGGTTATTCTTCACAAGTGATCATGAGTGGCGAACCCATCGGCACTTTCTGGGGACGTAAGTTTTTGGGCTTTGATGCCAGCGGCAACAGCATTTTCGAGAAAGACAAGGATGGCAAGGAGTTGGAGCAGGTATTGGGAAATGCCATGCCGAAATTCAACTACGGTTTCAATACGTCACTGCGTTACAAGCAGCTGGACCTGGCCTTGTTCTTCAACGGAGTGTATGGCAACAAAGTGTACAACAACACCGGCAACATCCTGGACCAGCGCACCCTCATCATGAAGGAATGGAATGCTACAAAGGATGCCATTACGCTTCCTGAAAACCTGAATGGAACGCTCACCTACAGCAGCCGCTTTATTGAGCCTGGTTCATTCTTCCGACTGGGAAGCGCCTCGCTGGGATACCGCTTCAATACAGCTGGCATCAGCTGGATGAAGAGCCTGAAAGCTTATGTGTCTGCAAACAACCTGTTTGTAATAACGAAGTACAAAGGATACGACCCCGAAGTAAATGCGGACCATGCCTCAAACGGAGTGCCCAGCATTGGTATTGACTGGACCACCTATCCGAAGGCCCGCACCATTACTGCCGGTGTAAACGTAGAATTCTAATCCTCACAACAACGCAAGTTCACCATGAAGAAAATAGCTTTTTATATAGTATTCGCTGCCGGCCTTGTGAGCATGGCAGGATGTTCGGTAAAAGAAAAGATTCTCGACGAACAGGATGGAACCCAGGCTGTGCTGGATCCAAAGAATATGGAATCGCTGGTATCGCCGGCGTATGCCTACCTACGCGACCTGCAAAACCGTAGTGGTGTGTGGGGTACACTGGAAGGCACTACCGACGAACTGGCATGGCCTGCCCGCGGAAGCGACTGGGTGAGCCCTGATCTGCAAACTTTGTACACGCATGAGTACACCGCTACCAACTCATACATCCGCAACACTTTCAACAGTTTCATGCTGGGCATCACCCGTTGCAATGTGGCACTCATGTACCTCACCAAATTTCCAAGTGATGACAAAGTGAATACCTACATCGCGGAAGTGAAATTCATTCGTGCATTGTGTATGTATCGCCTGGCAGACAACTTCGGTCATTTCCCTTTCCGCGAAGCTGAAGAATATGATTATTCATCGTACCCACAGATCCTCGATCGCCAGCAGGCCGTTTCCCGCATTATTGCGGAGCTGAATGAGATCATTCCCCAATTGAAAACTAAATCACAGCTGCCTTACGGTCGTGTGTCGAAGGCCGCTGCGCAAATGTTGCTGGCCAATGTATACCTCAACCACCAGGTGCTTACCGGCACCGCCAAGTGGACTGAAGCTGTCGCACAATGCGATGCCATCATCAGCAGCGGCGATTACAAACTGGCCGATGATTACTGGGCTATGTTCCAGTACAACAATGGCGCATACCTGCATTCCACAGAATCGATCTTGTCGGTTATTTACGATGAAACCATTGCACTGACCGGTGCTGATTGGGTGCGCATCACGCTGCACTACAACCAGAAGTTTGGCAACTTCGCCAGCCTCTTCAATGGCTGTTGTACTTCTCCCGAATTTGTAAATACCTGGGATACTACTGATGTGCGTTTCAAAGACACACGTAACAAAGCAGCTCTTGGCTTCAACCAGGGACTGCTCATTGGTCAGCAGTATTCACCAGCAGGTGTAGCACTTAAAACAAGAACCGGCGAAGACCTCATTTTCACCAAAGATTTCAGCATCAGCAACTCGAAAGAACAGCAAGGTGTACGTGTATTAAAGTTCGCACCCAACCCCAGCACAACCAACACTGGTGCTGCAGGCAACGACTTTCCTTACTATCGTTTGGCCGACACTTACCTCATGAGGGCTGAAGCAAAATTGCGCAATGGTGATAATGCAGGTGCATTGTCCGACATCAATACGCTGCGTACCAAGCGTAATCGCCCTGCACTGGCAGCAGTAGCGCTTTCAGATATTTTGAAAGAGCGTGGCTACGAATTTTACTGGGAAGGCAATCGCCGTACTGACATGATCCGCTTCGGCACCTATACTGCAGCACGCAGCCAAAAAGCGTCGGTAACGCCTGATTACAAAATCCTGTTGCCGATCCCGATCAGCGCCATGGAAGCCAACCCCAATCTCAAACAAAATCCAGGCTATTAGCAGTCGTTTTAACCACAGGGATTCGGGCTTAGGCCCGGATCCTTTTTTATTCCCTTCAATTTATGTGTAGCAGAAAAATACTCATCACCCTGCTGATGAGTGGTGTGATTGTAATGGCAACTGCCCAGGATGCATGGCGCATTGCTGCAGATTCTATTGGTGCCGGTTACTTCGGCATTACTTCAGGTAACGGAATGATCGGTATCATTTCATCACCTGAGCCATTCAAGGTAAACAACGTGGTATTGGCCGGCGCTTACGACAGCTATGGCCGTGGCAGGGTCAGCAATTTCATCAACAGCTTCAACCTGTTGCAGGCAGACCTGCGTATTGATGGAAGGTCACCCAACCCAAAGGAAATCATCAACTATCGGCAACAGCTAAATGCCAGGAATGGCGGTTTTGAGGTAAGTTTTCAATACCCCGGCAAAGCGGAAGTGAAGTATACCTATTATGCGCTACGCCACTTGCCGTATTGTGTGCTGATGGATGTGGAAGTAAAAGCCCTCAGAAATATTTCGCTGGGTGCATCCAGCATTTTGCAGGCACCGGCAGAGCTGCGAAATACGCAACAATACTTCCAGGAAATTGATCGCAGTCATGTCGGGTTCCCTTTGCAAACCAGTTTGGCGCAAAGCCCAACCGGTGCGTTGCAATTATGTGCTACCACCAGCTTTTTATTTGAAGGAAGCAAAGCATCACAACCCGATATCATTCACCAGACACCCGATGATGGCCGCCATTTCATGCGGTTTCAAACAACGGTGGATTCAGGCAAAACTTACCGTTTTGGTATTGTTGGTGCTTCCATTACTTCGGCCCATCATCCCGATCCACGCAATGAAGCAGAACGCCTCACCATTTATGCCCGCCTCGAAGGTTTCAACCGTTTGCTGAACGGGCACAACAAAGCCTGGGATGAAATCTGGAAAAGTGACATTACCATCGAAGGCGATCCACAAAGCCAGCAGGATATCCGAAACATGCTGTACCACCTGTATGCCAGCATTCGGCCCGGCACTGGTTATTCTCTTTCTCCAATGGGGCTTAGTGGGCAAGGCTACAACGGCCATGTGTTTTGGGATGCGGATGTGTGGATGTTCCCCGTGCTTGCGCTGCTGCAGCCTTCCATGGCCGGGTCGATGATCGAGTATCGTTTTCAGCGATTGCCACAGGCTAAGCAAAATGCTTTATCCCATGGCTACAAAGGAGCTATGTACCCTTGGGAAAGCGCAGTGTCGGGATATGAAGAAACGCCTGTGTGGGCCTTATCAGGACCATTCGAACACCACATTACCGCCTGTGTGGCGCTGGCAGCCTGGCAATATTATTGTGTAACACAAGACAAAGACTGGCTGCATGAAAAAGGGTGGCCAATTATTGAAGCTACCGCAGCATTCTGGTGCAGCAGGGTAGAAAGAAATGGGCCGGGCAAGTACGACATCAACAATGTGGTGGCAGCCGATGAATGGGCCGAGAATGTAGACAATGACGCCTTCACCAATGCCGCCGCCAAAACCAACCTGCTGATTGCAACGGAAGCCGCCGCACTGCTTGGAAAGTCGGCTGACCCCGATTGGGCATTGGTGGCAAAAAACATCCCGGTGCTGCGGTTTGAGAATGGTGTAACTAAAGAACATTCCACCTACAATGGCGGTGGTATCAAGCAGGGCGATGTAAACCTGCTGGCATTCCCGCTGAAAGAAATAACACAGCCTGCACAGATTCGAAAAGACCTCGAGTATTATGAAACCCGTGTGCCGGTTTCAGGCACTCCTGCCATGACGCAGGCCATCTTTTCGCTGCTCTACAGCAGGCTGGGCGATAGTGCAAAGGCATGGCATTTCTTCCAGGATGCTTATCGTCCCAATCTCAACCCGCCCTTCAGGGTGATGGCAGAATTCAAAGGCGGCACCAACCCCTATTTTCTAACCGGAGCAGGCGGCGTATTACAAGCCGTGCTGTTCGGTTTTGGAGGTCTCGACATTACTGGTAAAGGCGTTACGCAAATGCCTTCCACCCTGCCTGCCCACTGGAAAAAACTAACCATAACAGGTGTCGGCAAAAACAAACAAACCATAATAGCAGAACAAGCAAAAAGTATAAGAAAATGAAGCGAATCATCATCATGGCAATGCTCATCGCCTTCTCCATGAGTGCCAATGCCATTTCATACGATACCAGCTATAGGTCTGGCAGAAATTATGACAAAGCCATGTTTCGAATGTGGCATGCTGATACAGCCAGGCAGCTGAAAGCATGGCTGGTACTGATGCCCGGCAGTAACAGCGACGGACGACCAGAAGTGGATGACCCGCAATGGCAGGCCTTTGCCGCCAAAAATCAACTCGCATTGGTTGGTTGTTATTTTACCGATAAGCCACACGAATTCATGATGGCTGAAGAGTACATGTATGTGCCTGCAGGCAGTGGCGACACTTTACTGAAAGCACTCAGGCAATTGGCTGTAAAAAGCGGCCATCCTGCATTGGCAAATGCGCCCATGCTGCTTTGGGGCATGAGTGCCGGTGGGCAGTTTAACTATGAAATGGCCTGCTGGAAACCCAACCGTATCATTGGGTTTGTAGTAAACAAAGGCGGGTTTTACTACACCGCCATGTCGCCGGTGGCTACCCGCAATGTGCCAGCGCTGTTCTTTACCGGTGAGAAGGACATGGAATACCGCTCCACCGTAGTAAAAGGCGTGTATGCGCTCAACAGGCGTATTGGCGCCTGCTGGGCATGGGCGCAGGAAACAGGGATTGGCCATGACGTAGGCCGATCGAAAGAAATGGCCCTTCAATGGTTCGATGCTATACTAAGAACTCGCTTTGCCAATGGTCAGCTACAACCCATCAACCAGCAGCAGGGTTATATAGGCCTCCAGCCTTCATTGAACATTGAGCCTGCGGAGAGCTGGAAAAAAACCGATCAATTCATCAGCAGCTGGCTCCCCAATAAAGCGCTGGCTGACCTGTGGCAATCGGTACAGCAGCCTTCCAAATAAACTTACTACAACCATTCATCATTTTGGCGTTGAAAGGGTTTCAGGTGACTCCTGTGTTTTGTATTTTACTGCACTAAACCCTTTTACTATGTCAATGAAAGAAGCCTTTCTTGCCGAGCTCAAATACGAAGCTGGCAACACCCGCAAATTACTGGAAGCGATGACCGATGAATCGCTGGGATACAAACCTGATCATAAGAACTGGAGCATGGCGCAATTAGCCAGTCATATTGCCGAAACCTACAACTGGTACACCGACACATTTTCTACCAACAATTTTGACATGGGCACTTACAAATACGATAAAGGAGACATAAGCAAAGCCTCCAATATTGTAGCCAAATTTGAAGAAAACCTTCCCAAGGCAATTGCTGCGTTGGAAAGTGTACCCGATGATAGCGTTTTCATGGAAACCTGGGCCATGAGTATGGGTGGCCAGGTTTTGATGCAAATGCCCCGGGTGCAGGCCATCAGAACCTTCCTGATGAATCACTTGTAGCACCACCGCGGACAGTTTACGGTATACCTGAGGGCAGCAGGCTGTAAAGTACCGGGCACTTACGGTCCATCGCAGGATGAAATGTAACCACCAAATGAAGTATAAGTCGATAGCCGTAGTAATTGCTTGCTGCGGCTATTATTTTTTAGAGAAATACAGGTACAGGTTGATGACTGATAAGAGGAATCCAACCAGCGAAATAACCAGGGTAATCCAAAATCCAACCAGGCGGTAATGAGTGAGTTTAAGCCGGGCTTCCAGGAGCTCTACCTTTTGCTGGTCTTTTTCATTAGCAGGAGGCTTCTCTTTTAAAACATGCTGATCGCTGAGAAATGAAGTATACCCTCCTCGAAGTATCCAAAATTTTCCATAGTTGGTGATGTTCAACACGGTATGTTCAGGATCGCAGTAACTCGCCAGTTTGTCGCGTACCAACTGATGTGCCCAAAGCCTGCATTGCCCCCAAAACGCTGCTCACTTTGGAAGAGTGTATGGAATACATTCAGCAGGATGAGTGCATTGAAGTAACACCCAACTTCATAAGGATGCGCAAAGTGATTTTGGATGAACACGAACGCAACCGCATTGCTAAGTCGATGAAGAGTGAAGCGTAAGCTGTTGCCTAAATAAGTGAATCCCGGTAGTGCAAACTGCCGGGATTTTTTGTGCATGATGGAATAGGGCAGTAGCATTCATAGAACTCCCTTTCTTTGCGCCACCTTATTTCAGAAAGTTCAACTCATTTTGCATGAAGCAATTTTTTACCCTCTGCTGCGGGCTGCTGGCCATGCAGGCATCCGCACAGTGGAACAACGATCCATCTCTCAACAATCCCATTTCAGTTCAAGCCAATTTGCAGTACGCTGCATCCATTACTACCGATGGTGCAGGTGGTGCCATCATTGTATGGAGTGATTGGCGCAGTGGCGAAGGCGATGTGTATGCACAACGGATCAATGCAGCCGGCCAAGTACTGTGGGATGCTGATGGCAAAGCCGTTTGTACCGCTCCAGGCAACCAAAATTTTCCAACAATATACAGTGATGCTGCCGGTGGTGCTTTTATTGTATGGCAAGACAACCGTGGCGCTAATCAGGATATTTACATGCAACGAATGGATGCCAATGGCAATGCACTTTGGACAGCAGATGGCGTAGCTGTTTGTAATGCTACTGGTACACAATACAACCCCAATGTACTCAACCTTGGTGGCGGTGTTTGCATGGTGGCATGGCACGATGACCGAACCAGTGCCAACAGCGATGTGTACATGCAAAAAATAAACAATGATGGTACTGCAGCATGGGCTGCCAATGGCGTACTCATCAGCAATGCAGCGGGGTATCAGTTATATCCAAAAATGACAACAGATGCAGCAGGTGGTGCAATAGTGGTGTGGCAAGACAGCCGCAGTGGTGGCAGCAACTATGACATTTACGCACAACGGATTGATGCAACCGGCGCTGTGCAATGGACAGCCAATGGCGTGGCGGTGTGCACAGCTTCGGGCATGCAGGGCGATGCTGAACTGCTGGCCGATGGTGCAGGCGGTGCTTTGATTGTATGGGAAGATTATCGCCCCGGCACCAGCAGCGATGTGTACATGCAGCGCATCAACAACAATGGCGTAGTTCAATGGAACAGCAATGGCAACGCCATTTGCACAGCGGCCAATTATCAAAATGATCCCAAACTGGTAAGCGACGGAAATGGCGGCGCCATCATTACCTGGTTCGACTATCGCAGTGATGGCGGCTCATTTACAAACTTTGATATCTACGCCCAGCGGGTAAACAGTGCCGGTGCATTTGAGTGGACGAGCTACACAACGGGTTTGCCTGTATGTACTTCGGCAGGTCGCCAGCAACTGCCACAAATTGTAACCGATGGTACAGGTGGGGCCATCATTGCATGGCAAGACAACCGCAACGGCAACAACGATGTGTATGCTGCAAGAGTAAGTGCAGATGGCAGCACACCCTGGACAACCAACGGTGTGGTGGTAGCCAATGCGGCTAACGGACAAGACAATCCGGTGTTGGTAAGCGATGGTAGCAATGGTGCTATTGTAGCATGGGCCGACAACCGCAACAGCAATTATGATTTGTATGCCAGCCGCATATTTGCCGGTGGTACATTACCTGTTGTACTCAATAGCTTCACCGGGAAAAAAGCGGGGGCTACTAACGAACTCAATTGGGTACTTGATGCTACAGCTGCTCACTACCAGGTAGTGTTGCAAGTGAGTACAGATGGTATTCGGTTTACTGATTTGTACAAGCATAGCGTGGCGGTTGCATCTTCCCGTAAGCAATACCAGCACACAAACGTTGCAGGCACTTTGTACTATCGCTTGAAAATGTTACAATCCAACGGCAACGTTTCTTTCAGCCATGTGCTGGTACTGGGAGCAGCTACATCAGGCACATTTAAATTGTACCCGACTGTAGCACAAAACCAACTGACTGTGCAAGCACCCACCGCTGGCGAACTGCGCATAGTACAAGCCAACGGACAAGTAGTGTACCGCATGATGGTAGCTGCCAATAGCCAGGTGCAAATTCCGGTAGCACAATTAACATCCGGAACCTACTACTGTGTGCTGGGCAATGCACAACAAGCATTCATCAAGCAGTAAAATATTATACAACCGCTGTACAATCCCGGTAGCAACAGCTATCGGGATTTTTTTGTGTATGAAAGATATCATATCACAACAGGTAGAGAGTATATACCTTGCTGCATCCATCAATCCTATTGGCACATGTCCGTTTTTTCTATCAGCCGCCGCAATAAGTTTTTGTTGCATTCTGTGCTGCGTCACGATGTAAAAGCCAGCGTCACTGTTTTTTTTGTAGCACTGCCTTTGTGTATGGGCGTTGCATTGGCGTCGGGTACGCCGGTGTATGCGGGCATTGCAGCGGGCATCATTGGTGGTATCGTGGTGTCTTTGTTTAGTAAGTCGGAGCTCAGTGTGAGTGGCCCTGCTGCCGGTCTTACGGCCATTTGTGCTTCGGCCATTACCGATTTGGGTGCTCCTGAAATCTTTTTTTATCTGTAGCGGTAGCAGGTGTATTACAATTTTTACTGGGCGTACTCAAGTTGGGTGGCTTCACCCATTTTATTCCTTCTGCCGTTATCAAAGGTATGCTCAGCGCCATTGGCGTGTTGCTCATAGCCAAGCAGGTACCCTTGCTTATAGGGTATGATAAACCCGATTTCTGGACCAACGAATTGTTTAACCTGCTCACATTTACGCATGGCTTTTCCAAGGTCAAATCTTTTTACGAAGCATTGACTCCCGGTGCCATGGTAATTGCTGCCGGTTCGTTTTTCATGATGTGGGCCTGGCAAAAATGGGCGGCTAAGAAAGTATCGTTTCTGCCATCTTCATTTGTGGTGGTGGTACTGGGCAGTTTGCTGGCGTTGTTGCTCAACAACAGCATTCCATACCTGCAGTTGCAGCCTGCGCAATACGTGCAGTTGCCTGCCAGCATTACCGATGAAATTCGTTTTCCCAACTTCAGTGCCTTGCTTTCCGATGCCAAAATTTGGCGCTATGCAGTGGTTATTTGTTTTGTGGCTTCGCTGGAAACATTGCTGAGCATTGAAGCCATTGATAAGCTGGACCCTTACAACCGGCTGACGCCACAAAACAGGGAGCTGATGGCACAGGGTGCGGGCAATATGCTCAGCGGGCTGGTGGGCGGTTTGCCTATTACAGCAGTGATAGTACGCAGCTCGGCCAATGCCGAAGCTGGTGCCCGCAGCCGCATGTCGGCCATTTTGCATGGGGTGTGGTTGCTGCTGGCAGTGTTGTTGATGGTGCCACTCATCAATAATATTCCGTACACCGTTTTGGCTGTCATACTCATTCGCACCGGTTACAACCTGGCCAAACCATCTATGATAAAAGCGGTGTACAAGCAGGGCCGCGAACAGTTTTTGCCCTTCATCTTTACCATTGTCGCCATCCTCTTTACCGACCTCTTGATTGGTGTACTCATTGGCATGGTGTATGCGGTGTACTTCATCATTAAGCATACTTACAGGGCAGGTTTTACCATGCAGCACTTACATCACAACGGCCTGCATGAAATACACATTGAATTGGCTTCGAATGTGAGTTTTCTCAACAAGAAAAAGCTACTCGAAACACTCGATGGTATTCCTGAATACGCAGAGCTTACCATCAACGGCGGCAGCAGTGTATATATCGATCAGGATGTGTTGGAGATCATTCAATCTTTCAAACCAAAGGCGCACAAAAAACACATTGCCTTGCACCTCATTAATATACCGGAAGTAGGCACTATCGAACTGCATTAGTGCAGAGTGTGCAGCATTTGCTGTAGTTTTAAAAGGCATCAAGCGATGCATCTTAAAACTACCCTATGAAAAAGCGTACAGACAAGCGTCAGTGGTTTGAGCAATACCTGCAAACCCTTCGGGTAAAGCCCGGTAAAAAAGTAAATCTCCGCAAAGACTTTGCTACAGATTACGACCACAAAGCACTCACCAAAGAAGAAGGCGAAATACTGCTGAAAGAAGGGCTGGAGCATGTGTCACAAATGCAGGATAAGTTGTATGCGCAGGATAAGTACAGTGTGCTCATTGTACTGCAAGCCATGGATGCTGCCGGTAAAGATGGCGCTGTAAAACATGTGCTGAGCGGCCTAAACCCCAGCGGTGTAAAAGTGACCAGCTTTAAAACGCCATCGAAAGAAGAGCTCGACCACGACTACCTGTGGCGGCACTACAAAGCCTTGCCTGCCCGTGGCGAAATCGGCATTTTCAACCGCAGCCATTATGAAAATGTATTGGTGACGAGGGTGCATCCGGAGTACATTCTCAACGAGCATATTCCCGGCATCAATTCGGTAAAAGACATTAAGTCATCTTTTTGGGAAGAACGCTACAAGCAAATCAACCGCTTCGAAAAAAATTTGATTGATAACGGCACCATTATCCTGAAAATCTTTTTGCATGTATCGAAAGATGAACAGCGCAAACGCTTTATTGAACGCATCGACAACCCCGAAAAAAACTGGAAGTTTTCTGTGGCCGATGCACAAGAGCGGCAGCATTGGGATGCGTACATGCAAGCCTACGAAGAAATGCTGGCGGCCACATCTACCAAAGAAGCGCCATGGTTTGTACTGCCAGCCGACGACAAATGGTTTACCCGCTTGTGTTTGGGCGCAGTACTCACTTTTGAATTTGAAAAATTGCATCTGGCTTATCCTGCGGTAAGCGATGCTACCCGCCAGCAATTGCAGGAAATAAAAACGGCGTTGCTGGCAGAAGAGCAACCTGCTAAAAAGAAAAGCAAGCAATCCTGATTACTCGTCGGACAGATTGGGCACATGCATGGCCACGGTTTTCGATTTTCTGAAATCGGGCGTGTAGTAAAAAAACAGCCGGAACGTATGATTCATGTCGTACTGATAGCCGCTGTATTTCTGTTGGTATACGTTCATGTAGCCGGCATCGTAGCTCCACGCATGGCCGAGGTTTTGCCGAATCCCAATGAAGATGCGGTTTTGATCGAGTGAGTTGTACACCACTTCTTTGCCTTGCTGCATCATAATTTCATCGGCCAGTACCAGCGACAAACGATGCGGTTTGTTGTTGAGCGGAATATTAAAATTGATGAGGTAACGAAAGCGATTGGTAAAACGCCATTTACCGGTAGGTTTATCATTGGCTATTTTTTCTACCCAGCGTTGTTCATTGCGGATGCGTTGTAGCATACCAACTTTTCCCAGAGCTCCTGCATACTGTGCTTGCTGATGGATGCGATGCTCATCGCCAAATGTTTTCCAGCCTGCTGTGCTTGGAGCCAGCCAAAGATGGCCGTAGGCCAATGAAAAACTAATCTTCTCATTCAGCCAATAGTTAGCACCAATTCTGGCGAAGTAAAAACTGGGATCTTTCACCCCATTGTTTCTGCGAACATGTATATCGGCCATCATGCCCCACCGGTTGGAAAAGCGCATGGTGCTGTTGAGGCTTGTCCATGTATGGAAATTATGCTTTACCTGACGTGCAGGCATTTGTGCACTTGCAGTGGAGCATACATGAATAACGATGACGAAAAGTAAACTGGCAGTACGAAAAAAACTGCGAAAGAAGCGGTATAAAAACATGAGTACAAAGCAACAACAATCATTCAACTACTGACCATGACAAAGGTCACGATAAGCAAAAAAAATGAGCCCGGAACTGCATGGGAAAATGGCGAAAAAAAGAAGGTCTTCTGTAGAAACAGAAGACCTCAACGATTGCTTGCCATATGAAAAAAAGTTCGAAATCTCTTTTGGAGGTGATTGTGCTCTTTCGATTTTCACTCCGGTGTTACCCGTTGTTCACATTCACAATGCAATATTACTACCCCAAAATGCCCGCTACAAGCTAATTTTGGCTTGCATTTGATGATGTCAAACCAACACAAAAAAGCCTGAAAGCCTTGTGCTGCAAGGGATACAGGTTCAATAGCACATGATGCCCAACCGCCAAACCGACATATTATTTCAGTTGATACATGCTATGGAAAAGGCGGAAAAGCGCCATTTCAAGCTGTACATCAAAAAAATTCGAGCCGGGAAGACCTGAAAATCGTCCGGTTGTTTGATGCGCTGGATAAAATGACGGAGTACGATGAGCGGCAACTCCTCAAAAAACTCGACGGTGTAGAAAAACCACAGCTGGCCAACCTGAAAACGCATTTGTACAAGCAAATCATGGCCAGCCTGCGAGACCTCAAAAGCAAGGACAGTGTGGAGCTTCAGTTGAACGAAATGCTGGATTATGGCCGCATTTTGTACAACAAAGGCCTGTTTGCCCAAAGCATGAAGTTTCTGGAAAAAGCCAAGGAAATTGGCTTTACACATGGCAAATACAATTTTCTGAGTCAGGTTATTTCACTGGAAAAGAAAATTGAAGGCCTCTACATTACCCGCAGCATGCACGAAAGGGCAGAGCAGTTGTCCAACGAAGCCATTGAAGTAAGTGCTCATATTTACCAGGTATTTCGGTTGAGTAATCTGGCAGTTCGCATGTATAGTTTTTACATTCAAAACGGGCATGCACTCAACCTCGAAGAAGAGAAAAAAATCAAACAGTTTTTTGAAGAAAACCTGCCGGAAAATGCCCACAGCTTCACCGGTTTTTATGAGCGGCTGTACCTGTACCAGAGTTATTGTTGGTACTCATTTATCCGTCAGGATTTTTTGATGTATTACCGCTATGCCAACAAATGGGTGAGCTTGTTTGATGAAGATCCGGTACGCATCAAAGTAGAAACAGGACACTACATCAAAGGCTTGCACAACTTGCTGAATGCCCATTTCGATTTGCGCAACTTCAAGGCCTTTGAAGCAACGCTGCAAGTGTTTGTCGATTTTTATCATTCACCACTTTGCCAGCAGCACGATAACTTTCGCATCCACTCTTTTATATACATCACCAGTGCCCGCATCAACTGGCACCTGATGTGTGGTACATTTAAAGAAGGCCTGCAGCAAGTGCCCATTATTGAAGAAAACATCCGCAAGTTTGAGCTGCACCTCGATAAACATCGGGTGTTGGTGTTCAACTATAAAATAGCATCGTTGCACTTTGGTTACGGCAACTTTAAAGCCGCTATTGATTACCTCCAAAACATCATACACGAACCGCTCGATCTTCGTTACGATCTGCACAGTTATGCAAGACTCATGCACCTGATGGCGCATTATGAGCTGGGCAATGATATGATTATCGAATCGCTGGCCAAATCGGTGTACCGCTTCATGGCCAAAATGAAAAACCTGACAGCGGTAGAAGAAGCCATTTTTACTTTCCTGCGTAAAAACATTCACCTTTCTCCAAGGCAATTAAAACCTGAACTGGAGAAACTGTTGGCTCAAATCAAGCAGTTTGAAAAAGACCGCTATGAAACCCGGTCTTTTGCATATCTCGATATCATTAGCTTGGTTAGAAGGTAAGGTATCGGGTAAGCCTATGGGCGTTATTCTGCAAGAAAAATTCAAGAAGAGTAAGCACCGCACTATTGTGCCGCAGTAGCTGCTTTGTAAGCAAACTCATCTCCCTTTTGTAAGCTGCTGCTATACTGCTGCTGCAACCATTGCAATTGCTGATTATCGTTTTTTAAATAGGCATCAAAAAAGGCAATAGCACCTGTACTAATGGCCGATAAATGCCGCGGATTGGCAGCACCAAATCTGGGCCTGCTACCACCGCCAAACGTAGCATGGGTAGCACCGTTGAGTACCAGCAAATATTGTGGACTGGTGCTGATATTTTGATACGGTTCCTTGCGTTGCGCCGGATCAAAATTGCCAGTTCTGTCCAGCGGATAATCGTCTTTGGTGCCCGTCATGTGAAAAAGCGGAATGCGGATGTTGGCATAATAATCTTTCAAATTGCCATTCACTTTTTCTGGTGTGTTGGGGCTTAGTACGAGCCCTGCTTTTATTTGTGGCACAGCATATTGATCAATGCGGCCACCCAACAATTCACCGGCTGCAATCATGGTGCTGCGGGCACCATAAGAGTGACCAGCCATACCAATATTATTCAGGTCCAGATGGCCTTTCAATGTGGCATCTTGCTGCTGCAATTGTTGTAATGCCTGCACCACAAATGGAATATCCGCGGCACGGTTGGTGAAGTTGGCGGGGTTCTTCAGAGAGTTTTTCAAAGCTGCCCCTGCCTGTGCAAGTGGTTTTCCTTTCCATACGGTTTCATCGCTGCCATGGTGTTGTATAAAAAAACATACATACCCATGCGTGGCCAATGCTTCGCCGAGGTAGCCGGCAGCTTCTCTGGAGCCACCCAAACCATGCGAAAAAATAACCACAGGGTACAAGCCGCTGAGCGTAGCAGGCCGGTATAGTTTTACCGGAATGCTGCGTTGACGGCTGTTGTCTGTAAGCGTAAAAGTGTCGGTAACAAAAGACTGTGCCAGCGCCTGTAGAGAAAGGAGGGCACAGCAAAGTGTGGTGAGCAGTGTTTTCATGCGGGTGAGACGAAGGAAGCTTGCTGCAAGTTTAAAAATGCATCAATCCCTGCTCCGGTATTTTGCCTTGTATGGGCCGGAAAAAACTCCGGATGATTTCATAGTCGGCTTCTTCGTTTTCGGTGGTATAAAACGGTTCGGAAAAAATGACTTTGCGATTGGCAAAATCGAGCCCCGCCATTAGGATGGGCACATTGGCCTGCCTGGCAATGTGGTAAAAACCTGTACGAAGCTTGTCTACTTTTTTGCGGGTGCCTTCGGGTGATAAGGCAATCACCAGGGTTTCGCTTTCATTAAACTTTTGCACCACCGCATCTACCAGATTGTTGTTGTTGCTGCGGTCTACCGGCGTGCCGCCTAGCCAGCGAAACAGGAAACCAAACGGCGGCTTAAACAATTCTTGTTTGCCCAAAAACTTGACATACGAAAAGCGGTAGGCACTGCGTACCGCCACACCAATAATAAAATCTTTCCAATGGGTATGCGGCCCAACTATAATCACCATCTTTTTGAGGTGATACGGAAACTCGCCTTGTGTAGACCAGTCTTCACTCCATAAGTACCATTTCCAAAACCAACGCATGCAATCGTGTTTACATCCCACTGATATGGGGCAATAAATGTACGGGCCCTGCCAATGCAGGCATCAAAAAAAGCACCAACTACTGTTGATGCTTTTTTGTCCGGGCGGAGGGACTCGAACCCCCATGCCTCGCGGCGTCGATCCTAAGTCTGATATGTCTACCAATTTCACCACGCCCGGATTTGGGCTGGCAAAAATAGGGGAACCAGCCTAAAAACCGTGAGCAGCCTTTATCCTTGCTGCCGCAGGTTCTCCTGAAACTTCTTGAAGAAGTCTTGTGCAAAGTGTTTCATTTCATGCGCCAGTGCATGTTGGCCCGTGCTGCGATCGAAAGTGTCGGCCATACCCATGAGGCTTTGGTAAAAGAAATCGCCCATTTCATCCACCATCATTTCCTTGGTCCACAGGTCGATGCGGAGGGCGGCTTTGTCGGCGCCATCCCAAAAGCTCACCATCATGGCTTTGGCCGGCTGGCTATCGGTGGCGGTGCTGTCGGTGGCGTTCCACAAAATATTTTCAGGTACTTTCTGCTCATCGAGCTGTACGCCTATCGTAATGGTTGATTGTTTCATGTATGTAGTTGATTAAAAATGTTGCAGGTGTTTTTTGCGGCAGCAAATATCCGTTGGTAGCGGCAAACGCAGTTTAGTTTTCGCAGGTCGTTTGCAAAGCCTGCATGAGCCTGTCTGCCAGCATCGGCAGCGGGTGCCTTGCCAGCCAGTGTTGCGCATTGGCCAGCAGGGTGCTGCGGTAGGTTTCGTCTTTGTACAACAGCATCAGGGCCTGTGCCAGTTGGGCTTCTTCCCAGCCGGGCAGCAGGTAGGCAGCGGGGCCACAGGCGGCTTCGCTTACTGTGCTGCGGGGGGTAAGCAGGGCTGTGCCCGTTTTCAGCACACTCAGCATGTTCCAGGCTGGCACAGCCGGCGTAATCAGCACCGCATAGGCGGCAGCACTCAGGCTCCACAATTGTTGGCTGGTACATTGCGGCAGCACCTGCACATCGCTACGGTATTTGTAGGTAGATAGTTTGTCGGCAAAATCTGCCGGCGCATGGCCCGGCAGTGCTATCAGCAGGGGCATGCTGCTTTGCTGACGCTTTCTAAATTGGGAGTAGGCTTTCAGCAAGGCAACCAGTTCATCACCCGAAGCGTTGCCATAGCTCAAAAAATACTCCAGCCCACCGGCATGTGTTTGCTTCAACTGCTCCCGTTGTGCCCAGGCAAGGGCCTGTGCTGCAGGATGTGCTGCCAGCCCTATGTAGTGGGCATTTACCCCCGCAGGCAATACCCGCTGGCCCAACTGAAATTCAGCACTCAGCGCCACGGCACAGGGCGAAGGCCATTTGGCAGGCAGGCCGTTTACAGCACTAAAGCCGGGCCGCAACCACAGTTGCGGATAACCAAGTCCGGGTATCCACGCATCGCATTGCAACACGATGTTTACCTGCTGTTGCTGAATGATGTGCTGCAGCTGGCGTTTGTATTGAACGGCTCCTAAGAGGGGCAGCTTCGACTGCTTCAGCGGCAAGCATTGTACCTCAGCTGCCAGCGCCTGTGGCGGGGCTGTAGTACCTGCCAGCAACCATGTGGTTTGCTCAAACTGAGTGCTGAGTTGCAGCAGCAATGCCTCCAGCATGGGCTGCTGTTGCAGCTGTATACTTCCGGTATGAATGAGGATGCGCATGGGCCGCAAAGGTAAGGGCCGCATTTGCAGTCATTTTGAGTACTGCATGCTCAAATGCCCTATTTTTGACCCACGGCCGCAAACAGAACGGGCCGTATTACATCTGACAGGCCAGCGGGCTTTTGCCCTCACACACATTAGCGCCTGCAGCAATTACACAGCAATACTTAGTATGGAATACAATACCGGCAGAGGATCTCTGCAAATGAAGGAGTATGGTCGCCATGTGAAAAAGATGGTGGAGTATGTACTTACCGTAGAAGACAAAGAGCAACGCCAACGCAATGCCGAAGCCATCGTAGAACTCATGGGCTTTCTCAACCCACAAATGAAACAGGTAGAAGACTACAAACACAAACTGTGGGATCACCTGTTTGTCATCAGCGATTTTAAACTGGATGTAGAAAGCCCCTACGGCAAGCCTACCCCCGAAGAATACCATGCCAAGCCCGACCCGCTGCCTTACCCCAAGTCGCGGCTCAAATACAACCACCTCGGCAAAAATCTCGAACGCCTCATCGACAAGGCCATGGTAGAAACCGACCCCGAAAAAAGAGTGGCTTTGCCCATACCATTGCTCACTACATGAAGCTGGCCTACAGCACCTGGCACAAAGAGCTGGTACACGACGATGGCATTCGTCAGGAGCTCGATGCCATTACCAAAGGCGAACTCACTTTTACCAATACGCCATTTGTACGGCATCGTCCCGCCCCTTTCCGCGACGAAGATTCTTACGCCCCCATCAAACGCAACAACAAGTTTAAAAAGAACCGGCCCGGCGGTGGTGGTGGCAACAACCGCAACAATGGTGGCGGTGGTGGCAACCGCAACAACAACGGCGGCGGTGGCGGCAACAATCGCAACAATAAATTCGGCGGCAAAAAACGCTACTAAGCCAAACGTTTTTACATCAATACAAAGCCCGATAGTGAAGAACTATCGGGCTTTTTTTATTTGGGGCAATCAGCTAAGTCCATACATCAGCTACCGTTGGGGCTATCACTTGTAGTGGCCTTCGTGCCTCAGGCCAGCTACCCGTTCTATCCCCCTGCCCTTGGGCAGCAGTGCAGGTAGCAGCATAGACTATTTTACTACTTCAATACTTCTGTATTTGAAAACAGTAGCCGCTTCGGGATTACCTTTTGCTGGAGCAAAACCTGTTGGATAACCTGCATTGGAAACCACTTGCCCTTTTACTTTTATCGTTAGTGGTAAATGTACTCCATCAAACAAATCATCTGCAACTGTCAAGCGATTGTTGGCCGGCTCCAAATAGTAGTATTCTTTTTCTTTTTTAATGCCGGTTGCGTTTACCGCAGACCATTGTGCACAGGTGCAACTAATGGCATTGAAAGTAAAAGTCATCACGGTATCTTCAGCTGGAAGGAAAGGAATTTTATCTTTTTCGGAAATTCGGAGACTGGTAAAACGAAACACTTTTGCTCTGTCAAGTTTCTCTTCTCCTTGAATGGTTCCTTTTGGGTAATCCGGCTTTTCATAAAACTGACCTACCACCGTGGCTTTATGTCGTGAAGCATCAAAAAAATTCAATAACCGCGACAGTGAATCATTAGCTGGCTCCAAAAAGATACAATGTGATGCCAAGTCGCTACTCTCGTATTTACGAAAGTCTGCAGTTGTAATCCATTGGGCACATGCACAACCCCATGCTATGTATTGCAAGTCTAAAGTTGTAACCTGTGGCAGTAATGTATTGGAAGGATCAGAAATGTCTTTTTCTACAATCTGATCCATCGTCATTTTGGCCTGCTCATAAGCCTGCTTTGACTTACAAGCAAAGCCAATACAACACATCATCAACATCACCACTTGCCTCATTGGTAAAGAGTTGAATGCACGTTACAATTCAAACACTTTTCCACCCACCATCACTTCCTGCCGCTGGCTGTCGAAGCTGGCTTTTTGGCCGGTACGCACCGCTGCATTGGTCATGATGCTGGCAATGGAGTGGTAGTAACCTGCTTCTACAGGGGCGTTGGGTTGCTGCCGGCTGCGAACACATTCCATCCAGTTGAGCATGTGCATGCTGGTAAGCGGGTCGGCACCCATATTGGCTGCTGTAGCTACCGATACAGCTGCAGCCTGTGCATTCAAATCGCTTTCGGGCAGCAGGTTGGGCGCCATGCCCATGGCCGCTGCTTCTGCTTTTTGCAACCCACCCTTCGGCGATACTTTATTGGTGAGCATGTTGAGTTCGCCACCGTTGCTGTAATAAATTTCGCTCATGCCACCCGTGCTGTTGTGCATGCGGCTGGTAAACACCACCTGAAAACCATTGCGCATGTCATCCGCCGGACCGTAGTCAAAAACGGCCGTCATGGTATCCCAGTTTTGGCGGCCATCTTTCCATGCATAAATGCCGCCATTGGCCACCACACTCCGTGGGTGTTGCAAATCAGTAAACCAATGCACGGTGTCTATCTGGTGGCACATCCACTGGCCGGGCATGCCCGATGAGTAGGGCCAAAACAAACGGTACTCGAGGTACTTGCGGGGATCCCATTTTTCAAAGGGACGATTCATGAGGTAGCGTTTCCAATCGGTATCTCTTTCCTGGCATTGGGCTACCAGCGATGGGCGGCGCCAGCGGCCGGGCTGGTTTACATTCCACACCAGCTCTACCATGGTAATGGGCCCAAACTGACCGCTGCGGATAAACCGGTTGGCTGCATGATAGTTGGGCCCGCTGCGCCGCTGCGAACCGACTTGTACAATTTGCTGGCTGGCTTTAATGGCTTTGAGTGCTGCCCGGTTATCGGCCATGGTTTCAGCAAATGGTTTTTCTACATACGCATCGCAGCCGGCCTGTACGGCTTCTATGGCATGCAGCGCATGCTGAAAGTCGGCGGTGCTTACAATCACTGCATCTACGCTTTTGCTGCTGTACAAGGCTTCGTTGTTGGCAAAAGCTTGAACGGTTGCGTCGTTGTTGTTGGCTTTCAGCCAGGCCACGCCTTGCTCCCGGCGCAGCTTCCACAAATCGCTGACGGCTACGAGTTCAAAGTTTTGTGCCTGCTGGTGTTGCATAAAGCAGGGGCCCAGTGTGTCTTTGAATCGGTCAGAAAAGCCCACTACGCCCACCCGCACCCGATCGTTGGCACCGATGATGCGGCGATAGCTGCGGGCACTAAAACCGGCGGCACCCAGCATCAGCGAGGCACTGGCCATAGAAGAAGCTTTGATAAATTGGCGACGAGATGACATGTGGTAGAGGTTTTTTCTGTCGCAGGCCTCCCGGCCTGTGACAAGCTGGTTACTAATCGTTTTTATTCATTCAAAAATGAAATGGATAAAGGTCCTTGTTGGCGTGACCGACAATAATCGGCTGCACTGCTATACAGCCACTCTTGTGGTTCCGCCACAAACCCTGCTTTCACAGGATTTGAATGTACATAGTTTAGTCGTGATACATACATGGCTGCATTCTCCAATTGAATGGGGTGATTTTCATGTTGCCAAAACTGAAATCGATGTGTACTCCTGTTTTGCTGTCCATATTTCTCGAACTCATTCAACATCCAATGCTTTCGGCTTTCCTGCGGATGATTGACAATTGCATCGATGATTTTCATGGCTGTATAGCTTTTTATTTCTTTCAGCACAGCAGCAGGCTTATGCGGCTCAGTACATGAGAAAATTAAATGCAGGTGGTTGGTCATGAGTACCCAGCCATGAATTTGCATGCCTTTGTTTTGCTGGCTGAACCGAATGCTGTCCAGCAGTATGTTTCTATAGATATCTCTGGTAAAAACATCTATCCAACCAACTACAGTACTGGTGCTGAAATAAATGGCATTTGCATCTCGGAATTTGTATTGTTGACTCATGTGTTGGTGTGTTATGTTTTATGGGTGAAAATGGTACGTTTCTATCGCAGGCCTCCCGGCCTGTGATAGCCTGTTACTAAAGCTATATTTTGTTGCGGTTGCATAACTGTGAAGGGGTTGAATGAGTAAGCTGAGTAACGTGTTGTCACTGGCCGGGAGGCCAGCGACAGTTATTGCAATTCTGGTTCTATCGCAGGCCTTCCGGCCAGTGATAGCCTGTTACTAAAGCTACACTTTGATGCGGTTGCATAACTGTGAAGGGGTTGAATGAGTAAGTTGAGTAACGTGTTGTCACTGGCCGGGAGGCCAGCGACAGTTATTGCAGCTCCTGCACTTTCAAACTGCGGTAACTCACTTTGTTGCCGTGGTCTTGCAGCAGCAGGCGGCCATAGGCGGCCATGCCAAACTGCGGCCATGCGGCATACTTGCTGCGGGCTACCAAGGCATAGTAATAAGGCGTACCTCGTTGGTACTCCAGCAGCTTCCAGCCATTGAGCCAATGTTCTACGCGGTTGTCGGGGTGTACCACAATCATACCGCGGTTCCACTCACCAATTTTGCGGCGGGCACGGGGCTCCCGCAACGATGGAATCGGATCGTACAAAGAAGCCAACGTACGGTTGCCAATGCTGCCCATTTTGGCATCGGGATGTTTTTCATCATCCAAAATCTGATACTCCAAACCAATGGCTGAGCCACTGTTGTTTTCCCTTTCGGTCACAAAATATTTTACGCCACTATTGGCACCTTCACTCAGTTTAAAATCAAACTGGAAAATGAACGCCTTAAACGTATCGATGCTGACAATGTCGCCACCGTTGGTGCTTTCGCCACCATCAGAGGGCAGCACAGTGAGTTCGCCGTTGGCTATTTGCCAGCCCTTTTCAGGAAAAGCATTTTTGTAGGCGCCCCGCCAGCCATTGTTGGTTTGCCCATCCCACAGCAGGCGAACCCCATTCTTTTTTCGGCTGCACTCAATTGGTTGGGCAGCAGGTTTACCACAAACACATTTCCAAGTGGGGTAGGTTGCAGGTTTTTTTCGCGGATGCGAATGTTGCGCCACATGATTTTTTTACCGGCATCGGCAGGCTTGTTGATGCTGTGCACCTGTAGCGCAATAAAGCCCCTCAACGTTACATCGTCTACAATGCTGGCCGCTTCTTTGCCGTTCACAAATGTGCGGATGTTGGTACCAATACATTCGATGCGGCACTTGTTCCAGCTGCCATGTTTGTACTGCGGTTTGGCGGCAGGATTGAGGTCGAGTGGATAGAGCCAGTCGCGGCGGGCTTCATCATAAATTCCGCCGGTCCATGCCCGTGGCGATGGATCAATTTCAAACTGGTAACCATGCACCCTTCCATTCATGTAGTCGGGTTTGCTTTCGCTGCGAAACTGTACCCCCGAGTTCATTTGACTGTCGAGTTTGAATTCGAATTCGAGGATAAAATCGCTATAGGTTTTGCCGGTGATTAAAAAAGAGTTGGGTTCGCCATACACTGTTTCGCCCACAATCACTCCATTGTGCACCGTGTATTTTGCCTTGCCATTGAGTTGTTGCCAGCCTTGTAAATTGTTGCCATTAAAGAGGGGCGTCCAGCCATCTTGCTGCGCCAAACTACTCAGCACAAATGAGGTGCTGAGCAGCAGTAAAAAAAGTTGTTTCATACGGGTTGCTTGTGAGGAGGAAAAGTACCGAACAAATTTGAAAACGAGCTCATGAAGGGGATGTCAAAAGAGGGGAGTTATTTGCCTTTGGCAAATGAGGTAATAAGTTTCGCACAGAGTGCACAGAGTTCTCGGAGGGTATTTATTTGCCTTCGGCAAATGTTTGGGTTTCGCACAACTTGTCCCGCAGCAGGCGGGAGAGGACACAGAGTTCTCGGAGATATATTAATACATCAGCGAAAATCCTGTGTATTCATCTGTGCAAATCCGCGTACAATAACCAACATTTTTTAAGCCACAAATGCACAGATTACAATGACAGTTTTTTTCTCATGAATCTGTGTATCTGCGGCGAGTAATCAAATACAATAAAGTAACGGGTACTTACAGGCCGGGAGGCCTGCGAGAGCAGTGATATTTTAATACATCAGCGAAAACCCTGTGTATTTATCAGTGCAAATCCGCGTCCCATAAAATGGTTGGTGGTAGATGGTTGGTAGTTGATAGAAATACATCCGTGAAAATCCGTTTTCATCCTTTCAATCTGTGTCCTGTCGACTTTGCGTTGTAAGACATTTATTGACATACATCAATCCAACCCACCGGCTTTGCCCGCTAATTTGTGCTGCTAAACAACACAACACATGCGATTGATTGCAATGGCCGGCTGCCTGCTGCTGTCGGCACAGGTGGCACAGGCACAGCCCGCTGTTTCGGCCAAGGCCGCTGCACTGGTAGCCCAAATGAGCCTCGAAGAAAAAGCCCGCCTGGTAGTAGGCATGGGCATGAACATTCCCGGCATGCCCAATATGAGCAACGGCCCTACTGTAGGCCAAACCATGGACAAAGTGCCCGGTGCTGCCGGCACTACTTTTGCCATTCCCCGCCTGGGCCTTCGCACCACCGTGGTAGCCGATGGACCTGCCGGTGTACGCATTGCCCCTGTACGTGAGGGTGATAAAAATAAAACTTACTACTGCACAGCTTTTCCTATTGCTACGCTGATTGCCAGCAGTTGGGACACCACACTGGCAGCCAATATTGGCAAGGCCATGGGCAACGAACTCAAAAGCTATGGCATGGATGTGTTGCTGGCGCCAGCCCTCAACATACACCGCAACCCACTGGGTGGCCGCAACTTTGAGTACTACAGCGAAGACCCTATCGTTAGCGGATTTATGACGTCGGCAATGGTGAATGGTATTGAAAGCAATGGCGTAGGTACCAGCATCAAACATTATGCCGCCAACAATCAGGAAACCAACCGCAACCAGGTCAATACCATTGTGAGTGAAAGGGCCCTACGGGAAATATACCTGCGGGGTTTTGAAATAGCCGTGAAGCAAGCACAACCCTGGACAGTGATGAGCAGCTACAACCGCATCAATGGAGTATCGGCGTCGCACAGCTACGAATTGCTCACCAGTATATTGCGCAAAGAGTGGGGCTTTAAAGGCATGGTAATGACCGACTGGTTTGGTGGCTACGATGCGGTAGCACAAATGCAAGCTGGTAACGATCTGCTGATGCCTGGTACTCCCAATCAGGTAAAAGACATTATGGCTGCCGTTGAAAATGGCAAACTCTCTATGGCTGTGCTCGATGAAAATGCCGGCCGTGTGACCGATTATATTTTGCGGACGCCATCGCAGCAAGGCTATGCTTTCAACAATGCGCCAGATTTAACAACCCACGCAGCTATTGCCCGACAGGCTGCTGCCGAAGGCATGGTGCTCTTGCAAAACAAGTCACAAGCGTTGCCTCTGCCTGCCAGCGTGAAAAGCATTGCAGCCTTTGGCAATACCTCATACGATTTTATAGCCGGTGGTACCGGTAGCGGCGATGTAAACGAAGCCTACACCGTAAGCCTGGCCGAAGGATTGCGCAATGCAGGTTATACGTTGGATGCCACGCTGCAACAGCAATACACGCAATACATTGCGGATGCCAAAGCCAAACAACCCGCCAAGAAATTCTTTTTTGAACTGCCGCCACCCATTGCCGAAATGCCCATCGACCCTGCCCTGCTGGAAGCAAAAGCCAACAGCTGCGATGTCGCATTTGTAACCATCGGCCGCAATGCCGGCGAGTTTCAAGACCGGCAGCAGCCCAACGATTTTGACCTCACGACTGCAGAGCAAAACCTACTGCAGCAGGTAGCCACGGCCTTTCATGCCAAGGGTAAAAAAATGATTGTGATTCTCAACATTGGCGGGGTGATTGAAACGGCCAGCTGGCGCCAACATGCCGATGCCATTTTGCTGGCCTGGCAGGGTGGGCAAGAAGGCGGCAACGCTGTAGCCGATATTCTCAAAGGCAAAGTGAATCCATCGGGCAAGCTCACCACTTCGTTTCCGTTGCAGTATGCCGATGTGCCTTCGGCCAACAATTTTCCGGGCATTGAACTCAGCCAGGAAGAAGTGAAAAGTTCCTTTGGCATGAGCATGGGCAAGCCTTCGGAAGTAACCTACGAAGAAGGCATTTATGTGGGCTACCGCTACTATCAAACCTTTGGCAAGCCGGTAGCATTTCCGTTTGGATTTGGGTTGTCGTACAGCCAGTTTCACATCAGCAAGCTGGTGCTGAGCCAACCACAATTTAAAGGCAGCATTACCGCTACTGTAACGGTTACCAACACGGGCAAAGTAGCGGGCAAAGAAGTGGTGCAACTGTACCTGAGTGCTCCGGCCCGTGCCATGCATAAGCCCGGCATGGAGCTGAAAACATTTGCCAAAACCAAACTGCTGCAACCCGGCGAAACGCAAACGCTGCGGTTTACCCTGCAGCCCAAAGACCTGGCCAGTTTTGATACGCAGCAAACCGCCTGGGTGGCCGAGCAAGGCACGTACATTGTGCATGCGGGCAATGCAGTGAACAGCATTCACCAGCGGGTAAGTTTTACATTGCCCTCCAGCTTGCTGGTAGAGCAATGCCAAAAAGTATTGGTGCCTCAGCGGGCCATCAACGAATTACAACCGCCCCGGTAAAACCTATTGCAGGTGTGTATTTTCTACAACGGCTGTTGCGCAGGCAATGGCCGTTTTTGTTTGTTGGTGTGGTGGGGTAACTTTGGTGGTATGACAGAAAAGCAACGCACTTGGACAAGGGAAGAATTAGTTCTCGCAATCAACCTCTATGCAAAACTGCCTTTTGGTAAAATGCATAGCCGCAATGCGGATATCATTCAACTTTCAAAACTCATCGAAAGAACACCTTCTGCTATAGCAAGAAAGCTGGGCAACTTTGCTCACTTTGATCCTGAGTTGCAGAAACGGGGAATTAAAGGACTAGCGAATGTGGGCAAGCTCGACCGAATTGTTTGGGATGAATTTTATAATAATTGGGACGATGCATTCATAGAAAGCGAAAAGCTCAGAGCGTCTATCGCTAGCAAGCTTGCAGTTGAAGATATTGTTGTAGAAAAAGAAGAAAATGATGCAATAGACTACATTGGTGAGGATGTTCAACGACTTGTTTCAACAAGAAAAAATCAAGCTGTTTTTAGAAGATTAATCCTTTCGTCGTATAACAACACTTGCTGTATGACTGGCATACAAACAACAGCGTTGTTAGTGGCAAGTCATATTATTCCATGGAGTGAAAGTGTAACGGATAGATTGAAACCAACCAATGGTTTGTGCTTAAATGCACTTCATGATAAAGCTTTCGATAAATACTTAATTACTGTTCAGGCAGAGTCGTTGAAAATTGTTGTCTCTTCTAAATTACTTCTGCATAAAAGTGACAATGAATTTTTGCAACAAAACTTTTCGGCGTTGAATGGGAAAGAAATCATCATGCCGCAAAAATTCTTTCCATCAACCGATGCGTTGAAGCGGCACAATGATAAATTCATCCTTTAAATCTTCCACCCATTCGCATACTTCGGTAGCAGCAATTTATTCGCGGCTTTTTCGGCAAAGCGGGAATCGGCAGCGTTCCAGTGCAGGCTTTGGTTGGTGCGGAGAGCCGCGTTACCCATGTGGCAAACCTTTGCTACCAGTGCACCCGCTTCTATGGGGCAGTTGAGGCTGGCGGCATCGCGGCTTTTCACCGCCGCTACAAAATTGGCCGTGTGTAAGTCCAGCCCGTTGTCTACTCTTTTTGCCAGGCAATGGCTTCCATTTTAAGTTGCTTCTTGTCCATTTCGGGGCGTACTTCCCAGCCATCGCGGTTGAGCAGCAGGGTGCCCTTATCGCCGGTAAAGGCAATGCCGTGGTTGAGGCCATACAAGCCGTATTGCCGGCCCATGGTGTGCTCCCATGTCAATTGGAAATTCGAAAACTCATACAAGGCCGTTTGTGTATCGGGTGTTTCCCGGGCATCGGTGGGGTAAGCCAGGTGGCCACCAAAACTGCTGATACGTTCGGGCATTTGTGCTTTCATGCCCAGCAGCACCATATCTATGAGGTGCACGCCCCAATCGGTCATGAGGCCGCCGGCATAATCCCAGTACCAGCGAAAGTTGTAATGAAAGCGGTTGGGGTTGAAGGTACGGTTGGGAGCGGGGCCCAGCCACATATTGTAATCTACCCCCGCAGGCACCGGCGCATCAGCGGCAGGCGGCAGTATGCCGTGGCCATTGTACATCCAGGCTTTGGTTTGGGCAATGGTGCCCAGTTGGCCACTGTGCACAAAAGCAATGGCATCTTTAAAATGCTGCTGGCTGCGTTGCCATTGGTTTACCTGCACCATGCGCTGGTGTTGGTTGGCCGCGGCTACCATCAGGGTGGCTTCGCCAATGCTGTTGCTGGCCGGTTTTTCTACATACACATCTTTGCCGGCGGCACAGGCATCGGCCAGCATGAGGCAATGCCAGTGGTCGGGGGTGGCAATGATGACGATGTCCACGTCTTTATTGGCCAGCATTTGCCGGTAGTCTTTGTACAAGGCAGGCTTGCTGCTGTAGTTTTTCGAGTTCGCTTTTGCGGCGTTGCAATACGGCGTCGTCTACATCGCACAAAGCCACGCAGGTTACTTCGGGCAGCTTGAGCATGCTGGTGAGGTTGGCCCAGCCCATGCCGTTGGCACCAATGAGGGCCACGCCAATTGTATCGTTGGCACTTACCCGCTTGCGGTAAGCAGCCAGTAAATCCATGGGTATACCAGCCAGCAGGGCCATGCCAGCGCCAAGGGTGGCACCGTGTTGCAAAAACGAACGACGTTTCATACAGCGGAAAATTTTAGAGAGCTAAATATAAGGAAGGAGAATGCCAATGTGCTAATTAGCTAATGTGAAAATGGGTTTGCCGGAGAGGTTATGATTTGCCTTCGGCAAATGAGGGATGTTTCGCACAGAGTGCACGGAGAACGCAGAGGTTTTTTTGCCTTCGGCAAATAGGAAGTGTTTCGCACAGAGTACACAGAGGTCACGGAGGGTTTTTATTAGAATCTGTGTTCATCCGTTTTTATCCTGAATATCCGCGTCCTGTGTTTTTCGTTTCGTGGATGCTGTTTTCTTACCAGTCATAGCATTCTCCGTTATCACTGTTTCTCTGCGGTAGAATATGCTTAGCACCTTCGCGTTGAAAAATCCATTTTTATCCCATTCATCTGCGTCTTATGTAAAGCTTAGCGTTGCGAACGGATGCGGCTCAGTGTTTCTTTGGTGATGCCCAAGAAGGACGCGATGTAAATGCCCGGCACTCGGGTAATGATGTCGGGAAATTGCTGCAGCAGTTTTTGGTAGCGTTCCTGCGCCGATTCAAACTGGATGGACTCCATGCGTTGCTGCGATAAAATCAGTGAACCCGTTACTGCTTTGCGCAACCATTTTTCTATGTCATGATGTTCGTCGGCCAGCTGCATCAATTGGTGGTGGTGCATCCCCCATACCAACGATGGCTCCAATGTATGGATGATGAGCTTACTGGGCTGACGGTTGAAAAAACTGGTGATAGAAAAAAAGAATTGTTCATCCAGCGCCAGCCATTCAGTGATGTCTTTGCCATGCTTGTGGTAAAAAATGCGCACCGCACCTTGCTCTACAAAGTACAGATAATCTGACACGCTGCCTTCGCGGAGCAGTGGCTGTTCTTTTGTACAATGCCAGTACTGCCATGCTTGCAGCATTGCCTGCAGCGGCGCTTCGCCAAGCGGATGCAGGCGCTGAATGTGTTGCTGTAAAATGTACGTAGAGGGTTGCATTCGTTGCGATGAAAATAGCCATGTTTTCTATACCTCAGCAATGCCCGGGCCATTTACTTTTGCGCCATGCCTGTTACCTGTATGACCACCGCCGATATTGCCGAAGTGCAAGCCCTGGTGAATGCTGCTTACCGCGGCGAAGCCAGCCGAGCCGGTTGGACCACCGAAGCCGACCTTATTGCCGGCCATCAACGCATTGATGCGGCATCGCTGCAAACCATGCTGCAACATGATAACGAGACTGTATTGCTGCTACGCAATGACGACGGCACATTGGAAGGTTGTGTGTACCTGCAGCAGCAACCGCAGGGTATGTACCTGGGCATGCTGAGCGTATGGCCACAGCAGCAGGCACAGGGTACGGGCAAAAGATTGATGCAGGCAGCTGAAGACTTTGCCCGCAGTAAACAAGTCCATCGCATCTTCATGAGTGTGATTACGGTGCGTACAGAGCTCATTGCATGGTATCAGCGTCGCGGTTACAGCGATACCGGCGAACGCAAACCTTTCCCCAACAATCCGGTGTTTGGTACGCCACTGCAGCCGCTGGAGTTTATGATATTAGAGAAAGAGCTGAAAGCAACGTGCTAATGTGAAAATGTACCAATGGGATTTGGGAGGGTTTATTTGCCTTCGGCAAATGAGGGTTTATTTTTTCGCACAGAGGGCACAGAGGGCTCGGAGAAATGATACAATCCGTTTTCATCCGCGTCACATGTTTCGCATAAAAAAATCTGTCGGCTACAGACGAGCTGTGGCCGACAGATGGTGCGGGTAATTTGGTAAATACGATGGCGTGTGTGGGTGAACAGGATACTGATTATCGAAGGATATAGCGAAAGCCAATACCCAAAAAAGTACTGTTGCCGGAAAACATCGAATTGAGATTAAAACTGGTGGAGCGGTCTTTATAGTTGTAAGGTGAAGTAGCTCGGCTTCGACCATGATTGATATATGCGCCAACCAAATTGCCCAATGTTACATCTGCTATCCAACGTTTGTTGAGCTGGTATGCAAGCCCAGGTTGAATGCCGAGTCCAAGCCCATAGCTTTCGCCATTGGTGTTATTGATGCTATTGTTTTCAAATTGCTCCTTATGCTTACTAAATGAAAACTGCGTTAGAATGGTGGCAGTGCCATAAAACTTTTTACTAAATGGCAACAGATATTGAGACACATAACCAACCTGAAAAGAATTGCTTGTACGCTTTCTTTCGCCTGCGGCACTTAGATAGTCATACGTATTACTGTTGTAGTTGTAGTCAATAATAAAACCGCGGATACGGTTTTCTTTGTGCACCCATTGGCGGCCAACACCGATGCCAGTAGCAATACTTTTTGATTCGTTGTTATTATTACTCTCCTGTTTACTGCCGCCAATATTAAAGCTGCCGGTGAGTAATTGAGTGCCTTTGTTGAGCTGGGCTTGTAATGTGCCGCCACACAGTAGCAGCAAAGCGAGTGTAAAGCTGTTTTTCATGCAGTTGATTTTGGTAAGCAATGTTGATGTATGCTGCAATCTATTTCGCTTATATAAGTTGTGCTGTTGCGGCATTGTTAACGCTGGAAAAAGAGAAAGCAATTAACAGTTTGTTGGAAGAGCGGGGGAGTTATTTGCCTTCAGCAAATGAGTTTATTTTTCGCACAGAGGGCACAGAGGACGCAGAGGTTTATTGCCTTCGGCAAGTGAGTTTTGTTTCTCGCACAGAGGCCTCAGAGGTAGGTCACGGAGGTATTTTAATAGGAGCTGTGAGCATCCGTTTTTATCCGTTCAATCCGCGTCATATTGTATACCTACGAAATGCTGAATGCATCTCTGTCTCTCAAAAATGGCAGTTTGCTGCGGACTTCATCCAGCGTTGTTTTTGATAACACACAGGTATGTATGCACTCATCGTGTGCCTGTTCAAATTGTATATCGCCCATGGCATCTACCAGCATGCTGTTGCCGCTGTGGTATATGTTGTTGCCATCGTGGCCTACACGGTTTACACCCACCACATAGCATTGGTTTTCGATGGCACGGGCTTGCAGTAAGGTACGCCAGGCATGGCTGCGGCGTTCGGGCCAGTTGGCTACATACAGCAGTATATCGTACTCTGTATTGCTGCTGTCGCCTTGCTGGCGGGCCCACACAGGAAAACGCAAATCATAACACACCATCAAATTAATCCGAAACCCTTTAACCGAAGCAATGAGTCGCTTGTTGCCAGCAGCATAATGCTGGTCTTCGCCGGCAAAGGCAAACAGGTGTCGCTTGTCATAGTAGCCATATTGTCCGTTCGGCAGCATCCATATCAGCCGGTTGTAGTAGCGGCCTACTTCTTCAATCATGAGGCTGCCGGTAAGAATGATTTTTTTGCGGGCTGCTGTTTCTTGCATCCATTGTACCGTAGGGCCCTGCATGGTTTCAGCCAGCTGCTGTGGCCGCATGCTAAAACCCGTGCTAAACATTTCGGGCAGCACCACTACTTCGGTAAAACCAATGCTGTCAATTTTTTGCTGCAGCATGTGCAGGTTGGCCGTTTTGTCTTCCCAATGCAACTGGGTTTGTATCAGTGAAAGATGCAATTGACTCATGCTTACAAATGTACGGGCATCCATACGGGTAAAACTTGCGTATCCTTTTTGAGCACTGTAGCTTTACCTGCTGTACGATGGCTGCTGTCTAAACCCTGAACCATGAAATATTTTTTATGCATCCTACTGTTGCTGGCAAATGCAACAGCACTATTGGCGCAGCGCAGTCATCGCATGCCGCCCCGCTCCAATGGCGAGTTGTACATACCCAATGTGTCGGCCACGATAAAACCCGGCGATACCATTTTACTGTCGGGCAAATACAAAATCATTAACCTGAATGAAGTAAATGGTACGGCAGAAAAACCCATTGTGATTTATGCATGGCATCCGGTAACGGTAGGTGTTGGCGCCAGCAATTATGGCATTATGGTGCAGGGCCGATACTGGAAATTTTTGGGTGCCGGCCACACCACGGTGTACAATCCTGATTACACCTTGAATGTATTGTTCAATGCAGGCAATAGCCGTTTTTTCAGCATCGATAGTGTTTCGCTGCGCAATGGCCAGGTAGGCATTTTTGCTTTACCTGCCGATAGCGCCACTCATGGCGATGTACGTATCACAAACTGCAGCATTGCGCAAATAAAAGGAGCCCGTACTGCAGGTAAAAGCCAGGCCATACATATTGGTGCTACCAATGTGGCACTGGCCGATACAGTGGGTTACCGTTCGGTGCAGATTGCGCATTGCAGCTTGTCGGGTATAGATGGTGTGGGCATACAGGTGGTAGGAACCCGCACCACATTGATAGAAGATGTACGCATCGATTCTTTTGGCAGGGCCGCTTTGCCTTTTCAAAACAGCGGCATTGTAGTGGGGCCGCATGTAGCCTTGCAATTGCAGCAAAGCCACATCAGCACAGGCACTGGTCCGGCAGTCAGTATTTTTAGTGCCGGTGTACAAAGAATAGCGCAGTGTGTATTTATGCAAACGGCTACCGCCGCCGATCAGGATGCGGTATACATCGAGCAAAAGCAATCGAAAGATGCGGTGGCCAATATTACCCTGACTGATGTACAGATAAACGGTGCCAACCGCTATGGCGTACACAATGTGCTGGCCAAACCAGTACGCCTCATTCGGGTGCAGATTAGCAAAGCAGGGAAGGCCAAAACATTTGGGCCGGTGGTGCTGGCTAAGTAAATTTTTCTATTGCAAAAACGGGTTGTGTCTTTTTTCCAAACCAATCTTGGTGGCATCGCCGTGGCCGGGGTGCACCACGGTATTTTCCGGCAGGGTAAACAGGCGGTTGCGAATGCTATTGAGCAAGGTGTCGTGGTCGCCGCCGGGCAGGTCGGTGCGGCCAATGCTGCGTTCAAACAGCACATCGCCGGCAATAATGAAATCTTGCCCGGCACAGTAGTAGCACAAGTGGCCAGGCGAATGGCCGGGTGCAAAAATGGCTTGCAAGGTATTGTTGCCCAGTTGCAGGGTATCGTTATCGTTGAGGTAATGGATGGGGCCGCTGTAATTGGTAAAAGGCAGGTTCCAGCGTTGGCCAGATAGGGGGCATACTGCAGCACCTGCTCTTCTATGGGGTGCATGTGTGGCTGCAGCTGATAGGTTTCGGCTGCCCATTGCAGGCCAAATACATGGTCGAGGTGGCAGTGGGTTTGCAACAAAAGTTGCACATTGAGTGTCTTTTCTGCAATGAACTTGGCCAATGCTGTTTTTTCGTGGTCGAAGTAGCAGCCCGGATCGATGATGGCGGCCAAACCATCGGGGGTGTAGAGCACGTAAGTGTTTTCTTGTATGGGGCTGAAAGTAAACTTCGCAATGTGCAGCATGGTTGATACGTTTTACTGCCGGCAAAAATGCAACGTTTTGGCTGTCAGCGTACTGTTAAAACAACTGACCATCAGACCGTAGCCTGTGCCAATAGCAATATTCTGCTACCTTTAAAATTCGTTCACTGTTCATGTTTATATCCAACAATCGTATGCCCAAATCTTCATCGCTGTTCCTGCGTTTTACCCTGCTGCTCCTCACTGTTGTATCTGTTGCTGAAACAATGGCACAGGTATCGAGTGTACAGTTTGGCAAAAACCGCATTCAGTACCGCAAATACAATTGGCGTTTTTACCAAACCGACAACTTCAACATTCATTTTACCGAAGGTGGATTGGAGCTGGCCAAGTATGTGCTGCAGGTGGCAGAAGAAGAACTGCCGCAGCTGGAAGCTTTTACCGAAATGGCTTTGCAGCGCCGGGCCAATGTGGTGCTGTACAACAGCTACGACGATGCACAAACCAGCAACATTGGTTTGGAAAATGCAGAGACTGACCCCGGCGGTATGACCCGTTTGGTCAACAACAAAATGATCATCTACTTCAATGGCAACCACAAAGATTTGCGGCACCAGATTCGTCAGGGCATTGCGCAAATTTTACTGGCCAACCGCTTGTTTGGCGAAAACCTGGGCGAAGTAGCCAGCAATGCAGCGCTGCTCGATTTGCCCAAATGGCTCACCGATGGTTACATAGCCTATGCAGCTGAAAACTGGAGTGTAGAAAAAGATGATGAACTGAAGAACGCCCTGCTGGCCAACGAGTACAAAAATTTTTATGGCCTCGCATTCGATTATCCGGAGTTGGCAGGCCACGCCTTTTTTCACTACCTCGCCAAAAAGTACAAGAAGGAAAATGTGACCTACTTCATGTACCTCTCCATTTTGTACAAAAACACCAACGATGCCTCGCAGCGCATCTGCCGCAAAAAGCTCAAAACGGTGCTGAAAGAAATGATGGAAGAGGAAACAGAAATGTACTACGAAGACATCCGCGGCCGCCGCAACTATCCCAAGGGTAGCATTGCTGTAACTGAAGACATCAATAAAAATCAGGACTTCTATCATTTTGCTGCCAACCCCAATGCACGGTCTTACACCTATGCTGTGGCCGAGTACAAAAAAGGGTTTTACAATGTATCGCTCTACGAAAACTTTGTGAACCGCAAAGTGCTCATCAAAAATGGTATTCGTACCTACAAGCACGAACGCAACCCGCTGTACCCCGTGATGAGCTGGGATGGCAAGGGTAGCCGCCTCGCCGTTATTTATTGGGAAAAGGGCCAGGTGAAACTGATGGTGTACGATTTGGTAAACCGCATGGTGACCAAAAAAGTAGACCTGCCCTTTGATCAGGTGCAGGATGCGCAGTATTACCTCGACCACAAACGGCTCATATTGAGTGCCGTGAAAAATGGCCACACCGACATTTTTGTGTACAACATAGAAACGGCCAAAATAGACCAGATTACCAACGATGTGTGGGATGATATCGATGCTTCATTTGTATCGTTTCCCAACAAATATGGCATCATCTTTAGCAGTAACCGACCCTCGGCCACTACAGCCGGTGGCGATACTTCTATCCCCAGCGATTATCGCTACAATGTGTTTTTGGCCGATGTAGATGACAAGGGTGGTTTCCGCCAGATTACCCAACTCTCCGATATGAAAATGGGGAACGCCCGTTACCCCATGCAGTACAACATGAACCACTTCACTTTTGTGAGTGATGAAACGGGCGTGGCCAACCGCTATGCCGGCTTCTTTACTACCAAGGCTGAGGGGCTGGATACACTCGTGATTATTGGTGATGAAATATTGCGCAACCCTTCTATCAAAGAAGTGGATAGTACGCTGAAAGCATGGGACCGCTCCGAGCCCGATTCTATTGGTCTCATTGCCCTCACCAAAGATTCTACCTACACTTTCCCCATGACCAACTACCAGAGTAGTTTGCTGGAAACCCGCATAGCCGGCGATAAAGGACAGGTGAGTGAAGTAACGCAGCAAAGTGGTTTGAAAATGCTGTACCGTCTTCGGGTAGACAGTGTAACCCTGCGCCGCCGCAACGTAAATGCACGACCCACTACCTACGTAAAAGAAGTGTGGGCCGAGGCAAGAAAAGAAAAGGGCGAGGGCACCAAATACCAAACAGGTACGGCCGCCGCCGATACCAGTGGAGGCTTCTCCTTTTTGGGTGAGTTTGTGAAAAAAGCAGATACCATCAGCAGAATAACCGGGCCTGTAGCAGTAGATAAATCTGCCGAAAGAAAACAACTGCTCGAAACGGCCCGCTTGTACAAATACAAACTTCGGTTTAGCAATGATGTGGCCAGCGTAGGTCTTACCAACAATTTGGTGCTTACCCGCTACCAGCCTTATCAGGGCGGCATCGGTCCTATTCAGCTGAACAATGGCAACAACCTAAGCTGGTTGCTCATGGCCAGCCTGAGCGATGTAATGGAAGACTACCGCATTAGTGGTGGCATGAAGCCCGGCTTTGATTTGACCGACAACGAATACTTTATCGATTTCCAAAACAGGCGCAAACGCATCGACTGGGGATTTATGTACTACCGTGCTAAAAACAGCAATACGCCAGTCAATTTGCCCAACACGCAGTTTTATTATCCTGGTGTCACCATCACCAATTTGTACCAAGGCAACGTAGCTTATCCATTGGATAAAGTGCGGAGTGTTCGCCTTATTGGTGGTGTTCGTTTCGACCGGGTGATTGTGAGTGCAGTAGACCGGCCATCGCTGCGGCAGGAAGATGAAAACCTGGAATACGCCAACCTGCGGGCCGAATATGTGCACGACAATTCATTGGTAAAAACCAGCAATATCTGGAACGGCATTCGCTGGAAAGTGTACATGGAAACCATCATGGGCTTGCAAAAATCAGCCCTGCTTGCCGGTCAGAAAGAAACCCGCCAGTTTACGTACAACATGGGTGCCGACTTCCGGTACTATGTACCTATTTACCGCAATTTTATTTGGGCAGTACGTGGTGCCGGAGATATCAGCTGGGGTAATCAAAAACTCATTTACTACCTGGGTGGTGTAGACAGTTGGATTTCTCCCAAGTTCAACAATGCCAACCAACCACGACAGGATGTAAACTATGTGTACCAAACATTGGCGGTAAACCTGCGTGGCTATCAGCAAAATGTGGCCAATGGTAACAACGCTCTGGTCATCAACAGTGAATTCCGCCTGCCGCTAATGAGTACTTTCTTCAACCGTCCGGTAAATAATGCCTTCCTCCGCAACCTGCAACTGGTACAGTTCTTCGATTTGGGCTCGGCTTGGGAAGGTACCTTCAAAGGTTTGTCTCGCCCCAACGTGGTGTATTCAGCACCCGGCAACCCGGTGTCGGTAAATATCAAAGCCGGTGGCATTGGTCCGTTTGTAGGCGGCTATGGTTTTGGTGCCCGCAGCACACTGCTGGGCTACTTCCTGAAGGTGGATGCCGGCTGGCCTATGGGTGGTTTCTTCAAAGGCAAACCAGCCTGGTATTTTTCAATGGGCTTCGATTTTTAATTCCTCATTTCAACACATAAAAAAGGCACTCCAGCAATTGATGCGGAGTGCCTTTTTGCTATAGCGCTGTGCTAAAAGTTTATTCGTCAAATTTCTCCGGACGCATCATCGGGAAGAACAGCACATCCTGAATGCTCACCTGATTCATCATGAACATGCACAGGCGGTCGATACCAATGCCGATGCCTGAAGTGGGCGGCATGCCATACTCCAAGGCACGGAGAAAATCGTAGTCGATAAACATGGCTTCATCATCGCCACGCTGCATCAGTTTTACCTGATCTTCAAAACGCTGGCGCTGATCAATGGGATCGTTGAGCTCTGTGTAAGCATTGGCCAGCTCTTTGCCATTTACCATCAGTTCAAAACGTTCTACCAGGCCCGGCTTGCTGCGGTGCTTCTTGGTCAGCGGGCTCATTTCCACCGGATAGTCGATGATGAACGTAGGCTGAATAAACGTGTGCTCACTGGTACTGCCGAAAATTTCATCAATCAGTTTGCCCTTGCCCATGCTCGGTGCTACATCAATGTGCAGTTGTTTACACACATCCCGCAGGCCAGCTTCATCCATTTCGCTGATGTCGATGCCGGTATTTTCTTTAATGGCATCAAAAATGCTGATGCGCTTAAACGGTGCTTTGTAGTTGATGATTTTATCGCCCAGCTTCACTTCGGTAGTGCCATGCAGGGCAATGGCAATGCGTTCGAAGAGCTGCTCGGTTATTTCCATCATCCAGAAATAATCTTTGTAGGCCGTGTACCATTCCAGCACGGTAAACTCGGGGTTGTGGGTGCGGTCCATGCCTTCGTTGCGGAAGTTGCGGCTGAACTCGTACACCCAATCGAAACCACCCACAATCAGACGTTTTAGGTACAGCTCGTTGGCAATGCGCATGTACATGGGCACATCCAACGCATTGTGATGTGTAATGAACGGTCGGGCTGCAGCACCGCCAGGAATGGCTTGCAACACCGGTGTATCTACTTCAATGGCGCCCTGCTCATTCAAGAACTCACGGATGGTATTCACCAGTTTGGTGCGTTTCAAAAACACCTCTTTTACATCGGGGTTTACCACCAGGTCGGCATAGCGCTGGCGGTATTTGAATTCGGGGTCGGTTACTTCGTCAAACACATTGCCTTCTTCATCCCGCTTTACTACGGGCAGTGGCTTCAGGCTTTTGGCCAGCAGCGTCAGGCTTTGGGCATGAATGCTGGTTTCGCCGGTTTTGGTCACAAACACAAAGCCGGTTACACCAATGTAATCGCCAAGGTCGAGGCCCCGCTTCACCAGCACTTCCCACTCGTTTTTGTCTTCGCCGGGGTAGAGGTCATCGCGGCGAACGTAGAGTTGAATGATGCCTTTGCTGTCTTGTATTTTAATGAAAAACACCTTGCCCTTATCGTTGATGCTCATGATGCGGCCGGCCACACATACGTTGGCATACGCATCTTTCTGCTCTTCGGTAAAGCCATTTTTGATATCGGTAGAATAGCTATTGACCGGATAAAGGGCGGCGGGATAAGGCTCAATGCCGGCAGCCTTGAGGGCGTCCAGTTTTTCCCGACGGATGATTTCCTGTTCACTCAGTTGTTGACTCATAATAAAAAACCTTTGCTGGTTTGGAGGGCAGCAAAGGTAATTGTTGAACCAGTAGAAAACCCTGCACTTAATAGAGCTTTGTAATATTAAAATTGGTATAAGCTGGGTCGGAAAAAATGCTTTGAGACAGACTGGTAAAATTGTAGCAAGCAAATTTTATGGTTTGGCCTGCTGTTAGTTTTAGAACAGTGGATAGACTGAAGATGCGGTTTTTGAGATCTGTAACGTCGGGTAACAGTAAGTTAGATGTAGAAGCAACAGGTAATCCGTTTTTGGCTATGGAAAGTACGAAAGTGGTATTGTTGGCAAAAGCGTTAGGCAAGCTCCATTTGATTTGTACTTGAATCAAATAGGTACCTGCCTCGCCAGCCGGTACGGTAAAAGTTGAAGTGGCATTGTCAAAAGAGCCTGGTATGTCGTTGAAGCCATTGCCTGTATTGGTCGCAAAAGCAATGGTGTTAAACACACCATTACCGGTGATGGATTGTGTGGCCGCTAAAAAGCCACTCAAACTTTTGGGTTTGCTATTGATTTGCCAGCGGGCAATACCACTAGCATCGCTGGTCAGCACTTTGCCTGCTCCCTCGTTGCCATCTCTGATGCGAATGTCACCATCGGATACCAATATATCCACAGGCCAGCCCGGTACTGTGCCAATACCCAGTCTGGAAGTGTTGTCGATGGTGACATAACTCGAAGAAAAATTTGCATCATTGTTTACCCGCAAGGCACCACCGGAAAGACCAACACCGCCGTTCAGCACCAAAGTGGCGTTATCTACTACGGCCATTCGTTTGATAGCAGGATATTCCGGATGTCCCTTGAGTTGAAAAAGTACCTGAGGTGCGGTATCATTAATGCCTACAAAGCCACTGTCGGTAATGGTAAGTCTTTCTTTAAGAGTACTGCTTAAACTGGAGGCATAGGAATACAAGCCAACACGGCTGTAGTTACCGGCAGTGCTGCCTGTGGTCACCAATCCACCGGTAAATAAATTGCCGGTTTTTAAATAAATACCAGATTTGACACCAACGGCCAGCGGGGTTGAGTTCCAAGCAAGAAGCACATTGTTGTTGTTATTGGTGACCACCAATTTTGCTTCCAAAGGAGTAGATGTACCAATGCCTACATTTTGTGCCAACAGCTGTCCAATGATAAATAGGGTGCAAGTGAGAGAGAGGATCTTTTTCACAGGGTAATTTTTTATTTCAAGATAATGGCAACTCCCGAAACAAAAAACATGTTTGATTCACCTTAGCTGAGCTGAAGCGAAATGTATATGCCAGTATTGATGAACCCATTGGCACATTGATGGATGGACAAAGAAGATGAGCTACAAACGATTGGCAACTTACAATGGGGATTTACAATTTGGTATCAACTTGTTTCACAGGTAACCGAAAGGTTTCGGGCGTGTAACCATTTACCAAAAAGCTGTTGCGGCTGCCGGTAAAAAATCCGTTGCTGCCATCTTTGGTATACACGGCAATGGCGCCACCGGCACCACCCAGATATGCGCCATAAAAAGGCGGCCGGAAAACTTTTACATACGCAATATCCGCCGTTGGAATCATGGTGAGGGTTTGGGCATCTACCTGCATTTCGTTCAGAAAAAGAAGGTTTCGCCGCCTTGCCAGGTGGCTTTGTAATCAAAGCCATTGCCCACGGGCTGAATGTTCAAACCTGCTACCCGTCCTTTCATCCATTCCAAAATATTGATCCAGCCAATAAACTGGTTGCTTTCGGTGCCATCAAAACCATACGCATCGGTAGTGCGAAACATGCCACTCACATGCCCTTCTTCAAATTTTTCGGCAGGCGTTTTCTTTTTACCCATTACTTCTACGGTTTTGAGGGTGCCGCTGCTGTTGGCAAACAAAGCTTCCGGATCGAAGCGGTAGCTGTTTGGTTTTGCCTGCGTCATTTCGCCTATTTGAATCATGATCAACGTGTCGTCGATGGCTTGGAAGTTGGAATCCAATGTTACCTGTAAGTCTACCTGCAAATCATTGGTGCGGTTCGTTTTTACCGGCGCAAAGAAGAATTTCGCTCTGTCGGCAAACAGCATTTTTTTCATTTCGAAAGAGCGTTGCTCATCCAGCGAAATGTTGTCGGCCAACAATTGTTCTTCGCCCAACAGCACGGTTACCCGAATGGCTTTGTCTTTGTAGGGCGAAACAACGGTGCCTTTTACAGAAAAGAAATCATCCTGCACACTGAAGTATAAGGCATAGTTGTTGGCAGGCATGCCGTCGGGCAAAAGAATATCAGCAGCTGCCACACCTGCCAGCATGGGGTAGCGCATTTTCCAAACTGCTTTGTGGTCTACATCTTCCATCCACACATTGAGGGTGGCATTGTACTTGCTGGTAACCCATGGTGCATAGCGGGCTTCAAAAAGAATGCTGTCGCCCGGCATAAATACAGCCTTGTTAAGGGTTACTTCCAGTTGCGCCTGGGCCGTAGCCACAGCGCCGATGCACATACTCAATAAAAGCAGTAAGGTTTTCATACCCGGGATTTGTATAAAACTATACCGCATTGTTCCAAACCCCATGACCGCTTGTCTAAAATATTGTTATAGCCTGTTTTTTGTTCATGTTTTCTTAATGATGAGATGCTGATTTCGTAACAGTTCGGTAACCTGCGGATAACAAGCCTGTACAACATTTGATAAACGCCGGTAGCCATGCAAAAACGTTCGTTAGATGTTGTTGTAATCAGCGATGTACACCTGGGCACATACGGATGTCACGCAGTGGAATTGCTGCATTATCTCCGCAGCATTCAGCCACGGCTGCTTATTCTCAACGGTGATATTATTGACATCTGGAATTTCAGCAAACGTTATTTTCCTGCTGCACACCTCGAAGTAATTAGTGAAATATGCCGGTTGGCCAGCAGCGGTACCCGTGTGGTGTACATCACCGGCAATCACGATGAATTGCTGCGCAAATACAGCGATCTCAGCCTCGGCAATTTTCAAATCACCGACAAGCTGGTGATGGAAATAAACGGCCAGATGTGCTGGATTTTTCATGGGGATGTGTTTGATGCCAGCACCAAGGGTAGTGCTAAAATATTAGCCAAGCTGGGCGGCAAAGGCTACGACCTGCTTATCCTCATCAACAGTTTTATCAACTGGACGCTCAAACTTTTTGGCAGAGAAAAAATGAGCTTCAGCAAAAAAGTAAAAGCCGGTGTAAAGAAGGCGGTGGCCTGGATAGACAACTTTGAACAAACCGCTGCAGAACTTGCCATCGAAAAGAAATATGACTATGTGATTTGTGGTCACATACACCAGCCACAACAACGCACCATTACTACGGGCAAAGGCTCGGTGCAATACCTCAACAGTGGCGATTGGGTAGAAAACCTGACAGCGCTGGAATACTACAACAACGATTGGCATTTGTACCAGTATGATGAAAGGACGCCACTTGCTCCCACATTCATCAGCAAAGAAAAACCCCGCCTCAATGTCATGAGTGAAGAAGTGATGCTGTACATCCACTCACTGGTGCTCGACTATACAACCTGATACAAATGAAAATATTTTATGCCGTACAAGCCACGGGCAACGGCCACATTAGCCGGGCCACACAATTGCTGCCTTATCTGCAACAACATGGTGAGGTAGATGTGTTTTTGAGTGGCGCCAATGCAACGCTTCCGGCACAACTGCCTGTGCGATACAGCAGCAAAGGCATGAGTTTGTTTTACAGTGCCTGTGGTGGTTTGAATTATAAAAAAATGTGGCGGGAAAACAGTTTGTTCAGGGCTACCCGCGAAGCCAAAGACCTACCGTTGGAGCAGTACGATGTCATCCTGAACGACTTTGATTTCATCACTGCCAGGGCATGCAAAATCAAAGGCTTGCCTTCGGTGCAATTTGGACATCAGGCCAGTTTTATGAGTGCACAAACGCCACGCCCTGCGCAGCGCAGCCTCATGGGCGAACTCATTTTAAAACAGTACGCACCGGCTACCCATTATGTGGGCTTGCATTTTCAGCAATACGATTCTTTTATTCTGCCGCCTGTTATCAAACAAGAATTTTTACAGGCTGAACCGTTGGATAACGGGCATGTAACCGTGTACTTGCCGGCCTACGAGCAGCATTGTTTAGAAGAACATTTTCGCCACCATCCGGGTGTACATTTTCATTGGTTTCTGAAAGGCATTCAGCAGATTGAACGTGTCGGCAACATCACTTTTTTCCGGTGGATCAACTGCTGTTCAACAAGAGTTTGATTCATTGCCACGGGCTCATTACCGGTGGTGGTTTTGAAACACCAGCAGAAGCTTTGTATCTCGGCAAACGTTTGCTCAGCATTCCCATTCGTGGGCAGTATGAGCAACGCTGTAATGCAGCAGCACTGCAGCAAATGGGTGTACAAGTGTTGGACGATGCTGACACGCCACATTTTCATCAGGACATAGCCAACTGGTTGCAACAATCACAGCCTGTGATTGCGCAGCAAGCCAATAACATAGCACAGACAGTGGAGCATGTATTGGCGCTGGCACTACAGCAGCAACCCATGATGGTAGCTTAGCAAATTGCAAATGTGATAATTAGCAAATGTGCTAATGCTACTTACTCGAAGCACTTTGTTTTATGCTACGCTTTTTGCGCAGTAAAACATTACAACGTGAGTAGCAGCACCTGCCAGGCTTTGTCTACCAAGCCTTGCTGCAGCAATTGTGCCGCATAGCGATGACACTCTTTTTCCATCTCCTCCGGATTGCTGGCATAATACTGCACAATGTTTTTGCAGGTATCATCGGTAAAAGCCGGATCGGCTTCGGGTAGTTGCTGCACATTGGCCAGCATGCCCAAGTGGTTGCCGGTAAGTATGTTGCTGCTGCGGATGCTCTCAGGTAGTTGATCGATGCCAATGCCCAAAGCGGTGTTGGGCTTGGGTACAGCAAACACGGCATCGCCACTGGCACGGCAGTAATAATCGCCACCCATGCGGGCCACCAAATCTATTTTATGCGGGTCTATTTGTTGTTGTTCATTCAGCACGGCATCGTTGATGTGCATCACCAGTATTTCGCAGATGATGAGGTTGCCGGCACCACCTTCGCTGCCGGTCTCAATCACTTGCTTTACCCGGCATTCCATTTGCACCGGGCTTTCTGCTACCCGTGGTGGTTTCACTTTTTCCGAGGGCAGTTTGGTAAAACCTGCTTTTACAAATTCATCTACACCCTTTGGATACTCGCAACTGCTCAGGCTCATTTGCTGCACCATGTTGTAGTTCACCACATTAATCACTACCTCGTTTGTTTCAAGCACATTTTCCAAGGTGTTTTTATTGGTATTGTTGCGCAGTCTGCGGGTAGCACCAAAAATTAACGTAGCCGGATTGCTGCCAAACATATTGAAGAAACTATACGGGCTAAGGTTCACGTTACCGTCCTTGTCTACCGTGCTGGCAAAACAAATAGGGCGTGGCGATACAGCACCCACCATGTATTGATGCAATTGCATTACTGGAACTTCACCGGGTATAATTTTCATAGCAGTGATTTAAAAAGATAACATTGTTGCGATAGCAAAAGAACGGCGCAAATATCAGCACAAACGCTGTATGCTGCTGTGACTGATGTCGCCATTGGCACCCACATTTTCCAACAACAGCAAGCCGGGTTTCATGCCGGGTTTCAGCTGGCCGTACTGCTGCTGAATGCCCAGCGCAGCAGCACCATTGTACGTTGCCCATTGCAACAGTTGCGCCAGTTGGAGCTGCGGAAACGCCGCTTGCAGCGTTTGCATTTCGGCCAGTATGCTCAGGCTGTGGTTGCTGGCCAGGCTATCGGTGCCGAGGCAAATGCGGGTATCTTTTTCTATAAACAACGGCACATTGGGCAGCGGGTTGCCAATGTATTGATTGGCCCTTGGGCAAAAGCACCAATACACAGCTTGTTGCCGTTGTTGCATGAGTGCAATATCATCGGCGGTGCTGTGGCAATTATGTACCAGCAACAGGTTGCCCTGCTGCGGCAACCAATCGGCTACATGCTGCAAACTGCTGTTGCCTTTTGGTGTAAAAAAATCAATGTTGACGCCAATGGCTTCATACAAACGCAAGAGATCTCCATTGCCTTGGGTGAGCAACATTTCTTCCGCCACACTTTCCTGATTGTGCATGCTCACCACCGTTTGTGTTTGTTGTGCAATCAACTCGTACAACTTGCCCGATACAGAATAGGGTGCATGTGGTACCACACTCATTTGCGCAGCGGACTGGTGTTGCTGCAGTGCCTGCATCACGGCGATGCCTTGCTCAAAACGTTGCAATGCCGCCGCCGGCACAAAGCCAGATATTTCTACCAGGCTGTGCCAATAGATAGAACTGTGTTGTTTGATGGCGGCACTGTTGGCGGTATTACAAATGTCGCCCACGGCCACGATGCCATGCCCCAGCATTTGCTCGGCCGCATTGTGCATGGCGTATTGTATGAGCTCTGCATCGGCTTGCCGGTTAAACATGACCTGCAGCAAAAAATCGACCATGCCGGTATGCGCCGGTATGCGCCCCAGCATGTGGCTGAGTTCGAGGTGGCAATGCGCATTTACAAAACCGGGACAAAGCAAACCGTTGAACTGTTGTACCTCGCTGCCGGCCTGCTCCAGCGGCACTACGTCAATAATGGTGCCTTGTGCATTGGCAATAACGGCGTGTTGGGTAAGCACGGCTTCACCGGTAAAAACGACATCGGCAGTAAAACGCTGGTATTGCATGCAGCTGGTTTTGGGCAAATGAATGAGGCACAAAAAAACGACAGCCGAAGGTATGGGCAACAGATAGTTCTGCAGATGGTTGTTGATGATTGGAACCTGTCAACCATTTTACTCATCAACTTCAACCCTACTTAAAATACAACAACGCTACACCAAACAGAATCACTGATACCACAAAGCCAAACAGAAACACATAATACGCCGCATTGAGGTAGCGGTAAGTTTTCTTGAGGGCATGGCCCATGTCGTGGTTCATGTCCATCATGTAGGTGTACACTGCTTCGGGGTTGGCAATCATCTTGAACATTTCAGCGTGGTATTCTTCACGGGTCATGCGGGTATAGTTGCCAAAATACAAGAGGTCGGTTTTGGGTTCGTTGTGCATGTCCCAATAAGGTTTGCGGCCACGCCGCGGAATGGTAGCCAGCAATGCCAGCACAATGGTGCTGAGGTTGCACACCGTCATTACTATCACCGGAATGCGCAGATACGGAAACTCATCGATTCGGGCTGCCACTGTGGTAAACAGCACCGACACAATGATGGTGTTGATGGAGATAAGAATGTTGGCCTTGGTATCGGCACGGCCGGTTAAATCGAAGTTGGTACGAATGAGCAAGCGAAACATGGTTTCTACCCCACGGCTTACATTGGCATAGGGCTGTTGTTGTTGCTCTTCTTCTTTTTTCAGGTTTTTTTTACCCAGCGATTTGTGCAACTGCTCCAGGTGAAAGCGTTTGACCGGCTCCAGTGTTTGCTGTGCAAAAGGCGTATGGTACTGATGTTTTTCCAGCATGCCCAGCTGCAGCATTTTCCACTCTCGGCTGCTGATGCTGCGGTGTTGCAACCATTCCATTTCTTGCTGCAGCAGTTTGCTTTTGATATCCCAATCGGCGCTGCCATAGTCGAAGTGAATAGCATCGTGCAGCAACAGTTGAGCTTCAGTTGGCTGTGCGGGCAAATCGTAAGCGGCCAGAATGCATTGCGTTATTTGTTGGGTAGTGGCTTCGGGTACTTGCTGTTGGTGCAACCATTCTTTGGCCAGCATGGCCCCAAACGATTCGGGGTGTTCTGTTTGCCGTTGCAAAAAACCGAGGGCATGAAACCACGCCGCCAGCTCTGCTATCAACATTGTTTCGTACGGTGTATGATTGGCTGCCGCAATGAGGCGGATACGCTCCACCGTTTGGGTAAGGTACCCGTGGTGGTGATAGCATAAATCTGCAGTTTGTTGCTGTTGATACAACTGCTGAATGTGTGCCGCAGTAGCCTGCCTCAGGGCTTCCAACTCCATACACAAATGATTGATTGGCCCCGAAATTAAGTTGAATGCCAACGGGCAACTATGCCATTCGTCAGGTTCTGAACTTTGATAAAGATTTCTTTACAAATCGCCGAGCTGCGGCCGTATCACCAGGTCTTCTAAACAAGCCTGCGGACTCAGTTGCGACGCTGTTACCACCAGCTTTGCAATATCGTTGGCTTCCATAATGCGGTCGGGCGACACACCGCTGCCCGCCCAGCTATCCGTCCATACGGCGCCGGGCATAATGTTGGTGACTTTAATACCGAAAGGCTTCATTTCTTCCCGCAGGTTTTGACCAAAACCCAGCAGGGCAAACTTGCTGATGCTGTAGCTGCCACCATTGCTGTACGCCTGCAATGAAGCAATGGAACACATGTTGAAAATGTGGCCGCTTTTGCGGTCCATCATACCGGGCAAAAGAGCACGGGTAAGATGATAAGCTGATAGCAGATTTACCTGCAACATTTCTTCGAGTGTGCCGGCGGGTTCGTTGTGAATACTGCCGGGCAAAAAATAGCCCGCATTGTTCACCAACACATCGGGGATGCCTACATGTGCCGGCAACCAATCGCCCAAGGCTTGCACCGCTTGTGCATCGGCCAGGTTGCAGGCATAGTGTACAATGGTTTGTGCAGGATAGCGGCTGCGCAAGGTATCAGCCGCATTGGCCAAGGGCTCCGCTTGTTTGGATACAAGCACCAGCAGGTTCGGTTCGCTGGCGGCAGCAAATTGTTCGGCGATGGCGAAACCAATGCCGCGGCTGGCACCGGTGATGAGGATAATCATGCGAAATGAAACAGTTTGATGGAAGCAATGTAGCTTGCGCAAATATCGGTGTTAGCCTGCATCAGAAAACAATCTTCAATATGCCTTTAGATATAAACCACATTCAACCACAACATGGAACTATGCATGCATGTCTATGGGAGAATAAGCATACAGGATTGCCACTGTCTCTTTTTTATACTTTAGAAATTCCACTTCAGCCATTTGACACAGGACATGAATATGTTGATCAACCAGCATCAACATCACTCATGATTGAATGGATAAATTTTTCACCACTTGGTAGTACAAAAAATATATCTAACTGGAAGTATTTACTCGGCAATGAATATGTGATTTCATATGAAACACAAACTGGTGAAGGATCAATTTATTTAGGAACAGAACACTGCCCGTTTAATTCATCTATTCGCTTTTTTTCTCTCGAAAAAAACACCTTTGAATTAGAATTGACATTGGCTGTTGATTTCAATATTGAAACAAAAAATATGCCTGACAATGACTTGTTCAAATTGAAAACGAAGGTTGACTATAATGGACTTTTATTATATAACAACAGCGTTCTTCCCTCTTTGAAAATAACAAACGAACCAATCAACGTTATTGCAGGTTTTATAGATGCGTCTGTGTATGAAACATCATTGGTTCCATATGATAACGGATATGTTCAATTGCAACAACTCAGACCAAAACCATAACTAAATTTTCTTGCCCAAAGGGGGAGGATGTTATTGAATGCTCATCCTTTACTAATCATTTATAAAACCAGACAACAAAGCATACAATACAACTTTAGATAAGCAAAGCCCTCTACCAAATTCTCTTATGAAATATCAGCACCTGTTTTTCGACCTCGATCATACCCTGTGGGATTTTGAAGCCAACAGCCACGACACGCTGCACGAAGTGTATCACCACAACCGCCTGCACGAAACACTCACCCCCGATTTCAATGCTTTTTTTGAACGCTACTCCTACCACAACAAACGCCTGTGGGATCGCTATCATCATGGCTTCATTAAGCAAGAAGAACTGCGTTGGAAACGCATGTGGCATGCCTTGTTGGAGTTTAAACTGGGCGATGAAAAACTCTCCAAACTCATGAGCCAGCAGTACCTGGAAATACTGCCTACCAAAACCAAACTCTTTCCGTACACCATCGAAATCATTGAGTATCTGAAAGGAAAAGGCTATCAGCTGCACCTCATCACCAACGGATTTGAAGAAGTGCAGTTGGGCAAATTGCGCAACAGCCAGATTGAACATTTTTTCGGCGAAGTGATTACGAGTGAAAGAGCCATGTCGCTAAAACCGCACAAAGAAATTTTTGACTATGCCCTGCAGCAAACCGGTGCTGCCACGCACAACAGCATTATGATTGGCGACAATCTCGATGCCGATATCAAAGGCGCCATGGATGCCGGATTGGATACCATTTTTGTCAACCACATTCATGAAAAAACCGACCTGCAACCCACCTATATCATTCATCATTTGAAAGAGTTGGAGGATATTTTATAAGTGGTGCAACAGCTGCTTTATGTACAATTGTATGCCACCCCTCCGGAGTAAGTCAAGCTGTTGGTTTTGGATGCTGCTATAATCATTTCACCCCTTCGGGGTTTTGTGCTTTTGATTTTTAATTCTTACAAGCTTCACCCCTTAATTGTTTTGATAACCAGAAGACATAAACAATGCAGAACACCCAATCCCGAAGGGATGGCATTATTATAGCGCAGTTACATGTAACGATTGGTTGAACCCCGAAGGGGTGACAGATGACCTCCCAATACCAATCGATATAGCTATTTCATCTATTGTAAACCGTTAAAACGGTTTAAGCTGTTGATGGTTTGCTGCTAGCCCACGGTTTAAACCGTGGGCTATGAAATGGCAATGACGACGACCAATGGTTTAAACATTTTCACTACTTCGGGTTTGTGCAATAGGCAAGTATATCAAATCGATATAGATACAGCAAGCCCACCTTGGGCAATAAGATGGCATTGATGACTGAAAATCGGTATCAATCTTTCTTTCTCAGCGCATTAACATTAAAAGCTGCATCTTCGCCGCGGATTAGCAAAAGCTAACTCCTGTTGTTAAGGTGTAGCCTGGCAGCGTTTTTGGCAAATTTTCATTCACCACTTCTCCAGTGGATGTGCCATCCAAACAGCTCCCATTTCATCATTGGCAACGCCGATTATCTCACATTATTTAAACAAGAAACGACAAGTGAAACATGCTTTGTGCATGCTCCACCTGCCTACCTGGTTATGAAAACATTTGACCAAATGGGTTTGATAGACCCACTATTGAAAGCCTTGCAACACGAAGGCTACACAACGCCCACACCCATTCAGGCACAAGCCATTCCGCACCTGCTCGAAGGCCGCGACTTGCTCGGTTGTGCCCAAACAGGTACCGGAAAAACAGCCGCTTTTTCGCTGCCCATTTTGCAATACCTGCATCAACAGCCGGCAAAGGCGTCGCACAAAAAGCAAATTCGTGCCCTCATATTAACACCTACCCGTGAGCTGGCCATTCAAATTGAAGAAAGCCTGCGGGCTTATGGCCGAAACCTGCCCCTGCAGCACCTCGTTATATTTGGTGGTGTGGGCCAGCAACCACAGGTAAATGCATTGCAGCGTGGTGTAGATATTCTTGTAGCTACACCGGGCCGCCTGCTCGATCTGATGCAGCAGGGTTTCGTGAGCCTGCACCAACTGGAAGTATTTGTGCTGGACGAAGCCGACCGTATGCTCGACATGGGTTTTATTCACGACGTAAAAAGAGTGATTACCAAACTGCCTGAAAAAAGACAGAGTTTGTTTTTCAGCGCTACCATGCCGCCCGATATTCAGGCACTGGCCAATACCATTTTGACCAACCCGGTAAAAGTGGAAGTAACGCCTGCCAGCTCAACGGCCGATACCATTGAGCAGTTCATTTACAACGTGAGCAAAAAAGACAAGCCTGCATTGCTGCAACACTTGCTAAAGCAACATGCTGAAATAAAAAGTGTGCTGGTTTTTACCCGCACCAAGCATGGCGCCGACCGGGTGGTAAAAGACCTGATGCGGGCCGGAGAAACAGCCGCCGCCATTCATGGCAACAAAAGCCAGAATGCCCGTCAGCTGGCCTTGCAAAATTTTAAGAAAGGCGTGATACGGGTGTTGGTAGCTACAGATATTGCTGCCCGTGGTATCGACATCGACGATCTCGGTCATGTCATCAACTTTGAATTACCAAACATTCCTGAAAGCTATGTACATCGCATTGGCCGTACCGGTCGTGCAGGTGCCAGTGGTGTGGCATTTTCTTTTTGCGAAGCAGAAGAAAGAGCTTACCTGAAAGACATTCAGAAACTCATTGGCAAGCAAATACCGGTGGTGCAAGATCATCCGTTTGTGGGCAATGCCAATGCGGTGCACGTAAAAGCAGAACAGCCACGTCAGCAGCATCAACAGCGCCGCCAACAACAGCCAGCACGTAACCAGCAACAAGGTCAAAGGCAACAACAGCAACGTCCGCCAAGACCGCAGCAACAGCAACCTGCTGCAGCCCAGCAGGAAAAACCTGTAGCTGCTCAGCAAGCACCCGTGCAAAAGCCGAAGCAGCAGCACCAGCGGCCGCAGCCACGCCCGGCACAGCAGCCAATGGCAGGCAACGGACAGGCACAGCAAGGCCATGCACAACCACCGGCCCGTAAGTTTAAAAAGCCAACTGGTGCTCTCACCATGCCGCCCAAAAAGGAAGTAGTGAAAGACGATTTCAACAGCAAGCATGTGGCACCTGTAACACCACTGTTTAACGACGATGATCGTTGGTAAATACACCGCAGTGTTGTAACCACATCACTGAAAACAAAAAACCTCACAGCATGCTGTGAGGTTTTTTTATGCGAAAAAATGATAAACTGCAATACAAGAGCGTTACCATTCGGCCAGCACGGTTACACCGCCTTTTACCATTTCACCCATTTTTACTTTTACCCGTGCATTCAATGGCAGCAGTAAGTCTACACGGCTGCCAAATTTGATGAAGCCCATTTCATCGCCTTGCTTTACCTGCATGCCTTCGCTCAGGTAATTGACAATGCGGCGGGCCAGTGCACCGGCTATTTGTTTCACCAAAATTTCGTTGTGACCAACCTGGTACACCACACTGTGGCGTTCGTTTTCGGTGCTCGATTTGGGATGCCAGGCCGCCAGGTATTTGCCTTTGTGGTATTTGCTGTACACCACTTCGCCGGTTACGGCATTGCGGTTTACATGCACATTCAACGGGCTCATGAAGATGCTTACCTGCAAGCGTTTGCCTTTGAAGTATTCTTCATCCACGGTTTCTTCTATCACCACTACTTTGCCATCGGCGGGGCAAATGATTTTTTTATCGTCGATGGTGAGCTGGCGGCTGGGCAGGCGGAAAAAAGAAATGATGAAAAGCCACAAGCCAAACGTAACAATGAAAATGAGGAGCGACAACACGGGGTATTGCTGGCTGAGAAACCACACCGATAAACCGTTGATGGCGCCTAAAATGAGGGTGGCAATGCCAATGCTGGCAAATCCTTCTTTATGAATGGTCATGAAAAGTACTGGTTATTGTGAACGGCAAAAGTAATGGTTTGCACCGTTGAACCTGAATGATTGCGAATGCTGTTTTTGGTTGTTGGTTTGGTGTTTATTGTTCATTTGTCCGGCGGCCTATACACGTGTGAACAGTTTTACAGACTTTGTTGTAGCAAAATCATACGCTGCCTAAAACATCAAACCAAAAACGACAAACAACAAACCCGAAACGAAAAACCGAATTACATATCGAAAAGTTACGTGGTGCTTCTTGTTCTGAACTTGTTTGCATCCAATACAGAAAAGGCCTTCAGCAAGGTCGTATTGTATTGTTGAAGAATTTGGAGCACCAGCGCTGCTTTTATTTGTGAGTGTGCTTCCATCATTTTCACCAATAAAATGCCATTGTTGGGAAGCTGCAAACGAATCACCAATTCTCCAAAATCCTTATCCTCGGTAATGAGCAAAGCTTGCTGTGCAAATGCAATGGCTAAAACATCTTTGTCTTTGATAGCGGGGTTTTGTTCGCTGATGGCATATACCTCAAAACCAGCGTTTCTGAGCGTTGTGGTAATGGCGTAATCCACGCATTCATCGGTAACAATGGCAATGCTGTTAGTCATCAAAAAACCATTACTTTTTCATGCGTAGCATTGTCTGCTGCATACAGTAGTGCAGCTCTTATAGCTTCAACGGAAAGCCTTGGGTAGGCTTTCAATAATTCTTCTTCTGAAATGCCATGACCTAGTTTTTCCAAGATGAGGGCAACAGGAATCCGGGTTCCTTTAATCACTGGTTTACCAAACATGATTTCCGGATTATGTTCAATGTATGTGTTCCAGTCCATGGCATTCTTTTTTTAAAATTACTCAAATATTTTCACCACCAACCACACAAAAGGCGTCGCTATCAGCAGGCTGTCGAAGCGGTCGAGAAAGCCACCATGACCGGGCATCATGTTACCGCTGTCTTTTACACCGGCACGGCGCTTCAGGTAGCTTTCAAACAAATCGCCCAACGTGCCCGTTACCGCAGCGGTGGCGGCAATGGCAGCTGTTATTTTCCAATCGGCTTTTAACCACCATACTGCTACCAATGTAACCACCACTACTGCCAGCAACGCCCCGCCAATAGTGCCTTCCCAGGTTTTCTTCGGCGAAATTTTACTGAGTGGTGTTTTGCCAATCATCGAACCAACAATGTAGGCCATGGTATCATTGATCCAGATGGAAGCAATGAGTAGCATAGGGTAGAGCCAACCGAAATCGCCAAACAAGCTGTTCATGTTTTGCTGCCGCAAAGACAACATGAAACCAATGCTGAGGCTGATGTAAAACACACCCAAAAAAGCGGATACAATGGTACCGGTAGATTTGTTATTTCGATCGGTAAACAATCCATACAGAAACAGTACTTGCCCTGCTATGATGGTGACACCAATGCTGCTACCCGAAAGATGGTACCCGTTGATTTGAAACGCATCACCACATTGCAACAGTACTACACTGTAGCCCACCAATATCATACCCACACGGCTTAAAAAACTATAAGTAGTCTGCTGAATTTTTTCCTGCAGATTGAAATACTCCCACCAGCACCCTACATGAATGATGCTGAAGAGCAAGAGAAAACTCCAGTGGTTCCAAAGCAAACCGCCAAGCATGATGATGACAAACACAATAGCGCTGAGTGCCCGGGTTCTGAAAACTTCTTTATTGAGAGCCATGCAAATAATGGATTGAAATGAAAGGAACGGTCACTTAATTATTGAGCACTTCCTGCAACACGCCGAGTGCCAGTTCTTTTAGCTGGCCCGGCACATATATTTCGTGCATACCCGGCAGGGTAAGCACATACATGCTGTCTTGTTTGTTGAGAATCTGCACCGGAATATTGTTGTCTTCCAGCTTGCCTTTTAAAATGGCCGCTTCGGTATAAATGGCAGTTTTGTACAGTAGTACCCAGTTCATATTTATGCTACGTTATTTCTTTCGTCAAAGGGGTTGAATCGATCGTAAAATACTTCCTGAGGCACGATGCCTTCCTGCGTTTTTTTCATGGCAAAAAAAACAGCCACCACCATCACCAGCGATATACCGCCGGCCCACAATGGCAGGCTGCTTTCATTGGCCAGCGTTACCGGTTTTTGCTGTGCATGCAGGTAATACATGTACAGGGTTACCATAGCATTGTTTACAAAATGAACCAATATGGCGTACCAAATATTGCGGGTGTAATAAAAAATACCGCCGAGCAACATGCCCAGTACAATGCGGGGCAAAAAACCATACCAGCTGCCATGTATAGCGCTAAATACAATACTCGCCACCACAATGGCCACCCAAGGTTGTTTCCACCAGCGCAGCAGCAGGCTTTGCAAGCCGCCGCGAAACAATACTTCCTCAAACACGGCAGGCAGCAGGGCCAGCATCAGCAGGCTCATGAGCAGCTGGCCGCCGTTGCGGATATCGGCAATAGCTTTCACCTGCTTTTCATAGTTCTGCTCCATGGTATCGAAATAGGTACGCATGGCTTTTGAAATAGGAATGGCTTTGTTGATGTTTGTAAGTGTATCAATCAGCGGGCCACTGCACAAAATGAGCAGCAGGCTCAGGCCCATCAGTTTCCAGTTCCAGTTGTTGGCAAAGCCCAATGCATCCCATCCATTGCGAAAGCAAATGAAGGCATAGCCAACGGCCGGTAAAAAGAAACCAAACAACGTGCCCATCAGTTGCACCACTTTGGCGGCATTGGCAAATCGGGGTTGCTGCATGTCGGTCAGCATCGTTTCCATGCTCTGGCCGGTCATGCCCGTCCAGATGCCCATTGACACAAAGCTGCCGGCTACCAGTCCCACGCCTATCAAACCAAGCAGAATGCCTAACTGTCCTACATGGCTGTAGCCCTTGTTGAGTAAAGGATTATTCATACAGCTGCAAAGAAACAGGCATAACCGTTAACTCAGCAGCCGGTGGTACATTTTCGCTCAAGCCAATTGCAGCTGTTATCTTTGCGCCCTGTGCCAACCATCGGAAACATACAACTACCAGACTTCCCGCTACTGCTGGCGCCCATGGAAGATGTGAGCGACCCGCCTTTCAGGGCCGTGTGCAAACTCAATGGTGCCGACCTGATGTATACAGAATTCATCAGTAGCGAAGGATTGATTCGTGACGCCATCCGTAGTCGAAAAAAGCTCGACATTTTTGAAGCTGAACGCCCCGTGGGCATTCAGATTTTTGGTGGCGATGAAGAAGCCATGGCCATGAGTGCCCGCATTGTAGATACAGTGAATCCCGATTTGCTCGACATCAACTTTGGCTGCCCTGTAAAAAAAGTGGTGAGCAAAGGCGCTGGTGCGGGAGTGCTCAAAAACATCGACCTGATGGTGCGGCTTACCGAAGCCTGTGTAAAAAGCACCCGCCTACCGGTAACGGTGAAAACCCGCCTCGGCTGGGACGACAACAGCAAGAACATTGTGGAAGTAGCCGAACGCCTGCAGGATGTGGGCATTAAGGCGCTGAGCATACATGGCCGTACCAGAGCACAACTCTACAAGGGCCAGGCCGACTGGTCGTTGATAGCGGAGGTGAAAAACAATCCCCGCATACACATTCCCATTTTTGGCAATGGCGATATTGATAGTCCTGAAAAAGCGGTGGAGTATAAAAAACGCTACGGGGTAGATGGCATCATGATTGGTCGTGCCGCCATTGGCTATCCGTGGATTTTTAATGAGATTAAACATTACATCCAAACAGGTGAACACCTGCCGCCGCCGACCATTGAGCAACGGGTAGATGTGATACGCCAGCACCTGCACGGCAGTGTGCAGTGGAAAGGCGAAGTGCTGGGCATTTTGGAAATGCGCCGCCATTACACCAACTACCTCAAAGGCCTGCCGAATATTCGGGATTACCGCCTCAAGCTGGTTACTTTAAAATCACTGGAAGAAATAGAACCCGTATTGCAGGAAATTGTACAGGTGTACCACGGATTCCAGTTTGAACGCCGCAAGGTAGACATGGATGCCATGGCGTACAGTTGCGATAGCTGATAAGCCTTGGATTGGCTGTGTAGCGCTAATTGTTTACCTTAATTCCCGGTGTTTCATCAGCACCAATAATGAATGTGCTGGTTTATTCTTTTACGCAAAACATAGCAACATGACCAGTGCCGCCACCACCCCCGAACAATACCTGACTGAGTTGCCCGATGACCGACGTGAAGCGGTTACGCAATTACATGCAACCATTCTGAAGCATTTGCCCAAGGGTTTTGAAACCATCATGAACTATGGCATGATTGGGTATGTGGTGCCGCACAGCATTTATCCTGATGGCTATCATTGCGATAAAAAACTGCCTTTGCCATTTGCGGGTCTGGCTTCGCAAAAAGCGTCTGTCAACTTTTATCACATGGGTATTTATGCAACGCCAGCTTTGCTGGAATGGTTTGTGCAGGAATATCCCAAGCATAGCACTGCAAAACTGGATATGGGCAAGAGTTGTATCCGCTTCAAAAAGCCGGAACACATTCCTCATGCACTCATTGCGGAGCTCATGCAAAAAATGACCGTACAGCAATGGATTGATACTTATGAAGCCAACTACAAACGTTGACCGAAGTACTTCTCTAAAAGCATTGTATTTTTACGTAATACCGAACCGGCGTGATATGATGAAATGGTTGAGTATTTTGCTGCTGACACTGCTAGGCTCCACCGCTACGTGGGCACAACCGGTGTGCAATACACCCGGCCAAAATCCTTCAACTGCCTTTCCGGTTTGTGGTACTTCTGTTTTCAACCAAACTTCGGTCAACCTCTGTGGTGGCAAAACATTGCCCAGCCCGAAGTGCAGTACCGTACCGCTGAGTGATGTGAATCCTTACTGGTACAAGTTCACTTGTTTTCAATCGGGCAAGTTGTCGTTCATGATTTCGCCCAACAGCGCCACCAGCGATTACGATTGGCAGTTGTACGATGTTACCAATCGCAATCCAGATGAAGTATACACCAATCCAGGTTTGGTGGTAGCTGGCAACTGGAGCGAATTCTATGGCCAAACAGGTACTTCGCCCACGGCCAACAACCTGATAGAATGCGAAGGCAAAGTGCCACAGTTTAGCAAGGAACCCGATTTGATCGCCGGGCATGATTATCTCTTGTTAGTGAGCCATTGGTCTAATACACAAGCGGGTTACAAATTGGAATTTAGTGGTGGTACTGCCGTAATAACGGATACTGCCAACCTGAGCATGAAAGAATTGAAAGTGGGTTGCGGCGGAACGCAGTTTTACCTCAAGCTGAGCAAAAAAATCCGTTGCAGCAGTATTGCTGCCAATGGCTCCGACTGGGAGTTTGTGAATGGCAACGTAACCATTGTAAGCGCTGCCGGCGTAGGCTGCAGCAATGGCTTTGATACAGATTCGCTCATCATTACCACCAGTGGCACTGTTCCTGCCGGCACATTTGCGCTACGTTCAAAAAAAGGGACCGATGGAAACACGGTGTTGGACTTATGCAACAATGCATTGCCCGATAGCCAAACACTGGTGGTAAATGTATTGCCAGCAATACCAACTGTTATTGATAGCATTTCGCCAGTGGCGTGTATGCCTGCTGAAATTGAAGTGGTGCTGAAAGATCCGGTGTTGTGTAGCAGCATTGCTCCCAATGGCAGCGATTTTACCATAACAGGTCCGGCGGCAGTGAGCATAACCGGTGCACAGGTTACCTGTACCAACAATACCAGCAAAGTCATTCGCCTGCAATTGGCTGCACCCATTCGTGTGGGCGGTACCTATACGGTGGCTGTAAAACAAGGTACAGATGGCAACACCCTCACCACCGAATGCAACCAGCAAACAGTGGTGGGCAATAGCAAAACATTCACCGCTTACGATACCGTTTCTGCTGTCATTAATGTAAGCATTAGCAGCAGTTGCCTTGCAGATACCATTACGTATACCAATCCTGGTACCAATGGCATCAACAGCTGGCAGTGGAGTGTAAAAGACGATACAACCACTGGCACACAATCGAGCTTCACTATGATTTACACCAGCTCGGGCGTAAAAGAAGTAACGCTGAAAGTATCGAACGGGGTATGTAGTATGACCGGTATTGCCGTTACTGATTTGGCACAAATTCGATTAAACGCCGAGTTCGAATATCCCAACTTTGCCTGCCCCGGCGATAGCATTCGTTTTGTAGATAAAAGTACCGGCCCCATTTCTACCTGGCAGTGGGATTTTGGTAACGGTCAACGGAGTGCTGCACAAGTACCCCTTGCACAACTCTACAATAGTGCTACTCCGCTGAGTACAGTTTCTGTGCGGTTGATTGTAGGCCATATCAATGGTTGTAAAGACACCGTGGTGCATCGCATACAGGTGCCCAACAATTGCTACATCGCCGTACCCACCGGATTTACACCCAATGGCGACGGGCTCAATGATTACCTCTATCCGCTGAATGCTTGGAAAGCCACCGACCTACACTTCAGGGTGTACAACAGGCTGGGGCAGCTGGTGTTTGAAACCCGCGACTGGACCCGCAAATGGGATGGCCGATTCAATAGCCAACCGGTACCCACCGGCACCTACGTATGGATGCTGCAATACACTGACGACAAGGGCAAAAAGTATTTACCAAAGGCACCACGGTTGTTATTCGATAGCACTTCTTTTTTTCAACGCAAAGTCACAAAGCCGCAAAGAAATGTTACCGCAGAAAAACGGTGGTAACGGAGAAAATATGGGACGCGGATAAAGATGATGAAAACGGAATTTCACGGATCTTTTATCATTACTCTGTGCATCCTTGCGAAAGATAAACCTCGTTTGCCGAAGGCAAACAAAACCTCCGAGCACTCAGTGCCCTCTGTGCGAAACATCCCTCATTTGCCGAAGGCAAATCAAGCCTTCTCCGGCAAACCTATTGGCACATTAGCTAATTAGCACATTGGCACATCAGCTTTTCATTTCCTCCAACTCCTTCTGCAATCTGAACATCTCATCCCGCAAACGGGCCGCTTCAATAAAGTCCATATCACGGGCTGCTTTTTCCATTTGCTTTTTCACTTTGGCCACATCCTTTTCCATCTGCGGAATGGTGCGGTACACTTCGCCATCATCGGCGGCTACATTGCCTGGTACAATGCTGGCTTCGTTGGGTATGGCATACGGTTTGGTTTCATCAAAGCCTTTGATGTCGAGCACACTGGTTTGCTTCATCACATCTTCAATGCTCTTCTTCACGGTGGTAGGCGTAATGCCATGCAGCGTATTGTAGGCAATTTGTTTTTCCCGGCGGCGCAGCGTTTCGTCCATGGTTTTCTGCATGCTGTCGGTGATGGTGTCAGCATAAAAAATCACCAGACCTTCTGCATTGCGGGCAGCACGACCAGCCGTTTGTGTCAATGATTTTTCGTTGCGCAAAAAGCCTTCCTTATCGGCATCCAAAATGGCGACCAGCGACACTTCGGGCAGGTCGAGACCTTCCCGCAAAAGGTTTACACCTACGAGCACATCAATTTCGCCGAGGCGCAGCTGGCGCAGTATTTCCACCCGCTCCAACGTATCCACTTCGCTGTGTATGTATTTGCTTTTAATGTTGATGCGGTGCAGGTACTTGTCCATTTCTTCGGCCATGCGTTTGGTCAGCGTGGTTACCAATACACGGTCGCCTTTGTGTACCCGCTTGTCTATTTCATCCAGCAGGTCGTCTATCTGGTTGATGCTCGGCCGCACTTCAATCGGCGGGTCGAGCAATCCGGTAGGCCGCACCACCTGCTCCACCACCACGCCACCGGTTTGCTCCAGTTCATAGTCGCCGGGGGTGGCACTTACGTACACTACCTGGTTCAGCATGCTTTCAAACTCATGAAAGTTGAGTGGCCGGTTGTCGAGGGCCGAGGGCAGTCGAAAGCCATAATCCACCAGGTTCATTTTGCGGCTGCGGTCGCCGCCATACATGCCCGCCACCTGCGGAATGGTTTGGTGGCTTTCATCAATAATCATCAAAAAGTCCTTCGGAAAATAATCGAGCAAACAGAACGGTCTTGTACCCGGCTGACGCCTGTCGAAAAAGCGGGAGTAGTTTTCTACACCATTGCAATAGCCCAGTTCCCGAATCATTTCCAAATCGTATTCGGTACGTTCTTTCAGTCGCTGTGCTTCTATAAACTTACCCTGGCTTTGAAAGTACTCCACCTGCCGGGTCATTTCGTCTTGTATTTCGTGCAGTATTTGCACCATCATGTCTTTGGGTGCCAGGTACAGGTTGGCGGGAAAGATGGCGGCATTTTCCACCCGGCCAATGCGTTTGCCGGTTTTTACATCCAGCGTTTCAATGGTTTCAATTTCATCGCCAAAAAAACTGATGCGGTAGCCCCAGTCAACGTATGGCAAGTTGATGTCCACCGTGTCGCCCTTCACCCGAAAGTTACCGCGGTTAAAATCGCCCTGTGTGCGGCTGTACAAGCTGTTCACCAGGCTATGCAAAAACCCTTGCCGGCTGATGGTTTGGCCCTGCGCAATGCGAACGATTCCGTTTTCAAATTCGGTAGGGTTACCCATACCATAAATGCAACTGACCGATGCTACCACCACAATATCGCGGCGGCCGCTCAGCAGTTCGCTGGTGGCCTGCAGGCGCAGCTTGTCCAGCTCCTCGTTGATGTTGAGGTCTTTTTCGATGTACGTATCACTCACAGGGATGTACGCTTCCGGCTGGTAGTAATCGTAGTAGCTCACAAAGTAGCCCACAGCGTTGTTGGGAAAAAACTGCTTGAACTCGCCGTAGAGCTGTGCCACCAGCGTTTTGTTGTGGGTGAGCACCAGTGTGGGCTTCTGCACGTTCTGAATCACATTGGCCATGGTAAAGGTTTTACCACTGCCCGTAACGCCCAGCAGTACCTGCTGCGGTTCCCCGTTGATGATTCCCTCGGTGAGTTGGGCAATGGCGTTGGGCTGATCGCCGGCCGGCTGATAATGTGATTGCAATTCGAAAGGCATGCCGCAAAATTAGCCCGTAAGTGCATGCCGCATGGCGTAAAGAAAACTAAAGAAAGTTGGGGCGGTCAGCGGCAGTGCATGGCCCGGCTGCGGTAACGGGCTGCGCCGGGCTCCGCTATCGCTGCGGCCCTTGCCTGCGGCTGCGGGCTGTCCCTGCGGGCCACCCTGTGCATCCCTGCGCCCATGGGCTGTGCTGCAAAAATTGAACAGTCAACAACTATAGTGATTGATTGCTGCCCTGCAAACTGATTATTGCCAACTGCCAATTCAAAAACATCTCCCTTGTATTTGTGCAACCACTTACAATGAAACCTTGCTGATGCCTGCACAACTGCTGATGGGCTGCCTGACCAACGAACTACCCCGCAGGCCCGCAGGGCTGAGGGAGTAGTGAGGCGGGCAGGAACTGCAGCTGATAACAGCACCTTGCTCACAGCCCCACTATTTGCATGCTGTTGTTGCAGGCAGACATTACTTAAAAATATATGTGGCTTTGTGACAGGAGTCATAAAGGACGGTAAAAGCGAAGGACTATTTTTGCTGCCGTGAAAAAGTTGATCAGTGGCATATTGTTGTTGCTCATGGCGTTTCAAACCATGTACCCTGCTGTGTTTACAGTGTGGTTTTATGCCAACCAACAAGCCATCGCCGCACGGCACTGTGTCAACAAAAAACGCCCCCAACTTCATTGCGATGGCAAATGCTATCTGGCGAAAAAAATTCAGGCTGCCGAAGAACAACAGGCAGGCACTGAGCCAAGCGGTGTCCGCAATGTGTGGGTAGAGACTAGTGCCTGCATTCTTCAGGAGTATCACACCTTGCAACAGGCTTTTGCCGAAACAGCAGAGCTGTTTAGCGACTACAGGGTACAGTCGGCACAGCAGGGATTTTCCACCGGCATATTCAGGCCGCCGGCATTTTGCTGATTCAAATTTTGTGGCAACGGTTTATAGTTTTTTGCATGGATTGAGCATGGCATCAATACCTGTGCGATAGCTATATGCCTGCCTTATCCTTCCTTTTTTTCTTATTGATTCAACAAATGCATTGTTGCCTCCACCGGCGACCCGGCCAATGCATGTCTATTCCTTCGTCGCCTCAATCAATCATTATGTTTCGTTCTATTTATATCCGTGTTTTTGTTGTTGCACTTGTTGTCGCATTCGCTGCCTGTTCAAAATCTGATACTGTAATGCCCGATCCTACTGTGGGCCTCAGCAAAATTGCTACCGGATACGCTACTGGTGCGGCTGCCAAAGTAGAATTGTATGCCCTCAGCAGCAACCTTACTACAGGCTACCAGCCTTTGTGGATTGCCTTGTACGATTCTGTGTCCGAAAAGCGCATTACCGATGCACATGTTACAATGCTTCCTATGATGGACATGGGTACCATGAAACATTCGTCGCCGGTAGAAAATCCTGCCAGCCATGAAGCCGTTAATCAGTTGTTTCCTGGTGCGGTGGTATTCATTATGAGCAGCATGGGTGGCAGCTGGACCATCGACATCAATGTGCACAACCACAGCAACAACAAAGAAGGCAAACTGACCATACCTGTGACCGTGGCTGAGCCTGCACAAAAAAGACTACTGTCTTTTACTTCTGCCATCGACAATACCACGAAGTATTTTCTGGCCATGGTAGAACCCGCCAAACCCAAAGTAGGCATCAACAACCTTGAATTTGTGCTGTACAAAAAAGCCAGCATGATGAGCTTTCCGGCCGATAGCAGCCTCAGCATCAGCTTTGAACCCGAAATGCCAACCATGAATCATGGCTCACCCAACAATGTAAATCCTGTGCACTCTGGCAATGGCCATTACAAAGGCAAGGTAAACTTTACGATGACGGGCTTGTGGCGCCTGCAGTTGCAGCTGAAAAGCGGCACCCAACTGGCCAAAGCCGATTCGCTGGATATTGATTTTTAAACCATCAGGCAATGGCGGTACATCTTGTACCGCCATTGCCTGCAAATGCATACAACATGTTGCATACAGGTAAACAATTAGGGGTGCTGCTGTTGCTGCTCATTAGCTGGCAGGCGCATGCCCAGCAAGACACTGTACCTACCGTGGTACTAGAGCAGGTGCAAGTAATACGAGCGGCCAGGCAACCTACGCAAGCCTTGCTACAGTTTTACAAAACCACACCTGCTGCTACACTGGAAGAGGTGCTCAGCCGCATACCCGAAATGTCGCTGGTGCGCAGGGGTGCCTATGGCATGGAACCTGCCATACGGTCTTACAGCGCCGGGCAAATCAATGTGCTGGTAGATGGCATGCGCATTCATGGTGCCTGCACCGATAAAATGGATCCTGCTTCTATTTATGTAGAACCAATCAATCTCTCTTCCATTCAATTGGAAACCGGCGCCAATGCTTTTGCCAAAGGCGCAACCCTTGGTGGCTCGGTAGATATGCAACTGGCCAAAGCCGTGCCCGGATTAGCTCATACATGGCAGGGCAGTGTGAGCAGTGGCTACCAATCGGCAGCACAAGCCTGGTACCATGGTGGACAGCTGCACTACAGCGGCCAAAGCTGGGCGGTGCGGGCCAGTGGTACATATCGAACAGCACAAGCTTACAAAGATGGAGATGGCAACACCGTACCCTTCAGCCAGTACAATAAAGTGAATGCGACGACAGCCATCACGTATCAACTCAATCAACGAACAACACTTAGAGCTGACGTGCTGTATGATGAAGGCTGGAACATTGGCTATCCTGCATTACCCATGGATGTAGGTAGCGCCAAAGCATTGATAGCTGCATTGAGTATAGAGCAAACAGATGCGGCGGCTACTTGGCACAGCAAGTCAGCAAAGCTCTATGTAAACCGCATTGTACATGCCATGGATGATACACAGCGGCCCAATGTGCCCATGCATATGGACATGCCGGGTACCAGTAATACAGTGGGGGCTTATGCCACCGCTTTGTATCGCCGTCAAGATCACCAACTTCAGCTACGGGCAGATGCTTCGGCCACACAACTGCATGCCTCCATGACGATGTATGCACCCGGTAGTTCGCCCATGTATATGCTTACGTGGCCCGATAACCAACGCTGGCAAACCGGTGCTGCTGCGCAATGGAAATGGCAGCCCGACAGTAACTGGCAACTGCTGGCCAATGTACGGACAGATGTGTTTGTCAGCCGCCTCACCAGCGTTCTCGCCAAAGACCATATTGCTATTTTGAATGGCAATACCAATACTCGTTGGGATGTATTGGGCAATGCATCTTTGCAAGTAAACCGTCAGCTGGGCAAAGGGCATAAACTGAGTGCCAGCGTAGGTTGGGCGCAACGCATGCCCACCGCCAGTGAGTTGTATGGCTTCTATTTGTACAACGCTGCAGAGAACTATGATTATGTAGGTAACACAGCACTCAAGCCTGAACAATCGCTGCAATCAGAAATCAATTACCAATATCGTGGTGCCCGCTGGCAAATGAAAATCTCCGGTTTTTATCATGCTTTGCATCACTACATCGTTGGTGAAATCGATCCGCAGTTTTCTGCCATGACCATTGGCTCGGCTGGTGTAAAACGCTACACACAGCAACCCAATGCCACCCTGATGGGAGCTGAGTTGTGGTGGCAGGCAGCACTCAACAAGCGTTGGTTGTGGATCAATACACTGCGGTATCAGCATGGTGAAGTAGCTGATTCGCCCATGCCGTTTGTATCGCCGCTCAAAGCAGTGAGCAGTATGCGCTGGGCCTGGGGTAAACTGAGCCTGCAGGGAGAATGTGAAATAGCCGCGGCACAAGAAAGGCCCGCCAGCCGCTATGGCGAAGTAAAAACGAACGGGTACACATTGCTGCATCTTCGGTTGGCCTATCCTGTGTCACTAATGGGCCTGCAGTGGCAGTGGCAAACGGGTGTAGAAAATCTACTGAATGAATCGTACCGTGATCATTTGGATTGGGGCAAAACCATATTGCGCCCCGGTAGAAATGTGTACCTGCAGTGTACGGTAAAGTGGTAAAACAATAAGCCAGGCCATTCATAGAGGAAATAACCTGTTTGGCCGAACCTTTTCTTTTTGCTGCACAAAAGCTGAGATATTGCTGGTTGATTTGTACATTCAAGTAAACCAACAACACATCACTCAATCATTGATGACCATGAAAAAAATCGTTCTCTTTTTTACATTGATGGCCGGCGTTGCTACAGTGAGCCAGGCACAAATTAAACTGCCAGGCGGTGCCGGCGATGTCGTGAAAAACTTTATTGCACCACCCGCCATTGGCGATGTGGGCAAAACCGCCAGTGGCATTGCCGATTTGCTGGGCAGCAAACTCAGCCTTGGCGCTACCGAAAAGAAAAGTACGCTGGATGCTGTCACCAGTTTTTTGGGCCAGAAAAAAGACATTCTTGGTTTGGCTAAGACCAATCCTGCTGATTACCTGAAAAAATTCAACCCGCTGCAGCAAGGCTTTATGGGCAAGATGAAAACCATTTTGGGTGCGGCCAAATACGCCAAACTGCTGGGCCTGAAACCCAGTGGCAGCAACATTGCCGGCAACTTGTTGAGCAATTTGTTCTTTTAAGCCGAAGGCTGAAAGCATAAAGCGCATAAAGTTGATAGATGATGGTTGGTAGTTGATGGGAAGACACCCATAAGAACAACCAGATTGAAATCTTAGGTCGTTGTAGCGTAAATGCAAAAGGCACAAAGGACGCAAGGATTTTTCCTGCTGCCTTTGTGCCTTTTTTAATGTTGGTGTTGCTTGCATTTCCTGCCAACCACCAACCATCATCTATCAATTACTCATGTATTTCCAAACATCCAACATCCCGATAGCTATCGGGATGTCATCTAACATCTTCCTCCTGCCAACCACCAACCATCAACCACCAACTACAGCTTGTCCATTTCCGCTTTCACAAATTCCATCAGCGTTTTGATGTGGGCTGGTGAGAAATCGAATTTCAATCCGGCAGCGGCGTAGAGTTCGGGAAGGGTTTTGGTACCACCCAGGCTTAGTGCATTCATGTAGTTCTGCAGGGCTTGCTCCGGCTGCTGCTTGTACTGCATCCACAGGCCAATGGCACCCAACTGTGCAATGCCGTATTCGATGTAGTAAAACGGTACTTCAAACAAATGCAACTGCCGCTGCCAGCTGTAGCGACGGAAAGATTCCAGTCCGCTGGTATCCAGCACTCCCGTGCTGAACTCCTGCAAAATGCGCATCCACGCATCGCCACGTTCTTCAGCACTATGCTGCGGATGTAAGTACACCCAATGTTGAAATTTGTCAATCGTCGCAATCCATGGGAAAATGGTGATGGCTCTTTCCAGCTGGTGCAGTTTGGCCCGCTTCAGTTCTTCAGCATTGTCAAAAAATGGCTCCCAATGATCCATCGTAAACAACTCCATGGCCATGCTGGCCACTTCGGCTATTTCCATGGGATATTCTTTGAAAGCCGTTAGCGACAACGGGTGTGCTAAAAAGCTGTGTACCGCATGGCCACCTTCGTGTACCATGGTGGTGACATCATCCATTTGGCCGGCGGCATTCATAAAAATGAACGGCGCACCGCTCTCTGCCAGCGGACAGTTATAGCCACCTGGCGCTTTGCCCTTGCGGCTTTCCAAATCGAAATGGCCCATGCGCTGCATAGTGCGGAAGCAATCAGCAAAAAACGGATTGAGTTTTTCCAACACCGCAATGCTCTTTTGCAACAGGTCTTCGCCATTGCTGAAAGGGCGCAGCGGCTCTACGCCTTCTGGCTCTGCATCCAAATCCCAAGGACGCAATGTATCGAGCTGCAATTGCTGCTGTTTGTGTTGGTAAATATCATTCACCAATGGCAGCACGTGTTGCTTCACGCCTTCCTGAAATTGTTCGCAATCGGCGGGGGTATAATCAAAGCGGCCGAGTTCTTTAAACTTATAATCGCGGAAGTTACTGAAGCCGGCATTCACGGCCACCTGCTGGCGCTTTTCAATCAGCTGGCTGTACAAGTCGTTCAGCGCTTCTTTGTCTTGCAGGCGACGTTCCTGAATGCTGCGGTACACCGTTTCCCGTTCGCTGCGGTCTTTGCTTTGCAAAAACTTAGCGGCTTGCTGCATGGTATATTCCTGACCCTTGTGCTGAATGGTCATGCGGCCGGTGATTTGGCCAAACTGCTGTTGCAGTACGCCCAGCTCTGCCTGCAGCGGAATGTTTTCTTCCCGAAACAATTCAATGCTCTTGCGTACGCTGCGCAGATACGTGTGGTACAAGGATTGGTCGAGCTCGGCCAGGTGCGGATTGTTCACCAGTTTTTTATTCAACGCATCGGCATAGGGTTGAATCTTGGGTTGAATTTCCATCACGAAAAACGTGAAAGCATCTTCCAGCGTTTTGTTTTCTGTGTCGCAGGTCATTTTAATCTGGCGCCAGCAGGCATCTTCGCTAATGGCCGCTTCCACTTCGCTGCTGTCTTGCAGCCATTTTTCCAGTTCGGCCTTGCTGTTGATGGGGCGTTCGAGCAGTTCTTTAAAAAAAGGTTCGAGTGCTTCCCATGTGCTCAGGGTAAAATTTTGTGGCAAATAATGCCGGGGCAATTTTTGTATATCGGCAGAGTATATCATAGTCATAATTGAATGCTGCGAATGTAAACCCCAAACTTGCTTGATAGGACACGGATGTTGCGGATGAAACGGATGTTCACAGATTTTTTTTATCAACTATTTTATGGTACGCGGAAGAAATACAATGGGACACTGATTTTGCGGATGGAACGGATTTTCACTGATGTCTGAGTACTACTATCCAAAAACTATATCAAAGCCCCAGCGGGGCGAAATATGCATAGCCATGGGTGAAGCCCATGGAATGAAGCGACCACAAACGTATAGCAAGCCCCAGCGGGGCGAAATGATACAATGGCCACAAATGCATAGATTTTTGGCCTAGTATTGAATACAAATCATGCATTGCTGTTGTTTTAATCTGTGCATGCGTGGCAAAAAATAGCCACAGATGCACAGATTAATAATACAGTAGTTCCTCTCCTCAGCGGGGAGAGATTAGGAGAGGGGTAAATGGTTGAATTGGTGATATTATAATTTGTGAACCAGCCAAGTGCCCTGTGGCAGCATCGTTGTCTCGCTTCTTCCAGTGGAAGAAGTGTTCACTTGTACTGCATCGCCTTCATCAGCTTTTCCTACACCTGCTGCAACCTCTCGGTAAAAAGTAGCAATTTCGTGTTTCGGCCTCGGCCCAACCATCAGAGATATGCTTAGGAAAATTGTGATTATAGGACCGGAGAGTACCGGCAAAAGCACTTTGTGCGAAATGCTGGCGCAGCATTATGCCACCGAATGGTGCCCCGAGTTTGCCCGGGAATGGTTGCTCACCAACGGCCGCGATTATCAGTTCGACGACCTGCTGACGATTGCCAAAGGACAGATAGCGTTGGAAGAGGAATACAGTGAGAAAGTTCGGAAGTCGGGAAGACGGGAAGACGGGAAGATGGGAAGTGAGGAAGGATGTTCTTCAATAACAGCCACTACAAATACCAACGATGCAACTCCGGACTTCCGGACTTCCAGACTTTCCGACTCTTCACAACAATTTCTCTTTCTCGATACCGACATGCAGGTGATGAAAGTGTGGTGCGAATATGTGTTTGGCGATTGCCACACGTGGATCCTCAACCGCATTGCCGAGCGGCCCTACGATTTGTACCTGCTCTGCAAGCCCGACCTGCCCTGGGTGCAGGATGAATTGCGGGAATATCCCGATGAAAAGCCCCGGCAGGAACTCTACCACATTTACCGCGACATGCTGATACAACAACATACCCCTTGGGTTGAAATCAGCGGCGGCTATGAAGAACGGTTGCAGAAGGCGGTGCAGGCGGTGGATGGACTTTTGGGTTTGTAGGTTGACAAGTGCTGTTATTTAAGGATTTAGAGTTTGTGGTTTGTTGTTCAGCGTTCGCTTTGCCCGTGTACATGTTCGTTACATTATTTTGTTGTGGTATTTGGGGATGGAGATTTTTGGGTACGCAGATTTGACGGATAAAAATTTTTACGGATTGCGCCTAAAACTACCAACTTTTGCGATGGGTCTTTTCTCCAACTAACATCCAACATCTGTCATCTAACATCTCCTACTTTTCATTTGTCGGTGATGGCTTGTTGCCATCTATTCATCTGCTAAAGGGCTGCCAGATAGTAGCGGTAGCCCGCAGCCAGCCTCGACTCAGTCGAGGCGCAGCGAGGACTACAAGCGGATAGCGGGAACAACAGCCGATACCTGCACTGTCGCTCACAGCCCCAAAATATTTTTTGGCAGATTGAAATGGTTTCCCAATTTTGTGCCCGATGAATTTTACTCAACACAATATTTGGTGGTGGCAACTGATACGATAAGTGTCGGGTAGCCCCTGTTGTGTACAACTATAAACTAATTGCAAGAGGCCTCGACACTGTCGGGGCCTCTGTTTTTTTAATGCTGATACCATGGCCACATTTAACATTGACACCACCTGCAAAAAGAAACTGGCAGATATGCTGACGCCGGTGGGCATCTACCTGCGCCTCCGCGACCGCTTTCGGGATACCATTTTGCTGGAAAGCGCCGACTTTCATGCCGCTGAAAACAGCTGGAGTTTTATTGGCGTACAAGCCATTGCCGGCTTTGAAGCGATTGACCTGCACACGGTGGAGTTTAAATTTCCGGGTCACGAACCAGAACGGAAAAAACTGGCCAAGCCACAGGATTTGGTGCCGGCGCTGAATGAATACCTTGCCTCATTTACCGCCAGCGGCGACTGCAGTGTAAAAGCGGCCCAAGGTTTTTTTGGCTACACCAGTTACGATGCCGTGCAGTTTTTCGACAGCATACAATTTGATGCGGCCAAAGAAAGCACTACCGCCAGCAATTTGCTTCGGTACCGGTTGTACCAATACGTGATTGCCATCAATCATTTCAAAGATGAAATGTACATCTGCGAAAACAAAGTGAAGGGTGTAGAAAGCGAACTGGCATCGCTGGAATCGTTTATCTACAGCAAAGATTTGCCGACCTATCCTTTTGCTAAAGCCGGTGCCGAAACCAGCAACCTGACGAATGAACAATACATCAGCAATGTAGAAAAAGGCATTGCCGCCTGCTACCGTGGCGATGTGTTTCAGATTGTATTGAGCCGCCGTTTTGCGCAGCCTTTCCGTGGCGATGAATTTAATGTGTACCGGGCTTTGCGCAGCATCAATCCGTCGCCGTATTTGTTCTTTTTTGATTATGGCGATTACCGGTTGTTTGGTTCATCGCCTGAGAGTCAGCTCATCATTAGTGAGCAAGGCAAAGCGGTGGTGCATCCAATTGCGGGCACGTTTAAACGTACCGGCGATGCTACAGTTGATGCCGCCGAAGCAGAACGATTGACCAAAGACGACAAAGAAAATGCCGAGCATGTGATGCTGGTAGATTTGGCCCGCAACGACCTGAGCCGCCATGCTGATCATGTGCATGTAAGCGACTATAAAAAAGTGCATTACTACAGTCATGTCATTCACCTGGTGAGTGAGGTAACCGGCACGGTAAAGCCTGCGGCAAAAGCATTTGATATTATGGCCGATACTTTTCCGGCCGGCACCTTGAGTGGCGCCCCCAAATACAAAGCCATGCAACTGATAGATGCGCTGGAACCTACGCAGCGTGGTTACTATGGCGGTGCCATTGGCATCATTGGTTTGGATGGTTCGTTTAATCACGCCATCATGATTCGCACTTTCATGAGTCGCAACAATACGTTGTACTGCCAGGCCGGTGCCGGTGTGGTGGCTAAGAGTGTGCCTGAAAATGAACTGCAGGAAGTGAACAACAAACTGAACGCTTTGAAAATGGCCATTGAGTTGGCTGAAACCCTCTAAATCTCCCTAAAGGGAGACTTTAAGACGGGTTAAGATTTTTAGAATGATGATGAAATTTAGTCGAATACTTAAAAGATGAAAAAGCCATAAAAGAATCCATGAATTGTAAAATCTTTTGAAATAGCAACCCGCTAGAAGTCCTCCCTTTAGGGAGGATTTAGGAGGGTCACACACAACATTTTTCACACCCATGAACGAGAAGAAGAAAAAGTTAGAAGATCGAAAAGACTTGGAGTCTTTTAAAGAAGGTGGAATGCTTCATGGAACAGCACCGCAGATTTTTGAAGCGGCCAAGCAATTGAGGAATGAGATGACAGCTGCAGAGCAATTACTGTGGCAGTTTTTGAAATTGGATCGAAAGGGATTGAAGTTTAGAAGGCAGCATGCAATTGGTATTTATGTTGCCGACTTTTATTGCCACAAAGCAAAATTGGTGATAGAGTTAGATGGTAGTGTTCATGACAATCCTGAAGTAGCGGAAAGGGATGCGGTAAGAGAGAAGGATTTGAAAGAATGGGGATACACGATTATTCGTTTCAATAACAAAGAAGTTTTCGGCAATGTAGAATCGGTAGTTAATGAAATTCGAAGGATAACAAATGAAATTATTAAATCAAATCACAACAATCAGTGAGTATAAAGTCCTCCCTTTAGGGAGGATTTAGGAGGGTTTCTATGCGCATTTTAGTTTTCGATAATTACGATTCATTCACCTACAACCTGGTGCATCTGGTGGAGTACATCACCGGTGAAAAAGTAGAGGTACACCGCAACGATCAGTTGCCGTTGGAAAAGGTGCAGGACTACGATAAAATCATTTTATCGCCGGGTCCGGGCATACCCGAAGAAGCTGGTTTGTTGCTGCCCCTCATCAAAACCTACGCTGCCAGCAAAAGCATACTGGGCGTGTGTTTGGGGCATCAGGCCATTGCGCAGGCATTAGGCGGCAGCCTCATCAACCTGAGCGAAGTGTACCACGGTGTAGCCATGCCTTGTCATGTAACCACTACCAATGCCAAACTCTTCAAAGGCATGCCCAGTACATTCGATGTTGGCCGCTATCACAGTTGGGTAGTTGATAAAAAAACACTGCCGGCCGAACTAGAAATTACAGCAGAAGATGACCACGGTTTCATCATGGCCATGCAACACAAAACTTATGATGTGCAAAGCGTACAATTTCACCCTGAGAGTGTCCTCACACCGATGGGGGAACAGATCATGCGGAATTGGTTGAATGTCTAAAACTGGGATTTGTGGGATGCTAGGATGAGTGGGATGAAAGGTGCCATGTGATATTTAAACACTGAAGAAAAATGGAGCAAACGTTTGATAAAAAACATGCTGATTTAACGAGGCGAATAATTGGTGCCGCCATGGAAGTACACAACAGGCTTGGCCCTGGCTTTCAGGAACTCATTTATCAAAGAGCATTAGCTATCGAACTACCACATCATGAGCTGAGCTTTGTACGGGAGTTTGAAATGCCCATTTTTTACAGAGAACAACAAATAGGAACCAGACGAGTAGATTTTTTGGTAGAGAACATTATTAGTGTAGAACTGAAGGCACTTACCAAATTGGAAGACGTTCATCTGGCACAAGCCATCAATTATTTAGAAGCATACAATTTAGAGGTAGGGTTGCTGATCAACTTTGGTACACCAAGACTACAGTTTCACCGATTACAAAACAAAAGATTCAAACCATAGTACTTATTCATTGCATTCATCCCACAAATCTCACCCATCCTCATTATCTCAGTTAAGACAATGTATTTACATCAAAACACATCTCACACATCTCACCCATCCCAATAATCCCAGTTGAAGACGATTTATGAAAAAAATACTCTTACATCTTTTCGAACATAAAACCCTGAGCCGCCAGCAAGCGTATGAAGTGCTGCTGGGTGTGGGCAAGGGCTTGTACAACGAGCATGAAATCACTGCATTCATGACCGTGTACCTCATGCGCAGCATTACCATCGATGAGCTGCAAGGCTTTCAGGATGCCTTGCTCGAATTGTGTGTGCCCGTTGATTTGGGTGATCACAAAACCATTGACATTGTTGGTACCGGTGGCGATGGCAAAAACACATTCAATATTTCTACGCTGGCTTGCTTTATTGTTGCCGGTGCCGGACAAAAAGTGGCCAAACATGGCAACTACGGCGCCAGCAGCATCAGCGGTGCCAGCAACGTGATGGAGCAACTTGGGTACAAGTTTAGCAACGACAATGCCAAGCTGAAGCGGGAAGTAGAAGAAGCGAATATTTGCTTCATGCATGCCCCCATGTTTCATCCGGCGTTGAAAATGGTAGGCCCCATCCGTAAAAATCTGGGTGTTCGCACCTTTTACAACATGCTTGGCCCCATGGTCAACCCTGCCCGCCCTGCGTATCAGTTGGTGGGTGTGTACAACCTCGAAATGGCCCGCATTTACAACTACTTTTTACAACTCGGTGGCAAACCGTTTACCATCATCCACAGCCTCGATGGCTATGATGAAATATCGCTGACCAACGACACCAAAGTGCTCACTAACCAAGGTGAATGTATGATGACGCCACAGCAGTTGGGCAAGCGGTTGGTTATGCAGCAAGACATACATGGTGGCGACACCGTGGAAGCGGCGGCCCGCATTTTCCGCAACATCATTGCTGGCAAAGGCACCTGGGCTCAGAATGCCGTGGTGCTGGCCAATGCCGCCATGGCTTTGCATTGCACCGGCCAGTATGCCAGCTACGATGATGCCTATCTCGCTGCCGTAGATAGCCTGGAAAGCGGCAAGGCAAAACAATGTTTGGATACCCTCATCAACCTGCAGTAAATGAAAAATATTTTAGACCGCATTGTTGAACGCAAGCACGAAGAAGTGGCACTGGCCAAACAGCAGGTACCGCTGTCGCAATTGCAAAATATGCCTGCATATCAGCAGCCATGTGTGTCTGCGGTGCAACGCATTCGCAGTGGTGCACAGCCGGCGGTTATTACAGAGTTCAAGCGGAAGTCGCCCAGCAAGGGCTGGATAAAAGAAGGTGCTACCGTAGCACAAATTGTTCCCGGTTATTGCAGCCAACAAGCAGCTGCCATCAGCGTACTCACCGACACTGATTTTTTTGGCGGCAACCTGCAAGACTTAGCAACGGCGGCATCATTGGTAGATTGCCCTTTGCTGCGCAAAGACTTTACCATTGACGCGTATCAGTTGCACGAAGCCAAAGCCTATGGTGCCGATTTGATTTTATTGATTGCCGCCATCCTCACACCCGCACAGGTGCTGGAGCTGGCCGAAGAAGCCAAAAGCATTGGCCTGGAAGTGTTGTTGGAATTGCATGCCGAAGACGAACTGGCACATGTGTGCGAAGCGGTGGATATGGTGGGCATCAACAACCGCAACCTCAAAAATTTCGAAGTCAATCTTGACCATAGCATCAGGATGGCCAATGCATTGCCTGCTCATAAATTGCGTATTGCCGAAAGCGGTATTCACAGTGCCGAAGCTGCTGTATATTTGAAGCAGCACGGCTTCGACGGGTTTTTGATTGGGGAGTATTTTATGAAGCAAGCCGATCCTGCGATTGCCTTTGCCGAATTCGGAAAACAATTCAACCAACTGTACGAATCGGTATGAGATTAAAAGTATGTGGCATGACAGAACCTGCGCAAATGGATGCGCTGGAAAAAATGGACGTCACTTTTGGCGGCCTCATTTTCTATCCCAAAAGCCCCCGCTATGCGTTGCGCCACATGACTACACTTCAAATCAAAAATTTTAAAACTATTAATAAGGTTGGTGTGTTTGTCAATGCCAGCATCGACGAAATAAAACACATGGTGGATGAATGCCGACTGCAACTGGTGCAGCTGCATGGCGACGAAACCCCCAAGTTCTGCGAAAAAATTGCCGACTACATTTCTGTTGTCAAAGCCTTTCGCATTGCAGAGAATGACGACGTATCGTATAAGATTCGTGACTACATGGACATGTGCGATATGTTTCTGTTCGACACACAACCCCTCACACAAGGTGCTGACAATACTTACGGCGGAACCGGCAAAAAATTCAACTGGGATTTGCTGAAAAACGTAGATGTAGGCAAGCCTTATTTTTTGAGCGGTGGCATTGGTCCCGATGATGTAGCAGACGTGCATGCATTTATGCAGGAGCCTGCTGCTAAAGCACTGTTTGCCCTCGATGTCAACAGCAAATTTGAAACCAGCCCCGGCGTAAAAGACATGCACAAAGTGAGCCAGTTTTATAACGACATAAAAGCATTTTGATACCAACAGCAGTGCAAGTGGCAGCTTCGTTGTGTCACTCACTTCAACTGCTGTACATGATTGAGCAAATAACCACAGAGGCGTTGGAGTACACACAGAGAACACTGTGGTACTCTGTGAATACCTCCGCTTCCTCTGTGGTAAAAAAATGGAAGTACTATTTGACGATGAAAACTAAGTGCAGGATAATACGACTATTCATTGTGCCTTTAAGCATACTCTTCTGCACTGCTTCAGTAGATGCACAAACAGGCATCCCGCTAGCTGCCATCAAAGGCTTTGAAAAGGCTTATGGTACCGGTACCTTTGGGAAGCGCTACATATTATTTAACATAGACACTGCGCAGAAGAAACTTGGCTGGAAAGATGTAGGTCCAATAGTTTCGAAGATGTTTGATTCATTGCAACCGATTACCAAATTAGATTTAAATGGTGATAAATTACAAGATTATAGCATAACTCTCGTAGATCAAACGCAACGGGCTCTTGCATTCCAGACAGTTTTTTTGTGTATGCAAATGAATGGTGAATATTCAATCTGTTCCCCTCCCAATAATCATGGCTATTTGCCCAGTTTTGTTAGGCCATTAAGGAAAGGGAACTTTGAATGGATTTATGCTTTCCAACATTTGGAACAAATGGGTGTTCCTTTCGAATACAAAACAGATACCATTACAATGAAAAATGGATACTGGATTAAATCATCTAAAAGGCCCGTACATAAAAAAGTAGTGAAAATTGAATACTGGACAACTAGTGCGTGGGTGCCTCAGCCTCGTTATCTCTACACTTTTTCGAAAACCAATGCTCCGATGCTCGAGTTACGGAATTCGGCTTACAGTCCAAATCCTACAAAAGAAGAGGCTGCCTTCTATACCATGGTAGCAGACAGTGGATTTGCTAAGTTGATATGGCAAATGATAGGGAGGGTAAATGAGCATGATTTGCTGGATATGAATTCAGGCGGTGCTGACAGAGCAGCAGCCAATCTTGTTTTCCATTTTGCGGATGGCACTTCAAAAACGATAACTGATTATGGGATGGACAATAATCTAACTTTCATGGCTTTTTATGATCTGGTAAACAAATTGCCAAAGTCACAATGGAAAAAGCTCGATGGCGAAGGAACAAAGCAGGAAACAAGTGGCAATCATTAGGCACACAATTCACATTTAACCAATTAACTGATGCAGAGCAAATAAACACAGAGGCGTTGGAGTACACACAGAGAACACTGTGATACTCTGTGTATACCTCCGCTTCCTCTGTGGTAAAAATAAAATGACGATGACAACTTCATACAAACAACCCAATGCGCAGGGTTATTACGGCAAGTTTGGTGGTGCATATATTCCTGAAATGTTGCACCGCAATGTGGAAGAGCTGCGTACCCGCTACCTCGACATTATGTACGAGGCAGAATTTCAACAAGAGTTTCAGCAACTGCTGCGGGATTATGTGGGCCGCCCTACGCCTTTGTTTTTGGCCGAACGCCTGAGCAAAGAATTTGGCGCAACCATCTACCTCAAGCGGGAAGATTTGTGCCACACCGGGGCACATAAAATCAACAATACTGTGGGCCAGATTTTGCTGGCACAGCGGCTGGGCAAAAAGCGCATCATTGCCGAAACCGGCGCCGGACAACATGGCGTAGCTACCGCTACTGTGTGTGCCCTCAAAGGCTTGGAATGTATTGTGTACATGGGTGAAAAAGACATCGAACGTCAGGCACCCAACGTGGCCCGTATGAAAATGCTCGGTGCCAAAGTAGTGCCTGCAACTTCTGGCAGCAAAACCTTGAAAGATGCTACCAACGAAGCCATCCGCGACTGGATCGAACAATCCCAACGATACGCATTACATCATTGGCAGTGTGGTAGGGCCGCACCCTTACCCCGATATGGTGGCTCGTTTTCAAAGCGTCATCAGCGAAGAAATACGCCAGCAACTGAAAGCCAAAACCGGTAGCGAACTGCCTACGCATGTAATGGCCTGTGTAGGTGGTGGTAGCAATGCTGCAGGCGCCTTCTATCATTTTGTAGATGAACCAGCTGTGAAAATAGTAGCAGTAGAAGCTGCGGGTCATGGTGTACATTCTGGCATGAGTGCTGCTACTACTGCACTCGGCACACCCGGTATTTTGCATGGCAGCAAAAGCCTGTTGATGCAAACCGCCGACGGGCAAGTGGTAGAACCACACAGCATTTCAGCCGGCCTCGATTATCCCGGCATCGGCCCCATGCATGCCAACCTGTTCGATACCCATCGCGGCATCTTTTTGAGTGCTACCGATGAGCAAGCTTTGGCAGCGGCTTTTCATGTAGCTAAAACAGAAGGCATCATCCCCGCACTGGAAACCGCTCATGCGTTTGCGGTGATTGATCAACTGCAATTGTCGGCCACAGACGTGTTGGTGATTTGCCTGAGTGGCCGCGGCGATAAAGATTTGGCAACGTATATGAACCACCTTTAACCACAAAGACGCCAAGAAGCCACAAGGAGCACAAGGATCTTCGAATTGTTGTTTAGTAATCTTATTTAATACAATCCATTTCAACTTTGTGCTCTCCGTGCCTCCCTCGTGCCTTTGTGGTTCAATCATTTGTTATGAGCAGAATAAAACAACTCTTCCAACGCAAGCAACACAACGTACTCAACGTATACGTAACCGCCGGCTATCCAAAGCTGGATGATACCCTTTCCATCATGCAGGCTTTGGAAGCCAATGGTGCCGACCTCATTGAGCTCGGCATGCCCTATAGCGATCCATTGGCCGATGGCCCGGTGATACAACAGAGCAGTAGCATTGCCATTGCCAACGGCATGACCATTGAAACGCTTTTTGCACAGCTGAAAGACCTGCGTAACTCCGTGTCCGTTCCAGTTATTTTAATGGGCTACATGAACCCGGTATTGCAATATGGCTTCGAAAAGTTTTGTGCCGATGCCGCAGCAGTGGGTGTAGATGGTTTGATTTTGCCTGACTTGCCAGAGTATGAGTTTGAAACGGAATATGGTGCCATCATCAAACAATATGGCCTCGATTTTATTTTCCTCGTCACACCCGAAACTTCGGAAGAACGCATCAAAAAACTGGATAGCCTGAGCAGTGGCTTTTTGTATGCCGTTTCTTCCTCTTCCACCACCGGCGGCGATAAAGCTTTTTCGCCAGTGCAAGAGTATTTGCAGCGTTTGCAATCGTATCAGTTGCGCAACCCCGTGCTGGTAGGTTTTGGCGTAAAAGACAAAGCCAGCTTTGAAGCAGCTGCAGCATACAGCAATGGTGCCATCATTGGTAGTGCTTTCATCAAATCGCTGGATGGAGCGGCAGATGTAACCGCTGCTACCAAGGCATTTCTATCGTCGGTACTGCATTAATTATTGACGAATCAACGCAACAGAATCGTACAGAAACACCCGCAGCCGGGGTGGCTTGGGCTGCACATACATATACTGTGCAGGTATGCCTTTGCCGTGATAGTATTGGCCAAACACTTGCAATACATAACCACTGTCTTTCAGTACATGATACCTGGGAGGAATGGTTACGTCAATGTCTTTGGCTATTAAATACAACCGGTCTTCTTCGGCTGCAGTTTTCGTTAGTGCATATATCTCCATCGATGTGCCATCAACGGGATATACAATGCATGAGCTGCGTTCTTCTTCCAGTTGTTTAGGAAGGTCGTAAATGCTTACTTCATCCTGCCCGTCAATGAGCAGGGTTTTGGTCCAGTAGATGCTGGCAACCACGGTGAATGCGATGATAATCCAACGATAGGAACGCATGTAGATGTATGCAATAAAAGTGAACCTGAATTATTGATGCTGCCAACCCTGCGCAATTAAATCGTAAGTGTTGCCACCCTTAGTAATGATGGTTGGTTTTTTCTCCGGCTCGGTGATGTAACCAATTACACTCACTTCTTCGTTCAGCACCATTTTTTCATAATCACTTTGGTCAATGGTGAAGAGTAATTCGTAGTCTTCGCCACCGCTTAGTGCACAAGCGGTTGGGTCAAGTTCCAGTTTGTATGCAAACTGACGGGCATCGTTGTGTACCGGTATTTTTTCTTCGTACAGTACTGCACCGCATTGGCTTTGTTTGCAAATGTGCAATACTTCACTGCTTAGGCCATCGCTTACATCCATCATGCTGGTGGGCTTGATGTTGTTTTCGGCCAGCCATTCTATCACATCTTTTCTTGCTTCCGGTTTCAGGAGTTTACCAACAATGTAGGCTTCGTTTTCAAGGTCGGGTTGCACACCGGGGCTTTCCAGAAAAATCTTTTTCTCCCGCTCCAGCAAGGTAAGGCCGAGATAGGCACCACCGAGATATCCGCTTACGCAAATGAGGTCGCCTTTTTTAGCACCGCTTCTTGTCACAAATTCGTTGGGCGTTACTTCGCCTACAGCGGTTACACTTATCACCAACCCTTTGGGTGATGTGGAAGTATCGCCGCCAATGAGGTCTACATTGTATTTTTCGCAGGCAGCGTACATGCCTTCGTATAATTCATCCAGCGCTTCTACACTAAAGCGATTGCTGAAGGCAATGCTAACGGTAACATGTGTAGGCGTGGCATTCATGGCATAAATGTCACTCAGGTTAACCACAATGCTTTTGTAGCCTAGGTGTTTGAGCGGTGTGTACATCAAATCAAAATGCACACCATCCACCAGCAAGTCCGTACTAATGACTGTTTGCTTACCAAAATGATCGATCACGGCAGCATCATCGCCCACACTCAGTAGTGTAGACGCTTGCTTGGTTTCGTTGTTGCGGGTGAGGTGGTCTATCAAACCAAACTCACCGAGGGTATTTACTTCTGTTCGTTCCATATTACTATAGGTTAGAATGACGAGGTACGAAGTACGAAGTGGTTACACTTGGTTACTTGTCTTCATCATTTGAAATTTATGAGGGGTTGTTTTGATTGGATATTCTTTTTCTCATGCTGTTGATAGAAGCTACGATAATGCGTAGCAGTTCGTCACCTTCTTGAATCAATTCGTTGATGCGGGTTTCCATAGGTGGATTGAATGATTTCAACAAAGTCAAAAAGCCGATTGTTTCATCGCATTCTTCTTCTACTATTTTTAGTTTATGAATAAAATCTGCTGATGACTTCGCCCTTTGAGCAGCTCTGTAATTTGCATACACGGAAGAAGAACACCTTATGATTTGTGCGTTATACACTTTATTGATTGCTGTGTAGGGGAGTGCTTGGGTAAGTTGTGCAACATCAACGGCATATTGAAACATTCTTTGAATGAGGTTTGTAGCTGGCATAGTGTGTGTGTTTTGATTACTGAAATGTCATCAAGTTACAAATGGTATCCCACTTCCTCCTTCGAAATTCCTCCTTCGTACTTCCCACTTCGTATTTCGTACCTCGTTCTTCGTCCTTACGCAGGTACGTTGCCTTGCAGCCATTGCAGCAACTCATCATGAATGATGCCGTTAGTTGCTACGATGCGAGGCTTGTACGGATTGTAAGTTTCACCTTCCATATTGGTAACTTTACCACCGGCTTCTTCTACCATCAGCCAGCCCGCTGCACTATCCCATGCATTGAGTTTGTGCTCATAAAAACCATCGAACCGGCCAGCAGCTACCCAGCACAAATCAATAGCCGCACTACCGAGGCGGCGCACCGGTATACCTCTGCGAATAAATCGTTCAAAACATTCAAGCGGTCCGTTGGCATCGTTGATGTAGGTGTAAGGAAAACCAGTTACCAAACAGGCATGTAATACATCCTTTCTGCTGCTCACATGAATAGGGCTATCATTCAGCCTGGCGCCTTTTCCTTTTTCTGCAAAAAAGAATTCATTCAGGATGGGCGCATATACTGCACCCATAATCATCTCACCATTTTTTTCGAGACCAATGCTCACACAGCAAAGCGGAATGCCCTGCGCAAAATTGATGGTGCCATCAATGGGATCAATAATCCACTTGTATTCGCTGTCAGTAGCCACATTGCCTGTTTCTTCACTCAAAATAAAATGGTCGGGGTAATAAGAACGGATCACTTCAATAATCGCTTTGTCGGCCGCATGGTCGGCTTCGGTTACCAGGTCGTTTACGCCACCGGCTTTGTAGGCTGTCTTTAGTTCCGGATTGTTGAAGTAGTATGTTAATTGTGCTGCACCGGCAGTCACGGCTTCTTTCAGTACTTGTGCTAACATGGCGGCAAAAGTAAACGTATTGCCGCAGGTATCCTTGCCGCAGCAGGGGGCAATTGCGTATAATTAACTAACCTTGCTGCCTACATTTCGTATGCAGCTGAGTATCATCATCGTCAACTACAAAGTGCGGTTGTTTGCAGAGCAATGCCTGGCTTCGCTACGGCGGGCTACCAAACAGCTGCAAGCCGAAATTTTTGTGGTAGACAACGACAGCGATGATGGCAGTGTAGCGTACCTGCAGCCCCTGTTTCCGGAAGTAAGTTTTATTGACAAAGCTCACAACGTTGGTTTTGCCTGTGCCAATAACGATGCTTTGTGGCGTTGCAAAGGGGAGTATGTACTCTTTCTCAATCCAGACACTATTGTGGCTGAAGATGCGCTGGAGAAATCATTGGCGTATATGCAGGCACATCCACGCTGTGGCGGGTTGGGCATTCAAATGCTGGACGGTGCCGGCCGTTTTTTGCCCGAATCAAAACGGGGCTTTCCATCACCAGCTACCAGTTTGTACAAGCAGTTGGGCTTGTACAAAATTTTTCCCACATCGCCACGCTTTGCCCGCTATTATATGGGGCATTTGCCAGAGCACACAACTGCCGAAGTAGATGTATTGGCTGGCGCTTATATGCTGGTGCGTAAATCTGTGCTCGATACGATTGGCGGTTTCGATGAAAAATTCTTCATGTATGGCGAAGACATTGACCTGAGCTACCGCATCAGGCAGGCCGGTTTTTACAATGCGTACTTTGCCGAATCCGCTATCATTCATTTCAAAGGAGAAAGCACCGCCAAAGGCAGCCTGAATTATGTGCGGGTGTTTTATCAGGCCATGCAGTTGTTTGTGCAAAAGCATTTTCAGGGCAGTGGTGCATTTCTGTATAGGGGGTTGTTATACATGGGCATTGGAATGCGGGCATCCATCAGTGCATTGAGCAGACTCATGCGTAAGAAAGCAGCCGAACAAGAAATACCTGCAACCATTACTTGGCATGCCATAGGCTGGCCACCCACGATTGAAAAGCCTTCGTTTTTGCGCATCAACAATCAATTGATACCCATTCATTGGAAAGATAATGCCAATGATAACGACACGGCATTGCTGCTGGTGGCTGGCTACGATGTATCCATCAGTCAAATGATGCAACTGCTGCAGCAACATGCGGCAAAAAAAACCTGCTGGCTGCACTTGGTACAAACCAACAGTGTGCTTATGAGCAACGATAAAAACAAAGCCGGTATTTCGGCCATGTTTGCAGCTGCACCAATGGCTTAGTAAAAATTGGTTTTGTACGGATAACGTACCGCGTAGTGTTGCCGCACTTTGTCGAGTATGGTTTTGCGTAAGCCTTCCACATTTCGTTTTTCCAATGCCGAAATAAACACAGCGTTGTAATGCGTTTCCCGCTGCCACCGGGCTTCAAGGTCTTTCAGCAACTGTTGTTTGATTTCGTCATCCAGCCATTCGTCGAACGTGTTCTTTTCGTAGAGGTCCAGCTTGTTGAAAACAGTAATAACGGGCTTGTCGTGGGCATTCAAATCCTGCAGGGTTTTGTTTACCACATTGTATTGGTCTTCATATTGCGGATGACCCACATCTACCACATGCAGCAGCACATCGGCTTCCCGCACTTCATCCAAAGTGCTTTTGAAACTTTCTACCAGGTGGTGGGGCAGTTTGCGTATGAAACCAACGGTATCGCTGAGTAGAAAAGGCGTGTTTTCAAACACCACTTTTCGGGTAGTAGTATCGAGGGTGGCAAAGAGTTTGTTTTCAGCAAATACTTCGCTCTTGCTCAGCAGGTTCATGATGGTGCTTTTGCCCACGTTGGTATAGCCCACCAATGCTACGCGTATAAACTCACCCCGTTCTTTACGTTGTGTAAAAGCCTGTTTATCGTACTCCTTCAGTTTGTTTTTGAGCAAAGAAATTTTATCCCGCACAATACGACGGTCTGTTTCAATTTCTGTTTCGCCGGGACCACGGGTACCAATGCCGCCCCCTTGTCGTTCCAGGTGCTTCCACATGCCTCGCAGACGCGGCAGCAGGTATTGGTACTGGGCCAGTTCTACCTGTGCACGGGCTTGGGCAGTTTTGGCCCTGCGGGCAAAAATGTCCAGGATCAAATCGCTGCGGTCGATGGTTTTTACACCGGTCGCTTTTTCAATATTGCTGATTTGCGAGCCGCTGAGTTCGTCGTCGAAAATGAGGAGATCGACGCCTTTCAGCTTGGCGTAAGTGCCAATTTCTTCCAGCTTGCCTTTGCCCACAAACGTGGCTTTGTCGGGGTGAGGCAGCTTTTGCCAAAAGCGTTTCACGGCAACAGCCCCGGCGGTTTCAGCCAAAAAGGCCAGCTCGTCGAGGTATTCTTTGGTTTGGGCATCTGTTTGATGCTGGTGTATCAGACCTACCAATATGGCTGTTTCAGCCTGCTTGATTTGTTGTTTTTCTATCAAAGTATGCGAACGATGTAAATGATGAGGGCAAAAATAAAACCTTACCGTGAGGCAAGGTTTTATTTCCGGTAGTGGGTAAAGGTAACCACTTACAAACCGCCAATGCTCAAACCAATGCTGTAGGGCATTACTTCAGGGCCGGCGCCTTCTTTAAACAAACCGGTTACCTGATATGCACCGTACAGGCTGAATGCCCCGTAGCCTACCCGAATGGTACCTGCCAGGCGGGTACCATTGAAGAAGCTGCGTTCTTTGGTTTTTTGCGTGTATTTATTGCCGTAAATAGAATTGCCGGCACTGGATTGCAGGTTCTTGCCTTTGGTGTAAGCACTAATCATGGTACCTACTTTAGCGCCAATGGCTATTTTGAAACTCTTATTGGGGTTGGCCGGATTTTTTACCCAGCGCAGTTCTACAGGAGCTTCCACCCACACATTGGTGAGCTTGTATTTTTTGAAGTGATTGGTATCGGCCACATTGCGGAACGCTACTGATTTGGAGGTAGCAGTACTGGTGAGGCGGATGTCTGTTTTTTCGAAAAAGATATTGCTACTGCCCAGGCCGGCACCAATGGCTACGCTCCACTGGGGGTTGGTTTTAAAGGGCATGTCGTACATCACGTACATATTCAGGTGGCGACCCAAACCTGTAATGCGCAGGCTATCTGGCGCACCAGCCCAACTGTCGTAACCAAACTGAATCAGAAAATGGTCGTTGGCCCGGTTTTTCAGGTTCAGTTTGTTGTAATCGTATTTCGCTTTGGCCTGTTTGGCTTTTGCTAAAGAATCAACAGGAGTAGTTTGTGCCAGCACCGTTTGAGCACAAAACAACGAGATGAGAACGGTCAGAATCCGCATAATGATGATTAAAGTTGGCTAAGGTAGCAGGGGGCACCAAAACAATTAGTTAAAAGAAAAAGCCATTCCGATTGCCCGAAAGCTGCGCAAATATCTTCGGAAGCAGGCATTTATCCATCAACAATCTTTTGGTACGCTGCTGGTTATTGATACCCATAAAAAAAGCAGTTGCCCATTGGTGGTAGTCAACTGCTTTCTGTGGTGTGGACTCTGAGGGACTTGAACCCCCGACCCGCTGATTATGAGTCAGCCGCTCTAACCACCTGAGCTAAGAGTCCTGCAGTGTAGTCTTCTGCGGCGGCAAATGTAGGAGATTTAGGGAAAGCGACGTAGCAGATTCTGTATCATTTCGGGGTAAGAAGCAAGCTGCCGGAGATAGCGGCTGCTTTTTTGTTTTTTGAGGTGAATAGGCTTTGAAAGCCCCTCAGCTGGCTGCCATTTTACAGAGTGTTGGTCAATTCACCTATGAGGAAAAGAATGTTCCCGACTTTAAAGGCATTGATAATCAACAATTTGAAATCATCCTTCACGTTGAGATTGGTCTCTCCAAGTCAAACCTGATATAAATCAGAAAATTTATTATCCCGTTTCCTGCTATTTTTACGGCAACGATTGCGGGGATGTACGAGCATTTACACATTTCAGAATTACAGCATAAAATAGCTGCTTTTGAAGACCAACAGGCCTACAAGGAGCTCTTTGTGCGGCTGCAGCCCCGCTTATTGCAGTTTGCCTTGTCTATTTGCCACAGCCGCGAAGCTGCCGAAGAGGTTGTATCGGATGTGTTTGTACGGGTTTGGCTCAAGCGAAAAACGCTGGACCATATTCAAAACCTGAAACTGTATTTGTACATCGCTACCCGAAATGTGAGCCTCAATTACCTGCGCATTGAGAAAAAGCACCAAACCCTGCAAATGGATGATTTGCAGGTCGAAGTGGAAGCATTCAATGCCAATCCGCAACAGCTTCTCATCAATGCAGAACTGCGAAAGCAGCTGGCCAAAGTAGTGGCCGAACTGCCCACACAATGTAAAATCATCTTTAAGCTGGTAAAAGAGGACGGCCTCAAGCAAAAAGAAGTGGCGGAGCTGCTACACATTCAACCCAAAACAGTTGAAAATCAACTGGCTATTGCTGTTCGCAAAATTGGACAAGCCTTACAGGCTGTGCTGCCAGCCCGTCAAAAAGTTCGCCAAAAGGCGTGATAAGCTGCTCTAAAGCGGCGGTTGCTGCTATACCACAAAAAAATCTTAAAAAATTTCAGTCCTGCTTTGGGGGAAAATGCCGGAAGCGTTGTCCTTATCGCACTGCTTGACCTATGGAAAACCGTGCCTGGTTCCTTTTTACTAAAAAACTGACTGGCGAAGCCACTGATGCTGAGTCCAGGGAGCTGAACCATTTACTCAGCGCCCAGCCCGAGTTGCATCAGGAGTTGCAAGCCCTTGAAGCATTATGGCAAGGTCAGTTACAGGCATCCGATTCAGCCGCTGCACAAACCGAAGCCGATTTTGACAAACTGGTGCTGAAAATGCAGCAGCAAGGCATCGATTTTTCAATACAAGAAACTGCTTCTCAAACCCAGACATCCACAACCGCCGCCAAGCTACGTTGGTTGAAAAAGCCGATTACATGGGTAAGTACTGCGGCAGCCGCTGCCGTGTTGGTTGCTGCCATGTGGTGGATGCCTGGCACCGAAGCCAAGCAAATGGAAGAACCTGCACTGGCCAAAGCCAATCAGGTGTCTACCCGCCCAGGCTCTCGCAGCAAAGTAGTGTTGCCCGATGGCACACAAGTATGGCTGAATGCAGATAGCAAACTGACCTATGGCAATGATTTCGGCGTATCGAGCCGCGATGTCACCCTGAGTGGCGAAGCCTATTTTGATGTAAAACCCAACAAAGAAGTGCCGTTTTACATCCATACTTCTAAGATCAATATTAAAGTAACCGGAACTGTGTTCAACGTGAGGGCTTACCCCAACGAAACCCGTTCGGAAACCAGCCTGCTGCATGGCAAAGTGGAAGTGACCCTCAATAGCAGTCCCGATAAAACCTATTACCTCAAGCCCAGCGATAAACTGGTAGTAACAGATGACGGTGGTATCAACCAAACTTCGGCCGCTATGGCTGGTTCTGCTTTGCAAAAGCAAAACCGGGTAGCCACTGTGGTACAAATTCCGTTGATGCAAAAGCTGGTGGTAAAACCAGATGAACTTTTTCCAGTAGAAACGGCCTGGGTAAACAATACGCTGGCTTTCAACGATGAATCTTTTAGAGAAGTAGCCGATAAAATGGAACGCTGGTATGGTGTAGAAATCGTGTTTGCCCACCATGAGCTGGAGCAAATGCGCTTTACTGGCCGCTTCGAAAATGAAACAGTGGCGCAGGCATTGGAAGCCATGCAATTGGCAACGCCTTTCCACTTTTCTATGAAAGGCAACAGCATTCTCATTTCAAAATCTACCAAATAAACCGCTTGCTTATGACACCAATACCCAACCCCAACGATAGCGGCTAACGCCGATGCAAAAAAGAAAGGGAGCAATGCGCCAACATTACCCCCTTCATCAAACAAGAAAGTTTCACCAGAGCTGGTTCCAGCCAAACAGAACAACGCTCTGTATTCGATAACCTCCCATTTAATTACAACATGAAAGTACACCAACAACTGCAAACAAAGGGCAGGCGATCCCTTTTGGCTAAATCGCTGCTTGCTATGAAAATGATTGTTGCTTTGATGCTGTTTGTCTGCATGCACGCCTATGCCGATGGTTTTGCGCAAAAACGCATCACCATCAAGCTTGAATCGGCCGAAATGAAGCAGGCACTTCAGCAAATTGAAAAGAAAAGTCAGTACCGCTTTCTGTACAACCAAACTGTACTGAACAAGACTGGTAAAATTACCCTGAATGCCAACAATGAATTGCTGGTAAACGTGCTCAACCAACTGTTTGCCGGCACCGGCATCAGCTACAAAATGCTCGATGGAGAATTGATTGTACTCTCCAGCGAAGAGTTTGAAGCACCTGCTCCGCAAACCATTCGTGGTAAAATCACAGACGCCGATGGCAAGCCCATCCCCGGTGCATCTGTACTGGTAAAAGGTACCAAGAGTGGTACCGCTGCCGATGCAGAAGGTAACTTCTCAATTTCGGTAGAAGAAAAAGATGTACTGGTAATTTCTGCAGTAGGTTTTGCTACTCAGGAAATTGCTGTAAATGGCCGCACCAATTTTTCGCTTAGCCTGGTGGCAGCAGCCAGCGGTCTCAACGAAGTAGTGGTAATTGGTTATGGTACCGCCAGCAAAAGAGACCTCACAGGTTCTATTGTAAAAATTGCCGGTAAAGATGTAGCCGATAAGCCCAACGTAAACCCCGTTGCTTCACTGCAAGGTAAAGTAGCTGGTTTGAGTGTGGTAAACTCTGGTACACCTGGTCAGGAACCCGATATCCGTATTCGTGGTACGGTTAGTATTGGTGGTATTAAGCCGCTGTATGTAGTAGATGGTATCTGGAACGATAACATCAACTTCCTCAACCCCAACGATATCGAGTCTATCGAAGTATTGAAAGATCCTTCTTCACTCGCCATCTTCGGTGCCCGTGGCGCTACTGGTGTTATCGCCATTACTACCAAAAAAGCCAAGGCTGGTCAAATCAACGTAAACTTCAACACTACGTTTGGTTTCAAAAAGTTGGTAGATAAAATTGACATGGTGGATGCTGCCGGTTTCAAACTGTTGTTTGACGAAGAGCAAGCCAACATTGGTGTGCCTGCCAACCAGCGTTTCAACTACGCACCCTGGACTGGTAACACAGACTGGATTGATGTAATGACCCGCACCGCACAGTTTAGCACCAGCAACCTGAGCGTAAGCGCCAGCACCGACAAGAACAAGTTTTACATGGGCATTGGTTACACCATGGACCAAGGTATTGTAAAGCATGAGCAACTGTCGAAGATTATGTTCAACATCAACGACGAGTTTCGCCTGAATAAAAACCTGAAGTTGGGCTTCACCCTCAATGGTATCCGTCAGCGCAATCCTTACAGCGCCGCCAACGGTTTGCTGTATGATGCCCGCCGTGTATTGCCCATCACCGAGCCTTACAATGCAGGATTGGGAGTGTATAGCGAACTGGCCATTCAGAATGCTCAGATCAGCAACCCGCTCATGAACCTCGAAAACAAGTGGGATAAAGAATTGCGCTACGAAAACCGTATGGTAGCCAGCGTATTCTTCGATTGGACTTTCCTGAAAAACTTCAACTGGAGAACTACCCTGTATGGCGACATGAGCGACCTGAGCAGCCGTGGTTACAACCCCATCATTTACACGTACAACCCCGAAATGGGTAACACCACTTTTGTGGACCGTAACAACCGCCTCACTTCTGTTTATCAGAACAGTGAAAACTGGAAGAAATTCCAGCAGGATCATATCCTCACTTTCAAGAAAAACTTTGGTGACCATGGCCTGACAGCAATGGGTGGTTTTACTACTTATTACAATGAGTATCGTGGATTGTATGCCAATGCCAGCCAGGCTGCCAGCGGCGACCCCATTCCTAACGACAAGCGTTTCTGGTACATCAACAATGGTTTTGTAGACCTCGCTTCTCGTCGTAGCTCTTCTGGCCAAACAGAACGTGCAACTGTATCTGGTCTCATCCGTTTGTTGTACAACTATCAGGGCAAATACATGCTGAATGCTTCTTTCCGTAAAGATGGTAGCTCTGCATGGCGCCCCGAAAACGATCAGTGGCAAGACTTCTACAGCGTAGGTGCTGCCTGGGATATCAGCAAGGAGAAGTTTTTTGAAAAACAAAACATCTTCGATTACATGAAGCTGAAAGCCAGCTGGGGTGTATTGGGTGTGCAGAACACGTATGGTTTTGACTACCCTGCTTACCCTGCACTGCAAACCGGCAACACCGCTGTGTTTGGCGATCTGATTGCTCCTGCCTATTCTTTGGCTTACAACGTAGATCCTAACCTTCGTTGGGAAAGCGTGGATGCAAAAGAAGTAGGTCTCGAATTCAACATGCTGAAAAACCGCTTGCATGTTGAAGCCGCTTACTACGACAAAACCACCAACGACCTGCTGAGCCTGGTACCAGATGGTAACAACCGTCAGCGCCTGAGCAACATTGGTACACTGAGCAACAAGGGTTTTGAATTTGTGGCCAGCTATAACCATACTTTCAGCAAAGATTTCACCCTGAGTGTAAGTGGTAACCTTACCACCTTTAGCAACAAAATGGGCGACATTGCATTTAAACTTGCTGCCAGCGAAGAACGCCCCAACCAAACTGAAGTGGGCTTCCCCATTGGATATTTCTATGGTTATGTAGTAGAAGGTTTGTACCAGAGCTACGCCGACAAACTGGGTTCGCCTACAGTAGTTGGTTATGAGTACGGCCCCGGCGACTTTAAATACAAAGACGTAAACGGAGATGGTAAAATTGACGCCACAGACCGTACCATGATTGGTAACCCCACACCAGACTTTATGTATGGTGCTTCTATCAATCTCAACTACAAAGGCTTTGATTTTAACGTAGACCTGAACGGTGTGTACGGCAACGAAATCTACCGCTACTGGGGTAGCTCAGAACTGCCATTTACTACCTTCAACTATCCTGCATTTAAAATGAACCGCTGGCATGGCGAAGGCACCAGCAACTGGGATCCTGCTTTGGGTGCCAACCGTGCCATCAACCGCCTGCCAAGCACGTATGGTATTGAAGATGGTAGCTACCTGCGTTTGCGCAATATTCAGATTGGTTACAACTTTAGCCCTGCAATGCTGGCCAAAGCCAAAATCAAATCGTTCCGTGTATTTGTAAATGCGCAGAACCTTAAAACCTGGAAGCGCAATTCTGGTTATACACCTGAATACGGTGGTTCACCCACTTCATTTGGTATTGACAACGGTAACAGCCCAATGCCAATGGTAGTAACCGGTGGTATCAACGTAAACTTTTAAATAAGTCAATAAAACACAGCATATGAAACAAAGAATTCAAAAGGGGAGCTACCTGGTTGTAGTGCTTGCTATGGGTTTATTGCTGGGTGCTTGCAACAAGTTCCTGGATCGCAAGCCTCTCTCGGCCACACTAGAAGACCTCAATCAAGGTGGCCTCGAAGGCCAGATTTATGGCCTCTACGGAGCCATCCGCAATGGTGATATTGCCGGGCAAGGTTTTGGCGGCATTCCCTGGCTGGGCATACAAAACTTTCGTAGCGATGATAGCGAAAAAGGAAGTAGCGCATCAGATGGTGCCGACTGGGGTGTGATTTACGATCAGTTTCAGTACGTAAAAGACCATTGGAGTAATACTGTTTATTGGGATCATCACTATACGCTGATTGGTGCTGCCAACACGGCATTGCAAATTGCCGACTCTTTGCAGCTCAATGATCCTGCATCGCAAATTAACCGTGCCGAAGCCCGTTTCTTCCGTGCATTCGCCTATTTCGATCTGGTTCGCACATTTGGTGAAGTACCAAAAATCGACTTCCGGGTGTACAGTGCCACAGATGCACAACGCCCCAAAGCACCGATTGCAGAAATCTATGCGTTGATTGATGCCGACCTGCAATTTGCCGCAGCCAATTTGCCACTCAACTGGAAGAATGCCGCAGGTTCAAGCCGCTTTCCTGGCCGCCTTACAAAAGGTGCTGCACAAGCTCTGCATGCCAAAACTTATTTGGCCCGCAGCAACTGGGCACAAGGTTTAACCCTGGCACAGGCAGTGATCAACTCTGGCGAGTATGCACTCACCAGCAGCTTTGCCGGTATCTGGACAACCGCCGGTGAAAACAACAGCGAATCAATCTTCGAAATTCAGGCCAGCATTGGTGCCAACAACGCCGATAACTACTCAGCACCAAACGCTGTACACCAAGGTGTACGTGGTAGTGGCGACTGGGATTTAGGTTGGGGTTGGAACACACCAACTCAAGAACTGGTGGATGCCTTCGAAACAGGTGATCCCCGCAAAAATGCAACCATCCTCTTCAGCGGTCAGCCAGATGGCTTGTATGGAAAAGTATTGCCCGATTTCCCCACCATTCCTCGTAAGTACTGGAACAAGAAAGTATATCCGGAACCAAGCCAGCAAACATTTACCGGCAACCGTCAGGGTGGTTGGATTAACCAGCGTGTATTGCGCTTTGCCGATGTATTGCTGTTGGCTGCAGAAGCTGCCAACGAAACAGGCAATGGCGCTTTGGCTGAAACCTATCTGGAAAGAGTACGTTCACGGGCCCGTGCCGGCGACAACGCTATTCTGCCAAAAGTGGTATTCCAAAGTCAGGCTCAAATGCGCAACGCTATCCGTCAGGAACGCCGTGTAGAATTGGCACTCGAAGGCGACCGCTTCTTCGACCTGGTTCGTTGGGGCATTGCTACCAACGTGTTGGGCTCAGCTGGTTATACCAACAAGCACCGCTTCTATCCAATTCCTCAGCAAGCAATTGACAACAGCGGCGGCAAACTCGTCCAGAATCCTGAATGGCAATAAGCAACTGATAGGATAAGTAGCGGTTGCTGCAATCTGCAACCGTTACTTCTTCCACTTTTCTTGAATGCTCACAAAAAATTGAACCAATGAAAATGAATAAACTCACAGCCGGATTGCTTACCGCTTCTGTATCGTTGCTGGTATTGGCCGGTTGTCAAAAAATGGATCGTCCTGCGTTGGGCGATTATCCAAAGGATAGCAATACACCCGGCGGACCACTGAAGTTCTATGCCGCTTTTGATGGTACCACCAGCAATTCTTTAATGAATGCTGTAGATAGCATCAAAGCAAGTTTTGCTTCTGAAAATCCACTCAATTCCACTGATGGTGTAAGTGGTAAGGCTTTACAGGGAGCTAACCGAAAGTTTGTAAAATATGCTAAGCCAAATGATTGGGCTACCACAGCACAGAGCTTTACCATTTCTATTTGGTTTAAAAAAGATGGCCAAACCCAAAACAATAAGGGTACCAACGGACCTGAGTATTTAATGAGCCTTAAGCAAACCAATGTCAATAATGCAAACCACTGGAGTGGTGCCACATTGTTGTTCTTCTTAGAGGGTAATAATACTGCCTGTGCAGTTAAAACTATGTTTGTAGATAAAAGCAACGGGGATTCTTGGAGCACTTGGGAAGGAGGAAATACCATTCCAGGTTTGTGCGATAATAAATGGCATCATCTGGCCTTGGTATACAATCATACCAACAGTCAGGCTGTTTTGTATGTTGACGGCGTAGCCAATCCGAATATCCGTGGTTGGTCGGGTCATGGCCCTATTAATTTCGACAATAACCGTATTGCTGAAATGCGTGTTGGTGCTGGCCCAGGTGCTGCTACTGAAGAAAATGACGACTGGTTGTCATCAACTTTCAAAGGTGGTATAGACCAGTTCCGCTTGTATGGTACTGCACTTACTGCTGCTGAAATATCAGCACTTTATACCGGCAAAAAGTAACTACTCCACCTTCTTTTTATAAGCAGTTAGTTTTGGTAAAAGGGCTGATACAGCAATGTACAGCCCTTTTTTCTCTCTTTCCTTCAGGCTTTTATTCCTTTTGCATGTTAGTTCAACCTTCTTTCCGGCTGTATGGTTTCGCTTCTTGTTTGATGCTGATGGCATTAGCCGGCTGCAAACAACAAAAAGGCATGTTCGAATCAGTGCCAGCCACTGATACGCATATTGAATTTGTGAATGAACCTGTATCGAAAGATTTACTCAGTATTTTATACTACCTCTATTATTACAATGGTGGCGGCGTTTCTGCCGGCGACATCAACAACGATGGATTAACTGATGTGTATTTTACCGCCAATACATTGAGCGGTAATAAGCTCTATCTCAACAAGGGCAATTTTCAGTTTGAAGACATTACTGAAAAGGCCGGCGTAGCTGGTACTAATGAATGGAGCAGCGGCACTACCATGGCCGATGTAAATGGCGATGGGCTACTAGATATTTATGTTTGCGCCGTAAGCCAGCATTATGGTTTGAATGGTGCCAATGAATTGTACATCAACAATGGCAACCTTACGTTTACGCCTTCGGCGGCCAAGTATGGGTTGAATTTTGCAGGCCTTAGTACACAGGCTGCATTTTTTGATTACGACCAGGATGGCGACCTCGATTGCTACCTGCTCAATCATTCTAAAAAACCACATGCCAATGTGGTAGATACCATCAACCGCCGCAAAGTAGATGCTACTGCCGGCGATAGATTGTATCGTAACGACCTTGTAAACGGGCAAATGCATTTTACCGATGTATCGGCACAGGCGGGCATTTACCAAAGCAGTCTTGGTTATGGTTTGGGATTGGCTGTTGCCGATTTCAACAACGATGGCTGGGACGATATTTACGTGGGCAACGACTTCCACGAAAATGATTACTACTACCTCAACAATGGCAACGGTACTTTCAGCGAAAGTGGTGCTGCGCATTTCAAACATTATAGCCGCTTTAGCATGGGCAACGATGCGGCAGACATCAACAATGACGGACAAACGGATTTGATAACGCTGGACATGCTGCCGCCCGATGAAAAAACCATGAAGACCTATGGTAGCGACGAAAACCCCAACGTGTACAAATCCAAGCTCGGTATGAATGGCTACCAGCATCAGTTTTCAAGAAACGTGCTGCACATGAACAATGGCGATGCGGTAAGCTTCAGCGATCAGGCATTGCTACGCGGTGTATCGGCTACCGACTGGAGTTGGTGTCCGCTGTTTGCAGACTTCGACAATGACGGGCAAAAAGATTTATTCATCAGCAGCGGTATTGTAAAGCGGCCGGTCGATCTCGACTATGTGCAGTTTGTGAGTGCCATGCAGGCGCAAAAAAACCTCGACATCACCGATAAGTTTGACGAAGAAACCATAGCCAAAATGCCGGATGGCAGTTCGCATCCTTTCTTTTTCAAAGGCGATGCGGCCAATGGTTTTACCAACATGAGCAAAGAATGGGGCACAGCAAACCTCAAAGGATATTTTAATGGAGCCGCCTACGCCGATCTTGATAATGATGGCGACCTCGACATGCTGGTGAATGTGCTGAAAGGCAAAGCTTTGGTACTGAAAAACAATGCGCCTAAAAAGAACAGTATGAGTATTTCATTGAAAGGGAGTGCTGCAAACACCAAAGGCGTTGGAGCCAAAGTATATGTGTATGCTGCAGGCCAAATGCAAATGCAACACCTGATGCCCACCCGTGGCTTCCAATCGTCAAGTGATATGGTATTGCACTTTGGTTTGAACGATGCAACAGTAGCAGATAGTGTGTTGGTAGTATGGCCCGGCAATAGTTACGAAGTGCAATTCAAAGTGCCCGCCAACAAGCCTCACCAATTGCAGCAAGCCAATGCCAAAGCGGGTTTCGACAGGCAAGCATATTTTCCTGCTGCGGCACCTGTGTGGGAAGATGCAACTGCAACAAGTGGGATCGAACTGGCGCCATACAGAAAATGATTTTGTAGACTTCAACCGGCAATACCTTATTCCGCATGCACAGTCAACAAGAGGACCACGACTGGCAGTAGCGGATGTAAACAACGATGGACTCGAAGACTTTTTTGCCTGTGGTGCACATACACAGCCGGGTGTGCTCATGCTGCAGCAACGCAATGGCAGTTTTGCGGCAGCTAACGTTCCTGCATTGCTGAGCAATGCTGTAAGCGAAGATGTAGATGCTTTGTTTGTAGATGTAAACAAAGACGGCTTTAAAGATTTATACGTAGTAAGTGGCGGCAATGAACTGGATAGCGGCACTACTGCACTGGCCGATCATTTGTACATCAACGATGGCAAAGGTGGATTTACTGAATCAACACATCCTTTACCGTTGCCCCGCACCAATAAATCATGTGTTGCCAGCAGCGATGTAGATGGCGATGGCGACATGGATTTATTTGTAGGTGGTCTCGCTAATTCGGTGCGGTATGGTTATCCGCAAGATGCTTATCTGTTGCTGAATGATGGAACCGGAAAATTCACTAACGCTACTGCACAGCAAATCAATCTCAGCCAGTTGGGCATTACAACCAGCGCCGCATTTGCCGATGTAAACGGTGATGGCACGGAAGACCTGATTGTAGCGGGAGAGTGGATGCCGGTGGTTGTATTCATCAATCAGAAAGGAACATTTACCAAGCAAGAAATAGCAGGCAGCACTGGCCTGTGGCAAAACATACAGGTAACTGATGCTAATGGTGATGGCAAGTTAGACATACTGGGCGGCAACTGGGGGCTCAATAGCAAGTTGGCATCAGGCAAAAATGGACCGGTGAAATTGTATGTAAAAGACTTTGATAAAAACGGTAGTGTAGAGCAAGTGATGGCCTACACAGTAGATGGCAAGGAATACAGTTTTCTGGCAAAAGATGAATTAGAAAGACCATTGCCCGTATTGAAAAAAGCTTATCTCACTTATGGCGAAGTGGCCGGCGAAACGGTGCAATACATGTTCTACGATTTGTTTAAAGACTATTACGAAACAAAAGCAGAAACACTGGCCTCAAGTGTATTCATCAACAATGGAAAAGGAAGCTTTAGCATACAACCATTGCCGAAAGCCGTACAGCAATCACCGCTCTTTGCATTTGTGAAAATGCCCGATGGAAAAGCGGTATGGACGGGCGGTAATTTTTATGGAACTGTTCCTTACGAAGGCCGCTACGACGGGCAGCTGTTTACAGGGTTGCAGTTGGGCAGCAACATTACCACTACTGCAACCTTGCCCTGGCTGGGCGGCGAAATGCGGGATGCCAAATGGATATTGGTAAATGGCCAATTGAAATTATTGATAGCCCGTAATAACGCACCCCTATTGCTGCTGCAAATGCCCGGCAACGATCAACGTAAATAACCATAACCTATACCGATGGTTAGCATCGGGAAAAATTTACCTATACTATGAAATTCTTAAGTAACACACTGCACAAAAAATGGGTTCGACAATCCTTTTTGCTCACAGGTATTGCTGCTGTGGCAGCCATTGCCATTGCCTGCAATAAGAAAAACAATCCTTCGCCAACGCCAGAGCCAACGCCTACCGGCGAAGTAGAACAATGGATTACCCGTGCCGATCAAACATTGCTGTTGAACAAAGCCGACAAGTTGTTGCCTTTTGTAACCACCAGTAATACCAATGCCAACATTGAGATTACAGAATCGACCACTTACCAAACAGTAGATGGCTTTGGCTATACACTCACAGGTGGTAGCGCCTATCTCATCAACTCGATGAGTACAACAGAAAAAAACAATCTGCTGAACGAACTCTTTGGCAATAGTGCTACATCAATAGGTGTGAGTTACTTGCGCATTAGTTTGGGTGCCAGCGACCTGAGCCCATTTGTATTTAGCTACAACGATTTGCCTGCCGGCCAAACCGATGAAACACTCAGCAAGTTTAGCCTGGCTGCAGACACGACCGATTTGATTCCGGTACTCAAGCAAATTCTTACCATCAATCCCAATATCAAAATCATGGCTTCGCCTTGGAGCCCGCCTACATGGATGAAAACAAACGGCAACAGCGTTGGTGGTTCATTGCAAGAAAAATATTATGCTGTGTATGCCCAATATTTTGTGAAGTACATCCAGGCCATGAAAGGCCGCGGCATTACCATTGATGCGGTAACAATTCAGAATGAGCCTGAGCATGGCGGCAACAATCCCAGTATGCTCATGAACGAAGCACAGCAAACGGCTTTTATCAAAAACAATTTGGGCCCTGCTTTCAAAGATGCCGGCATCACTACTAAAATCATTATTTGGGATCACAACTGCGACAGACCAAACTATCCTATCACCGTGATGAATGATCCGGATGCAAAAAAATACATCGATGGTTCAGCGTTCCATTTGTATGCCGGCGATATTTCTGCACTGAGCACTGTACGCAATGCACACCCAGATAAGGCGCTGTATTTTACCGAGCAATGGACAGGTAAAAATGGCAGCTTCGATGGTGATTTGAAATGGCATATCCGCAATGTGATTATTGGCTCTATGCGCAACTGGAGCCGCGTTGCATTGGAGTGGAACCTCGCCAACAATCCGCAGTTTGGTCCGCATACACCCGGCGGTTGTACCGAGTGCCGTGGTGCCCTCATGATTAACGGCGATCAGGTAACACGTAACGTGAGCTATTACATTGTGGCGCATGCCTCCAAGTTTGTGCCGGCTGGTTCTACCCGCATAGAAAGCATTGGCCCCGGCAATCTGGCACATGTAGCTTTTAAAACACCTGCCGGTAAAAAAGTATTGCTGGTGCTCAACGACAATGGCTATGCAGTCAACTTCAATATTAAAATCAATGGCAAATGGGCAGTGGCACAATTGCCTGCCAATGCAGTGGGTACATACGTGTGGTAAGCAATAGCAATACAAGTCCGTTATATTTTATACAACCAACCATAAAGCAATAGAACATGAAAAGATTGATTGCAGGTGTAGCAGCCACCATGTTGCTGGCATGCCAAACTTCACCCAGTGAGAAAGGAACAGCTGCCACATTTTCAACAGAAGGCAAGCAGGTAATTGTTGTAACCACTGCGGATAGCACCGACCTGCGCCTGACCGTAAATGATACACTCAGCTTTACCGACATGGCACAGCCTGTAGAGTCGCAGGTGCTGGTGTTTGTAGATCCGGGCAAAGAGTTTCAGCACTACGAAGGCATTGGCGCAGCACTGACGGATGCATCGGCAGAAACCTTTTACAAATTGCCCAAGGCGGCACAGGATGAATTTTTGAAAGCACATTTCGATAAGCAAAATGGTATTGGATACAACTTTGCCCGCACCAATATCAACAGCTGCGATTTTAGCAGCGACATGTACACGTATGTACAAGATGGCGATAAGGATTTGAAAACATTCGACATTGCCCACGATAAAAAATTCAAGCTGCCTTTTATCAAAGCATCTATTGCTGCAGCAGGTGGCAAGCTCAATTTGTTTGCCAGCCCTTGGAGTCCGCCGGCGTTTATGAAAGACAACAACGACATGTTGAAAGGCGGCAAACTGAAGCCGGAGTTTTACAGCTCATGGGCCATGTATTATACCAAGTTTATCAAGGCCTACGAGGCAGAAGGCGTACCGGTGTGGGGCATCAGCATTCAAAACGAACCCATGGCAACACAGCGTTGGGAGAGTTGCATTTACACAGCCGAAGAAGAACGTGATTTCCTGAAAAACCATCTGGGACCTACCATGGAAAAAGAAGGTTTGAAGGATAAAAAAATTATTGTGTGGGACCACAACCGGGATCTCATTTATCAGCGGGCACAAACCTATTTCAACGACGCAGCTGCATCGAAATACATTTGGGGTATTGGCTTTCACTGGTACGAAGACTGGAGTGGTGGCCTGCCCATGTACGACAACATTCGCCGTGTGCATGAATCATTTCCTGACAAGAATATTTTCTTTACCGAAGGTTGTGCCGAAAGCTTTGACAGCACCCGTTACAAGGCATGGGTATTGGGCGAAGAATATGGCCGTAGCATGATTAATGATTTCAACAACGGTATGGTTGGTTTCACCGATTGGAACATTTTGCTCGATGAAACCGGCGGTCCTAACCACGTGCAAAATTTCTGCTTTGCACCCGTGCATGCTGATACGCGTACAGGCCAGTTGATTTACACCAATGCATATTACTACATCGGTCATTTTTCAAAATTCATTCAGCCTGGTGCCAAGCGGGTAGCTGCTGCAGCAAGCCGTAGTCAGTTACTTACTACTGCTTTCCGCAATCCTGATGGAAAATTGGTTGTCATCGTGATGAACCAAAGCGATAAAAAAACGCCTTACCATCTTTGGATCAATGGCAAAGCTGCTGAAACAGTTGCACTGCCACACTCTATTACCACACTGTTGTTATAAAAACATAACATGAAATATTCGTTGAAGCCATACATTCTTGTGGGTGTGATGTTTGTGGGTTTTGCTGCTTGTAAAAAAGGCGGCGAAACCCCGGCACCACCACCAGCACCCGCCAAACTCCGGCTCATTAATGCCACGCTGGACAACAGTGTGGGCAACACTTTTACCAACACTTCGCTGACGCCTGTACTGCGGTTCAACTTTTCGGAAAAAGTAGATAAAGCCTCTGCAGCCAGTGCTTTTGGCATCGCCAACACGTTGGGCATTGCTGCACCAAGCAGTATTTCATGGGAGCGTGGCGATAGCACATTGGTGCTTCAGCCCAATGCACCATTGGGGGCTTTAACCAAGTATACAGGTATTGTATCTAATGTGCTGAAGTCTGCAGCGGGGGGCGCATTAACCGAGGCAGCTGTCGTGGAGTTTATTACCCGCATCGATTCTACGGCTAAGTTTCCTACCATTAGTGATGAGGCGTTGCTCACCCTGGTGCAGCAGCAAACTTTCAAATACTTCTGGGACTTTGGTCATCCTGTGAGTGGGCTGGCCCGTGAAAGAAATACAAGTGGTGATTTGGTAACCAGTGGTGGTAGTGGCTTTGGTATTATGAGTATGGTAACGGGCGTACACAGGGGTTTTGTAACCCGTACGCAAGCCTTGCAGCGCATTCAAACCATGGTTACTTTTTTGAAGGATAAAGCGCAGAAGTTTAAGGGCGCATTTCCACATTGGCTCAATGGCAACACCGGTGTGGTGATTCCGTTTAGTGCTAACGATAATGGTGCTGACCTTGTAGAAACATCTTTGTTGTCGATGGGCCTGATTACAGCAAGGCAATATTTTAATGATGCCGGTGCTGCTGAATCACAACTACGCAGCGACATCAACAGCATTTTGGATGGCATTGAATGGAACTGGTTTCGCAAAAACAATGAGCAGGTATTGTACTGGCACTGGAGCCCCGATAAAGGCTGGGCCATGAACCTGAAAATTCAGGGCTGGAACGAGTGTTTGATTACCTACGTGATGGCGGCCAGTTCTAAAAATTACAGCATACCCGATACCGTGTATCAAAAAGGCTTTGCCAGAGATGGGGCGATGCGAAATGGAAAAACTTTCTACAACAATAAGCTGCCCTTGGGCAGCGATTTGGGTGGCCCTTTGTTTTTGTCGCACTATACATTTCTCGGCATCAATCCAAATGGGTTATCCGATCGAGTATGCCAATTATTGGGAGCAAAACGTAGCCCACAGCAAAATCAATTATGAGTATTGCAAAGCCAATCCGCTGGGCCGCTGGGGCTATAGCGATAAAAGCTGGGGCCTTACTGCCAGCGATATTCCGGGTGGATATACTGCCAGTAGCCCAAGTAATGATGTGGGTGTGATTGCCCCAACAGCTGCGATTAGTGCCATGCCTTACACACCTGCAGAAAGCATGGCAGCCCTGAAGTTTTTTTATTACACCATGGGCGATAAAATCTGGAAAGAATACGGTTTTGTAGATGCCTTCAAACTGCCCGATTTGTGGTTTGCTTCTTCCTTCCTTGCTATCGACCAGGGCCCGCAAATCATCATGATTGAAAACTATCGCAGCGGTTTGTTGTGGAACCTGTTTAGCAGTGCCCCCGAAGTAAAAGCGGCATTGAAAAAACTTGGATTTACTGCGCCGTATTTGTAAGCATGTTCGGCAATACGTACCATTGAAAATGCCAGCAACTTGTCTGACACCTCTCATATACACATCAACACCGGCGGGAAGGACTCGCATACCTACGATGCCATTGTAATTGGCAGCGGCATCAGCGGTGGCTGGGCTGCCAAAGAGCTGTGTGAGCAAGGCCTCCGTACACTGGTACTGGAGCGGGGCCGCAATGTAGAGCACATCAAAGATTATCCAACATACAACCTCGATCCATGGCAGTTTCCGCACCGTGGCCGCATGCCCAAAGAAGCCCTCGATAAAAACCCGCTGATTAGTAAAGCGGCAGGCTATGCAGAAGACACGGCTCATTTTTTTATTCAGGATAGCGATCATCCTTACATACAAGAAAAACCTTTTGACTGGATACGGGGCTATCAGGTAGGCGGCAAATCACTTACGTGGGGGCGAAGCTGCCAACGCTGGAGCGATTGGGATTTTACTGCCCCTGTCCGCTATGGTTATGGTATTGAATGGCCCATAGGTTACAATGATATAGCACCATGGTACAGCTATGCCGAACGTTTTATCGGTGTGTGTGGTACGGCAGAAAATATTGAGTCGATGCCCGATGGCGAATTTTTACCCGGCTATGAACTCAACTGCATTGAACAACAGTTGCGCAGGACTATAAGCAACAAATTCAAGCGGCATTATATTACTGGCAGGTGGGCACAGCTCACCGAGCCTACTGCATTGCATGTACAGCAAGGCCGCGGCCAATGCCAAAACAGAAACCTCTGCATGCGGGGCTGTCCCTTTGGCGGCTATTTCAGCAGCGTTACCTGCACCTTGCCATGGGCACAAAAAACCAATAACCTCACCATTCGGCCGCACAGTGTGGTGCATTCTATTATTTACGATGAGCAATTGCAAAAAGCCACCGGTGTAAGGGTAGTGGATGCACAAACAAAAGCAGTGACTGAATATTTTGCCCGCATCATTTTTGTAAATGCATCGGCACTCAACAGCAATCTGATTTTACTGAACTCCACATCCAATCGTTTTCCCAATGGCTTGGGCAACGATAACGGACTGATGGGCAAATACATTTGCTTTCACAATTACCGGGGAAGCATGGGCGCCACTTTTGAAGGTTATAAGAATCAGTATTTCTATGGCAAAAAGCCGGCCGAATGTGTGATTCCCAATTTCAGAAACCTGAAAGAAAGAGATGCGGATTTTGTAGGGGGCTATGTCATTTTCAGCGGTGGCTACCGGTCGCGGTTGGATTACGACATGCCGGATGGTATTGGCGCAGCTTACAAAGATGCGCTGAGTGAACCCGGCCCATGGGGTGCCTACATGTACATGCAGGGCGAAACCATTCCCAAAGCAAGCAATCACGTACGCCTGAGCAATGAGCATAAAGATGCGTACGATATGCCACTGCTCATTACATCGGTCGGTTACGATGAGAATGATGACAAGATGGTGCAGGACTTTCTGCGGGAAGGAAAAGCCATGATGGAAGCCGCCGGTGCTGTAGAAGTTCACACGCATGACAGCCAACAATCACCGGGCCTCGACATACATGAAATGGGTGGTGTACGGATGGGCAAAGACCCCAACACTTCATTGCTGAATGCTTTTAACCAATTGCATCAATGCAAGAACGTGTTTGTAACCGATGGTGCCTGCATGACAAGTACCGGCAATCAGAGTCCGAGTATTTTATACATGGCGCTTACCGCAAGAGCAGCGCAGTATGCCGCCGCCGAAATGAAAAAAGGAAAATTGTAAAAGATGATGAAGTCATTGTTATCAGGTAAAAGTTGGCCTACAGCAAATGTGTTGCTGTTGTTGAGATGGGTCTATGCTATTTTTCTCATCATACATGGTTGGCAAATTTTTGATGCAACTGCTATGCATGACTTTACACAGTGGGGTATGTTCAAAGCGTATCCGTTTTTACCCTACGTAGGAAAGGGTGCAGAGTTGTTGGCCGGAGTATTGTTACTCATCGGATTCCTTACCCGGGTAGCTGCTTTGCTGTCTGTTGGCACTTTTCTCTTTATCACATTTTTTGTAGGTAATGGACAGTTTTGGATGCAGGATCAGCACCCATTTTTATTGGCCATGTTTGGCCTACTTTTTTTATTTACAGGGCCCGTAAAATATTGTGTAGATAAAACTGCCTGATTTGTATTATCAGCATTAAATGATAGAACGATGCTTGCAGTAATTAAAAGCTAGAAAGATGAAGCTGATGAAAAAGTTGAAAAGGATACAGCATGCAATACTAGTGCTGATGTTATGTTGTCAACCGTGGCTTGCAAACGCACAGCAGAAAACCTATTGCAATCCCATCAACATCGATTATGGCTACACGCCCATCCCCAACTTTAGTGAGTGGGGCCGCCACCGGGCTACCGCCGATCCGGTGATAGTGAACTACAAAGGTGATTACTATCTATTCAGCACCAACCAGTGGGGCTATTGGCACAGTCCGGATATGCTTAACTGGACCTTTCACAACCGCTTGTTTTTGCGGCCCTGGAACAAAGCCTACGATGAACTCTGCGCCCCTGCAGTTGGTATAGTGGGCGATACCATGATTGTGTTTGGCAGCACTTATACCAACAACTTTACCATCTGGATGAGTACTAACCCCAAAGCCAACGAGTGGAAACCATTGGTGGATTCATTTGATATTGGTGGTTGGGATCCTTCCTTTTTTACTGATGATGATGGTCGCCTGTACATGTACAATGGCAGCAGCAACCGCTATCCTTTTTACGGTGTAGAGTTAGACAGGAAAACATTCAAACCAAAAGGCACCCGCAAAGAAATATATGTGCTGGAAGCTTGGCGCTATGGCTGGCAACGCTTTGGCGAATACATGGACGATACCTTTTTGGATGGCTTTATCGAAGGCAGCCACATGACCAAATACAAAGGCAAATACTACTTGCAGTATGGTGCTCCCGGCACTGAAATGAGTGGCTATGCCGATGGCTTGCTCATGAGCCGGCATCCGCTCGAAGGCTTTGCAGCCGTGGAGTGATCCGCTGAGTTTCAAGCCCGGTGGCTATGCCCGTGGTGCCGGTCATGGTGCTACTTTTCAAGACCATTGGAACAACTACTGGCATGTGAGCACCATGGTGGTAAACGTGAAAAATAATTTTGAAAGAAGACTCGGCATTTGGCCCACCGGTTTTGATAAGGATGATGTAATGTGGTGCAACACCGCCTATGGGGATTATCCCACTTTTTTGCCTGCCGTGCAAGGCCCGCAGCGCAAAGGAGATGCACTCGATTACAACGCCGCCTTTCAGCCCGGGTGGATGCTGCTCAACTACAAAAAGCCGGTGCAGGTGTCATCCACACTCGGCGGCTTTAGTGCTAACCATGCAGTGGACGAAAACATCAAAACCTACTGGAGTGCAGCTTCTGCCAATGCAGGAGAATACATCATCAGCGATTTGGGCGCTGTGAGTACGGTGCATGCCGTGCAAATCAACTACGCCGATCAGGGATGCAGACAGCAACCGCCTGGGCAAATACAATGCGCAATACCATCAGTATGTGTTGTATGCAAGCGTGGATGGCAAAAAGTGGACGGTGATAGCCGACAAACGCAACAACCAAACCGATGTGCCGCATGATTATGTAGAACTGGCGCAACCCATCAAGGCCCGCTACATCAAACACGAAAACATACACATGCCCACAGGCAAGTATGCATTGAGTGGGTTGCGTGTCTTTGGATTTGGTGCAGGCAACAAACCGGCGCCGGTAAAACAGTTCATGGTATTGCGGGGCGAAAAAGACAAACGTGGTGCATGGATTCGCTGGAGCCCGTCGAGTGATGCGTATGCCTATGTGATTTACTATGGCACACAGCCCGACAAACTCTACAACAGCGTCATGGTGCACGATGCCAACGAGTATTGGTTCAAAGCCATGGACAAAGAAAAAACCTACTACTTCAGCATTGAAGCAGTCAATGAAAACGGCATCAGTGAAAGGCTTAAAACCATTCAGGTAAATTAGTAGCTGTTAAAACTGCTTTGGCCATAGGGGAGAGGACGTTGTGAATGGACTATTGGACAAATGCCGTTCTATGGAATGTTCATGCAATAAAAGGTGGACATGAAGAATAGAGCGAAATGAAATGACCGCAATGAAACAACGAATGAAAAACGAAATGCTTGCTGGGAAAAAAATACCTATGGTGCTGCAGGCTGTATGTGTAACCCTCCTGCTGACCTGCATGAGCATCTTTGCGCAGGCACAACCTTTTGCCAAAGAAGTGGCCGCCTTTCAACAACAAGACAGCCTTGCTTTTCCTGCTAAGAACCAGATTTTACTCATTGGCAGTTCCTCTTTCACCCTATGGAAGGATGTGCAACAATATTTTCCGGAGTATCCCATACTCAACCGGGCATTTGGCGGCTCTACCCTGGCCGATGTGTGGCGATACCGGCAGCAAATCATTGCACCGTATCAGCCCCGCCAAATCATTGTGTATTGTGGCGAAAATGATTTTGCCGCAAGTGATACTGTCACTGTAACTACGGTGGTTAATCGTTTCACCCAATTGTTTGCCTACATCCGCAGTGTGTACCCCAAAGTACCGGTGGCATATGTGTCGATGAAACCGAGCCCCAGCAGGCGGCATTTGCTGGCCAAGTACCAGGCCGCCAACACGGCCATTCAGCAATGGCTGGCTACGCAAAAACGAACGGCATTTATTGATGTTTATCAACCCATGATTCAATCAAATGGTGAACCTTTACCCCACATTTTTTTAAAAGATAGCTTGCACATGAATGCGCAGGGCTATGCCATTTGGCAACAATACATGAAACCTGTTTTACGCAAGAAATAAACTCCGACAACCATGAGTACAACGAAACACAGCTTGCTGATTGTGCTGCTTTTTGCAGGCATCGCTGCATGGGCACAGCCAAAGCCCGCTGCCAATGCTGAGGCAGCCAAAATGAAAACCTTCATCGACAACCTGATGAAGCAAATGACCCTCGACGAAAAACTGGGCCAGCTTAACCTGCCCGGTGCCGGCGATATTGTTACCGGTCAGGCCGGCAATACAGATATTGCCAAAAAAATCCGCGAAGGAAAAGTAGGTGGTCTCTTCAACATCAAAGGCGTAGAAAAAATCCGCGAAGTACAAAAGCTGGCAGTAGAACAAAGCCGCTTGAAAATCCCGCTGATTTTTGGGATGGATGTGATTCACGGTTATCAAACAGTGTTTCCCATTCCCCTTGGCCTGAGTGCTACCTGGGATATGAAAGCCATTGAACGCAGTGCACAAATTGCTGCTGCTGAAGCCAGTGCCGATGGCATCAGCTGGACGTTCAGCCCCATGGTAGATATTGCCCGTGACCCCCGCTGGGGCCGCATGGCAGAAGGCAGCGGTGAAGATCCGTTTTTGGGTGGTGCTATTGCCAAAGCCATGGTACGTGGCTATCAGGGCAACGACCTGAAAGCTAACAATACTATTATGAGTTGCGTAAAGCACTATGCGTTATATGGTGCTGCAGAAGCGGGTCGTGATTACAACACCACCGATATGAGCCGCCATCGCATGTACAACGAATATTTTTATCCCTACAAAGCTGCGGTAGAAGCTGGTGTAGGTAGTGTAATGGCTTCATTCAACGAAGTAGATGGTGTGCCTGCCACCGCCAACAAGTGGCTGATGACCGATGTGCTGCGCAAACAATGGGGCTTTGGTGGTTTTGTGGTAACGGATTATACCGGCATCAACGAAATGATTGACCACGGCATAGGCGATTTGCAAACCGTAACAGCCCGTGCACTCGATGCAGGCATTGATATGGATATGGTAGGCGAAGGCATGGTAAGCACCCTCACCAAATCTTTGAAAGAAGGAAAAATTTCACAAGCACAGATTGATGCAGCTTGCCGCCGCATTCTCGAAGCAAAATACAAACTCGGCTTGTTTGAAGATCCCTATCGCTACTGCGATGTAACTCGTCCGGCCAAAGAAGTGTACACTGCTGCCAACCGCAAAGAAGCCCGCAGCATTGCCGCACAAAGTTTTGTACTGCTGAAAAATGAAGGCAATGTATTGCCGCTGAAGCGTGGTGGTAAAATAGCATTGGTAGGTCCACTGGCCGACAACCGTGAAAACATGCCCGGTACCTGGAGCGTAGCCGCCGATTTTTCCAAAGCCATTTCTGTATTGGAAGGCCTGAAAGCAGTAGCCGGACCAAACACAGAAATCTTGTTTGCCAAAGGCAGCAACCTCGATTACGATGCCAAGTTTGAAGAAAACGCCGGTATGTTTGGCAAAAGCCTGCGCCGCGACAATCGTCCTTCTGCACAGCAAATTGCTGAAGCACTGGAAGTAGCCAGCAAGGCCGATGTAATTGTAGCCGCCGTCGGCGAAAGCGCCGAAATGAGTGGTGAAGCCAGCAGTCGCTCCAACATCGAAATTCCACAGGCACAAAAAGATTTGCTGAAAGCACTGAAAGCAACCGGTAAGCCGGTGGTTGTGGTATTGTTTGCCGGCCGTAGCATGGCCATTACCGAAGAAGCTGCTGCGTATCCTGCTATTTTGAATGTATGGTTCCCCGGTAGCGAAGCTGGCTACGCCATTGGCGATGTATTGTTTGGCGATGTAAACCCCAGCGGTAAACTCTCTGCCACATGGCCACAAAATGTAGGCCAGGTGCCCCTGTTTTACAACCACAAAAACACGGGTCGTCCTTTGCCTGCAGGACAGTGGTTCCAAAAGTTCCGCAGCAATTATCTTGATGTGAGCAACGATCCGCTGTATCCTTTCGGATTTGGATTGAGCTACACCACTTTTACCTATGGCAACATGAAACTGAGCAGCCAATCACTCAAAGGCAATCAAACCTTAACTGCCAGCATCGATATTACCAATAACGGAAAGGTAACGGGTAAGGAAGTGGTGCAACTGTACATTCGCGACATCGTAGGTTCTACCACAAGACCTGTGGCCGAACTGAAAGGATTTGAAAAAATTGAATTGCAACCTGGTGAAACAAAAACCGTTTCCTTTAGCATAACACCTGAGTTGTTGAAGTTTTACAATTATGATTTGAAGTATGATTGGGAAGCCGGCGACTTCGATATCATGATTGGTGGCAACAGCAAAGACGTTCAAAAGCAACGGGTAAACTGGCAGAAATAAAACAACAAGCATGAAGCAATGGATGATGTTGGGTATGGCAGCAATGATGGCCATGCCGGCAATGGCACAAGTAAAAAAGAAGCCCATGAAATTTGCCGATAACAATGTAGTGGCACATCGCGGGGCATTTAAGGCCAACGGCTTTCCCGAAAACTCCATTGCTTCATTGCAAGAAGCCATCAGGCTGGGCTGCACCGGCAGCGAGTTTGATGTTCGCATGACGGCCGATGATTCACTCATCATCAACCACGATGAGCACTACAATAAGCTGCTGATAGAAGAAACAACGTTTGCTGCATTGCAGCAGTTTCCGTTGTCGAATGGAGAAAAGCTGCCCACACTGCGGGAGTATTTGCTTGGCCGGCATGAAGGCCAATAAGCAAACTCGCCTGGTGTTGGAAATAAAGCCTTCTGGCATGGGTAAGGAAAGGGCAGTAAAAATTGTAGATGCTGCTGTGGCTTTGGTAAAAGCATTACAGGCTGAGCAGTATGTAGTGTACATCAGTTTTGATTACAACATGATGCTGCGCCTGAAACAGCTGGTGCCCAACGCTCCTATGCAATACCTCGAAGGCGATAAATCGCCGGCACAGCTGAAAGCTGATGGCATTATGGGATTGGATTATCATTACAAAGTTTTTCAAAAAAACGCCAGCTGGATTCAGGAAGCCAAAAAAGCCGGTATGGTTTTAAATTCATGGACAATAAATGAGCCGGCGTTGATGGATTGGTTTTTAGAAAATGAATTTGATTTTATCACTACAAATGAGCCAGAGCTATTATTGAAAAAGCAAAAGGAGAGCATTAGGAAAAATCGTTGATAAATGCGGTCAGGCTATTGTCCTGCGATAGGCTTAATTTTTTTCTGAGCCTGTATTTCGATACTTCTACTCCCTTGATGGTAATGTTCATGAGTTGCGCAATTTCCTTGGTAGACAAGTTCATTTTCATGTAGGCACACATTTTGAGATCGGTAGGCGTAAGTGTAGGGTATGTTTTTTTGATGCGTTGTAAAAATTTGTTGTGAACAGTGTCGAAATGAATGGCAAATTGTTCCCAGTCACCATCTCTTTTTTCTTCTTCAGCTATTAGTTTCAGTAGTTTTATAAAGTCTTTTTTCTCTCCTGTGTCTTGAAGGGCTCTGGTAGCTAATAATAGATCTTCTTTTATTTTATTAAGTAGCTTTCCTCTTTTATACAAATGCATGGTAGCAGCGGCTAATTCTTTGTTTTTGAATTGCATTTCTGCTTCAAGTTGTTCTTTCTGCAATTTGATGATTTCCTTTTCGCTATGCTCCAGTTCCAGTTCGTGAAGGTATTTTAGCTGCGCTTCTTCTTTTTCAAATTTCTGTTTCTGTTTCGCAATGCGATATTGGTGAATCTTTGTTAGTGCAATGGCTAAACCAATAGCAAGTATGGCGTAAAAAATTTTAGCCCAAACTGTTTGATGCCAGTGAGGCGGCACATCGAAACTGTATGCAACAATTGCCGACTCATTGTTGGCAACATCTTTTCCTTTTAGTAAAAACCTGTATTTGCCATGGGGCAGGTTGGTATAATCTTTTTCTTTTTTTTCTGACCAGGTAGACCATTCTGTATCGAACCCTTCTAACTTGTATTGATATTGGACTTTCGCTGTGGGGTTGTATTGATTGGATGTGAATTCAAATCGAAATGAATTGATTTTGGCAGAAAGCTGTGGAGGTTGTGCAAACGAAATGTTGCCTTTGGAATCGGCTGCCTGAAATCCATCAAACAGCAAAGAATCGTTATTGCTACCTGCTGTTATTTTACTAAAGCTAACTTGCAATTTGCTTGTTTGGCGGGCGTATTTTTCTAAGTTGATGTGAAGTATTCCATTTGTGCTGCCAATGAAAATGTTTTGATCATTGTACGGATAAATATGCTCAAAACCAGGAACCAGCAAATCTTCTATCTCTTGTATGAAGTGTACTTTTTGGTCTTTGAAATAGCCAACAGTTTTGTCTGTGGCAAACCACATCCTGTTATTGGAGTCTTGTGTAAGGTATTTTATACTGATTTTGCCCAATAGCTGTTGATACATTTTGCTTGGGCGGCATACTTTATTCAATGTATCATATTCATATATCCCCTCTTCCGTACATATAACTATGGTTTGATTGATGCGGAAAACATAATTGTTTTTAAATGAGGGTAGCCCATGTTTGTCTGTAAGTAAACTTACAGATGTTACTTTTTGGAAGTCTTTTGACATGGTAAACATGTATACGCCTCTATTAGGATGACTTGCCCAAATGGTGTTGTTTATTTCGTCTATTTCAACAAACCGTAGGGTCTCTTTCAACAGGTTATTAAAACTACTATCTGATTGAAATCCTTTTGCCGTAGCTATCAACTGTTGCAGCCCTTGGTAAGTGCCTGCAATGTATGAGCCTTGCCTGCGAGCAGCTCTATATAACCAATAGCCGCCGCCTAATCTGGTAATATAGCGGGCTGATGCTGAATGATATTCAAAAGCTCCGTCGTGATGCCCAATCAATACTTTATTATGGAGCAGATTTAGGCTCCAAACTTGCCCGTCAATATGAGGTACTTTGGTAAATAAACTTTGCGATTGACTGAAGTCGGGGGTTTTAAAACTATCAATAATCGCTTCATACAAACCGGTAGATGTACCCACCAATAATCTATTGTTGTACACCAGGCTGGCATAAGTAGCCGTACGTCCTTTCAGCGTTGGTGTAATGCGTTGAATAGGACTGTTGAATTGTATCAATGCCACGCCTTCGTCTAATGCAGCCCAAAGGTTATACCCATCATTGGCGAGCAATGCCCTCACATTATTATTTTGCAAACCGTTGTCTGTAGAATATTGGCTAACAACGTCTCCCTTTTTATTAATAAAATATATACCGCCATTAACAGTACCCAACGCAAACCTGCCATTTGCTGTGGCAGTGGCCGAATAGATTTGGGCTTCTTTTACCTCGTTTTTAACAGGGAAAGGCACGGCTCGCATATCCGACAACAAGTACAATCCATTTCTCATGGTGATAATGAGCGTTGTATCCTTTCCATAATCAACAGCGGCAGTAACAACTGTATTGTTTAGCGCCGGCAGGTTCATTTTTTGCCATTTGTTTTGTGCAAACAGAACCATGTTTTCATTACCATTTTGCGCTATCAATCTGCTGCCATGCATGCCCATAAAAGCCCATCTAGACCCATTCGGGGCTATGTACACATCCGCCATTTGCTGGTTTTTGATGCTAATGCGAAAAATGCTTCTGGATGTACGGCAGAAAAGGTAATCGCCTGTATGTATAATATTCCAAACATCGCCAAATGAATGGTGCTGACTTGGTATCACCGGCAGCAGTGAGTAATAAGTGAGTCCTCCATTGTTGGTTGGAGCAAAATAGCCTATTTCATCTTGTCCGCCCACATATATACGGCCGTTTGAAGAAAGTGAAAGTGACCGAACCATTGTTTTATTCGGCAGGGCAAACAACTTCCAGTCTCTGCCATTATAAGTGAGTAATCCGGCATTGTTGGCAAAGTAAAGTATGCCATTTGGCCCTTGAGCTACCTGCCAGTTTTGTGTTCCTCCCCGGGTAGCTTCATGCGAAAAATTAATGATTTCTGCCAAGCCTAAAGTGGGTTGTGCAGGTAAGTTTATTGATATAAACAGCCATATGAGCACTGCCACAAAACAATTAAAACCACCCTTGTTTTTCATTGCCAATAGATATGAAGCTGCATCTTACAAAAATGGTGAACATGTGATACAAGGTTTAAGTTATGAATTTTAGTGTTGGGTCATAACTTCTTGATTATTAATAAAAATAATTCATGCTGTAGTGGTTTTGTAGTGGCTGTAAATTTTGAGTAAGCATACATCGGGTAGAACTTTGAGCATCCATCAGCCACTTTATGTCAAGCTTATTGATGTAAGGAATGAGCTGAAAACAAAACGCTGCTATATGAAAAAAAATGCCCGAAAGTTCTGGCAATACTGTGCCAGTTATCAGCAAGCAATGCATCAAACGGGTTTCCCGTAATGGGTTGAAAACCCTTCTCCTTTCTGAAAAATTCATGATTCCAGTTTGAGCTGGGTGTGAATTGGAGAAATGTATTTGCATGACTGTTTATCACTTTCCAAAACAACCGAATATGAAAATCTTAGTTCAACCACTCCGAAAATCATTGGAGAATCGTGCTATAATGCTGCTGTTAATGGTAGTGTTTGCCACGGGAGCCTTTGCTCAAACCTTTTCCGTTACCGGTCAAATTAAAGATGAAAAAAGCATGCCGCTTCCCGGTGTTGCTATTCTTAATAATCGTACACAAGCTGGTACATCTTCCAATCAGTTCGGCCAGTTTTCTATTGAGGCCCAAAAAAATGATGTGCTTACTTTTTCCTTTATAGGAAAGGCTACTCAAACCATAAAAGTAAATGGCGACAGGTTGAGTGTTAACCTGGTAATGGTAGATACTGCCAATGAGCTTGGTGATGTGGTGGTTACTGCTTTGGGTATAAAGCGGCAGGAAAAAGCATTGGGTTATGCCACACAAACAGTAAAAGGCAGCACCCTGCAAACAGTAAAAGGCGTAGATGTTGCCACTTCACTAACTGGTAGAGTAGCAGGCTTGCTGGTACGAAACAGCCCTGAGTTTGCAGCTGAACCAAACATTACTTTAAGGGGCGAAACAGTATCTCCGCTTATAGTAATTGATGGCGTACCCTATGGAAGTCTTTCACTCAGAGATGTACCTGCAGATGATATTGAAACAATCAACGTATTGAAAGGACCAACCGCTTCTGCATTGTATGGAGAAAGAGGAGGCAATGGAGCCATTATGATTACTACCAAGCGGGGTGCTGCCGGCAGGGGTTTATCTGTTTCTTTCAACAGCAGTTCAATGTTCGAAGCAGGATACCTTGCAATACCCGAAATGCAGGGTAAATATGGCCGTGTGGTAAACACAGCAACCAATACTTACGTAGGCACCGGCGATGGTGCATGGGGGCCAGCACTCGAAGGTCAGTCTGTTATTCAGTGGGATCCAATCAGCAAAACCATGAAAGCCATGCCTTACCTACCGGTTGGAGCTAATAATTTCAAAAACTTTCAGCAACAGGGCTCTATTTTAAACAACAACCTAAGCATTGCCCAAAGTGGCGATATGGGCGGTTTTCGAGCATCAGCCACATGGGTAAATAACAAAGGCACTTACCCCAACTCAAAGTTTGATAAAGTAACCTACAGCGTTGGCGGTGACATTCGCTCCAAAAAGTTTTCTCTCTCCACTTCTTTGGCTTACAACAATCACCGTTCTCCCAATTTAGGTTTTAGCGGCTATACCGGCTACGACCCTATGTATGGCCTGCTTATATGGGGTTCGCCCGATTGGAACATCAATGATTATAAAGACTATTGGACCGTGCCCAACGAAATACAAAACAACAGCTATACAGCTGGAAACAACAATCCGTTTTTCGACAGGTATGAACGTATCAGAACCTACAACAAAGATTTATTCAACGGTCAAATTACGCTCAATTATGACATCCTTCCTTGGTTGAAAGTAACAGCAAGAACTGGTTACGATACCTACAGTGCTACGCAAAATATACGGGTATCCAAAGGCTCATTTCAAGGGGCAGGTGCTACTACAATGATACCTGGTGGTACCGAAGTATGGGGCGAAGCGCAGCGGGGATCTTATAACCAGGGCATCAGCCGGGGCTTTAGCAGCAATACAGAAGGAATCCTTTCTGCCAACAGAAAATGGAAAGACTTTTCAATAGATGGTTTTGTAGGTGGTTCCATTTATTACAAGCAAGATGAAGGCTTGGAGGCAAGAACAAGAGGCGGTCTTTCAATACCGGGGTACTACTCGCTGAAAGCATCTATAGATCCGGTGATTACAGCATCTTCTGTGGCTAAAAGGCAAACCAACAGCCTTTTTGGTAAGTTGGGTATTGGCTGGAAAAACATTGCGTTTGTAGAAGGTACTTTCAGAAACGACTGGGTATCTACCTTGCCGGAAGCAACCCGTTCATTCTTGTATCCTTCCGTTGCAGGTAGCTTAGTATTGTCTGAACTTACAGGTACCAATAGCTTGCTCTCATTCTGGAAATTAAGAGGCTCCTGGACGCAGTATAAAAAGCCCGCCAACATTTATTCTATTAATCAGGTGTATGGCATTGCAACCAATCAGTGGGGCACCCTACCTACTGCATCGTACCCCACCACCATCCGACCCGATGATATTTTTGCTGAGTCATTCAACACTACAGAAATTGGTACTTATGCCAGCTTCTTAAAAAACAGACTTTCATTGGATGTAACGCTCTATTCTAAAAAAGGATATGATTTTATTCAAACAGCCAGTATTAGTCCATCTACAGGTTTTACCGGAGTATTCATCAATAATGATGAAGAACGCACCCGCCAAGGTATAGAAGTAACGCTCGGTGCTACACCAGTAAAAACGAAAGACATGAAATGGGATATTGCTCTCAACTGGGCTACTTCTGTACAGAAGTACACACAAATGGATGCAACCTATTCCATCAAAGGCAGAGAGTGGATTGGTGTAGGAAAGCGTACCGATTATTATACTTATAACGAGTACCAGACAGACAATCAGGGAAATATTGTATTCAACAATGGTGTGCCCACTTATAAACCAATTGCATCATTGGCAGGCTACACCGATCCGGACTGGATTTGGGGTATCAATTCCAGCTTTAACTACAAGCAATTTACGCTGAATGTAGCTTTTGATGGAAGAGTTGGCGGCCTTGCACAGTCTATTACTGAAATGTATATGTGGCGTTCAGGAAACCATCCGAACTCATTAACAGAAGAAAGATACCTGGATGCTAAAACTCCAGGGTCAAAAAACTTTTTGGGTCAAGGTGTAAAAGTTGTTTCAGGCTCCATTGTATACGATGCAAATCTTCAGGTAGTGAGTGATACAAGGGTGTTTGCACCAAACGATGTATATACCACTTATAAATCTTACATAGAAGCGTTGCACAAAGGAACTGCTTGGGGCGGCTCTCCTTCTCCGGTTGATTTGTATACAACTACTTTCTTCAAGCTGAGAGAACTGTCACTCACATATCAGTTTGATAATAAAGTGGCTTCAAAAATTGCTGCGAAAGGAATTTCTGTTTCATTGGTTGCTCAAAACTTGCTGTACTGGGCTAAGCAGTTTAAGTATTCAGATATTGATGGCGGTTCTGAAAACTTTGCCGATCCTTCAATGAGGTATATCGGTATGAACTTCAGATTCGATTTCTAATACTGATGCAAGCAACACCAATTAGAGAAAACAAAAATCATTGACATGAAACGTACACTATTATACATCATTGCTGTTGTTACTGTTTTCAGTAGCATAACCGGGTGCAGCAAGTTCGACGATATCAATACCAACCCCGATGCAACAGAGAATGTAAACTCTGCCATGCTTGCTACCAATATTATACTTCGCAACCTGAAATTTCAGGGCAGAGATGCCATGGCTTATTTGTCTGATAACGGCATGGCTAAATATGTAGCTTTTGCCAACCAAAGCATTATGCCGTCGCAATACAACGCGTTGGGTGCTACCGATTTTGGTGCCATGACTATGCTGCCCAATATTGAAAGCATGCTGGAGTATGCCAAAGGAAGTGTAATGGAAAACTCATATAAAGGACTTGCCAAGTTTTCCAGAGCGTATATGTTTTATGACATAACCATGAAGGTGGGTGATATTCCATACACTGGAGCGGGCAAAGCAAAAAACGGCGAGATTGAAGTAAAGTATGATACACAGGAAGAAGTGTTGAAGGGGATTTTAGATGATTTGAAAGAAGCTGATGCCTTTTTTGCCAATGGAGTAAAGTTTGATGGTGACCCCTCACCTTATGCCGGCGACCCAGCTAAGTGGCGCAGGGCTTCTAATGCATTTGCTTTGAAAGTGCTGTTATCATTGAGTAAAAAGTCTGAATCATCAACGCTGAATGTAAAACAACGGTTTGCTGAAATTGTGAATGCTGGATTTTTACTTACACCCACAACCGGCTATCTGGGGCTTAATTATTCGGCTACAAATCCTCACCCTATGTCTGGCACAAACAACCTGTTTACAAGCCGCACTATTGTTAGCACAACAGTGATAGATAATCTTAAGCGCTACAATGATCGTAGATTGTTTTACTATGCAGAACCTGCAGGGGCTAAAATATCGGGAGGCCTGTTACAGTCAGATACCGCGGCTTATGTAGGAGCAAACGTTTCAGATGATTATGACGATATTACATTCGGACACAGCAAGAATGCGTACTCTCTTTTAAATGCAAGATACCTTGCTGAAACTGCAGGAGACCCTCGCTTAATCATGAGTTACCCTGAGCAGCAACTCATGTTGGCAGAAGCAAGAGTGCTGGGATGGATTACAACTGGTACAGCAAAAGAGTATTACGAATCAGGCGTAAAAGCTGCGTTGGCATTTATAATGGCTACCAAAAGCAATTATGCCCATGCAATGCCAATTACACAGGCTTATATTGATAATTATTTTACAGGTGAGGCGGCGTTCAAAACACTGCCCGCAGATCAGTTAAAGCAAATTTGGATGCAGCTGTACTTCTTAAACTTTATGCAGAACCCAATACCAGTTTATTATAACTACAGAAGAACAAGTTATCCTGACTTTCCGATTAATCCGGCTACATCTTTAAATCTAAATAAAACAAATGCCATCCCTATGCGTTGGCTATACCCTTCTTCTGAAAGTAACTTTAACAGGGCTAATGTAGATGAAGCCATACAAAGGCAATACGAAGGCGTAGATGAGGTAAATAAGCTGATGTGGATACTTAAGTAAAGAAATGCGAGGTTGCTGCATTTAAGTATGCAACCTCGCATTATTATTCCCATTAAATGGTGGGTATGCAAAGTTCTACATCCACACATCCAAATATTTATTGCAGTAGTTAAATACCATTACTGATTGACAGTTCCTTTTTTTAAGTAGTGCCATTTAGCATGCTGTTTGTATAAGTTTTCTATTTTATGAAATTATTTTTTTTGATACTGTCGGGTATGTTGTGGGCCTCAAAGACAATGGCGCAGCCGATGGCAGAGTATCTGGTTTTTGCAGATGAGTTTAACTACACCGGGCTGCCAGATTCAACTAAGTGGACTTTTGAAACCAAAGGAAATGCCAGTGGTTGGGGTAATAATGAAAAGCAATATTATACTTCAGGCTTACCTGCAAATGCATATGTAAAAGACGGCACACTAAAAATAACCGCACTAAAAGAAAACAAAGAAGGGAAAGCATATACTTCTGCAAGACTATCTTCCGCTGGTAAAGCAGAATTTACATACGGCAGAATTGAAGTAAGGGCAAAACTACCAAAAGGGAAAGGCACTTGGCCTGCAATATGGATGCTGGGGAGTAATATACATGAAGATACACGCTGGCCGGCTTGTGGAGAAATTGACATAATGGAACACGTAGGTTATGATGCCGATAGCATACATGGCACAATTCATACTGAAGCGTACAACCACATGAAAGGTACACACCGAGGAAAAGGCGCCTACATTCAAAACCCTTATTCCGATTTTCATGTGTATAGTATTGATTGGTCGGAAAGTAAAATTGATTTTCTACTCGATGGAAACATTTACTATACTACACCCAATGAACAATTGGGTACTAAAGAATGGCCTTTCAACCAGCCCTTCTTTCTAATTCTCAATTTGGCCATTGGTGGCAACTGGGGTGGTAAGCATGGTATTGATGATGATATTTTTCCAGCTGTGATGGAAATTGATTTTGTAAGAGTATATCAAAAGAAACCACAATCAATTCAACAATTGATTGCACAGCGGGCTGTTGTTGATACCAATTTAATCTTACCACCAGCCTGGGCTTTTGGCGTATTGTATGGCGGCTATACCAATCAGCAGGAAACAATTCAACGGGTTAAAGAAATTAAACAACATCAGTACCCAATTGATGCTTATTGGATAGACAGTTGGTTTTGGAGTTACAGCGACAAAGGAAAAGGACCACACAAGTACATCGATTTTATAGCCGATACACTTAGCTACCCAAACAGAAAAGAAATGTGGAGTACCCTGCAACAGCAAGGTATAAAAGGCGGTTTTTGGGTATGGGATTGTATACAACAAAATGGTAATGAACAGGCTTTTAAAGACTTTTTCGACAAAGGCTTTTTTAAAAATGTGTATACTAATAAAGACTCATGGCATAACAACAGCACCACCACAGCCATGTTTGAAACTGGAAAAGACAATAAAGGAACATTAAACGGCAATATTAATTTCGATAATCCCGCAGCCGTTGCTTATTTCAAACAGCGGATGAAGCACTTTTTTGATGAAGGAGCTGACTTTATTAAACTAGATCGTACATCAGATATTAATACATGCAAAACGATGTTTGAAATGACCCAAGAGTTTGGTAAAGAAACGCAGGGTCGCGGTTTTATCTTATCTCATACAGGCGGCCAGGAGCGGTCAGCGTACAAACGCTATCCCACAAAATGGACTGATGATACAAGGTCTGATTGGAATACTGAAAACCCCTTGATAAGTTTTCCTTCTTGGGTGCCAAAAGTGGCACTCAAAGAAAATATAGCAATGTTTAGCGACCCCTCTAAAAAAACGAGTTCAATACCATTTCTTACAAACGATATGGGTGGCTTTGATATGGGCAAAACCATACATCCGTCTGAAGAGCTGTTTATCCGTTGGATGCAATTCTCCATGTTTACCCCCATCGTTGAATTATTCAGCCAGCCAGAAAATCCTACTTCCAATCTTCCCTGGAAATACTCTGAAAGAGCCGACACGCTATTTCGAAAGTTTGCGCATTTAAGAATGCAACTCTTTCCTTACATATACAGCTATGCTCATCGTAGCAGAATAGAAGGCAGCCATATGATAGGCAAGTTTCCCAAGCATACATACCAGTATACCTTTGGCAATGAACTTTTGGTTGCCCCTGTATATACCCGTGATGCCAATACACAGCAGGTTTATTTGCCGGCAGGCAATTGGATAAATTACTGGACAGGCCATGTATTAGCTGGCAATCAATACCACTATATGAATGCTCCAATAGATCAAATTCCATTGTTGGTAAAAGCAGGTTCGATAATTCCAATGAGAAACTATGCTTCGTCTGTAGAAAGTGGAAGCAATAAATTCATTGCTCTACAAATATACAGTGGTGCTGATGGGCACTTTTGGCTGATAGAAGATGATGGTATCAGCAATGAGTATTTGAGTGGAAAGTATGCAGCTACATTGTTAGAAAACAAAGAAACCGAGCAAAGCAGTACGATTGTTATTCATGCAGTAAATGGGTTTTACAAGTCTATGCCTTCCAAAAGGCTTTGGACTCTTCAATTCTTCGATTCACGCAAGCCAGTATCAGCCACTTGCAATGGAAAAAAAGTGAATATCCTTATGAAGGGGGACAATAAGTTTATGATTGAATTAAACTCGGTAGATGTAAAGCAGAAATCTACAATAGTAGTAAAGTTCAAATAGTTTAAATATCTGTTTTTAATGATGATGGCTACAAAGCAGTTTTGCAAGGAGCCACTGATACCCGTATCCCCCAGCATAAAACAAGCACATACATATTTATCAAGTCAGGTAAATGTGATAGATGCAAGTATGCTCATTAATGCCATTTCCTTGTACCATACAACAACTTTAATATAACTAAACAGTTTTAGCCATGCGCAACAAGCAATCCTGTATTGGGATAAGTCTTTTTGTTGTTTTCATCAGCTGGGTCGCAATTGCTAAGTCTCAGCCATTAGCATCTTCTGCGGCAATGAGAACAGGGTTTGCTGCCATGTACAACATGGAACAGCTTCCTTTACTTTTTCCCAACGGAACCCAAACAAAGCAGCCTCTTGCCTACGATGCCACCGGGAAAAACTGGGACCATCATTTTCTGGCAGCTTTTACGCAGTATGTAGACTCTGTTAAAATGCCTGACGGCAGTATCCGAAAAGAGTATGTGATATACGATGAAATGGGCCCCGGTGTACTGTACAGGCAGCAAATGAACGCCTGGTACGACCGCTCCAAAATACCCAATGGCTGGCTGGCTTGGGGCGAACCCAACCAACCAAGGGCCGATGCCAACATCTGTTATTATTTTGATGATGAAAAAGAGCCAAGGATAAACATGCACCTGAAAGACTTTTTTGGCACAAAAAACAAACCCTTTACAGAGCCCCTTGCCTTTGTAGATTCAGGCTATCTTTTTGCCAACCTCTACTATCCCTTTGCTTATAAAAAAGGCTGAAGGTAACCATGCGGCCCAATGCCAAATCGTTTGAGGAAATGGATACCAAGTGGTATCAGTACACAGCTTTGTCATTTCCTGCTGATTATCCGATTGATACATGGGATAACACTCATACCGGTTCCGAAAAAGTAATTGAGCAATGGAATAAATCGGGTGAAAATCCAAACGACCTGAAAGGTTGTAAACAAGTAGTTTATAGCAATACTGTAAAAAAGGGGTAGCGGCCACCCTGTTTGCTACAACAGGCAGTGGCTCTCTGGCCGGTATTACAATGCAGCTGAAGCCTTATACCAAAGAAACTTTGTTTAACACCCGCTTGAAAATATATTGGGACAACAACAACAGCCCCGCTATAGAACTGCCCCTTGGCTACTTTTTTGCCGCAGGCGCAAAAGATTACAGTGCCACGGTTGATAAAGTGCTGGCCAAATCGCTGACCACGCTGCTGTTTGGCTTCAACCCCGAAACGGGAATCTTATATGCATACTGGCCCATGCCATTTTGGAAATCGGCCCGCATAGTACTGGAAAACCAGTCTGCTACCGATATTGACAACCTGACCTGCAAAGTTTGGGTAAAGCCATCGGCCGTTTTGGCTTACGACAAAAGTAAAACCGGCTACTTTAGGGTAAAGCGTACTACCGATGCCGACCCCGATACCTTAGGTTTCAGGTCGGTAGCTTTTGAAGAAAGTGGCAGGGGCCATGTTGCCGGGGTTGTTTTTTATAGTGACCGGTACGATATGGATGGCGATGAGTTTACCTATATAGACGATAGCCGAACGCCCCAAATCCACGGCAGTGGTACCGAAGACGACCATAATCAGGGCTGGGCGGGCCGTGCTTATCAAAAACCGCTTTGGGGCGGGCTTGTAAATGGCTACGATGGAGCCTACAGAATTTACCTGAATGACTGCTATATTTTCAATAAAAAAATTTTGATTTCATACGAATACTCCCTGATGAAACCGCAGTTTGTAAACGGCGGCTCAACTGATGTAATTACCTTCTACTACAAGTCGGAAGGAGAATCCAACTTACTGCTGACCGACGAACTAGATGTAGGCAATCACTTTAGCGAAAAGCAACATGCTTATGTGGTAGAGGGCCTTACATGGAAAGGAATACTGAAAGACGAGTATGATGGCTATGAACGAAACCTGCAGTATGGTGCCTGCACCGACGATGGCAAAGCCTTTAATAAGCGTACCACATTCAACGTTTTAATAGCACCTCAAAATGAAGGTGTGAAGCTCAGACGAAGACTTAACAGAAATGGAAATGGTGTGCAGACCACAAACGTATATGTTGACGGTCAGCTTGGTTCCAAAACCATGGCATGTAGTTATTCCTTCCTTGAGTACCGGAAAAGGCACTGTTGATGGCTGGTATGACAGTGACTTCGAAATTCCATCATCATTCACAAAAGGAAAAAAGTCAATCAAAGTTCAAATTGAATTTGTTCGTTCACCTCAACAAGGATCTGTCAATGAGTTTTATTATTGGGTTTACTCATACATGAGTAAATAATGATGTGCCTTCTGATAATTGTTATGCTTTAATCTTTTGACACTCATACAGGGCTCAAACCATTAATTTATGAAAAGGTGGATTTTATTACTTAAGCTATTGGTAATGGTGCTTGTATCAGATGCTCAGGTAAGATGGGATGATATTGATAGTAAAGACTGGCCGCTTGCATTTAAGAAAGTTACCATATTGTCAACCTTCGATGGTACGCTGCAGCCAAGTATTGTTTATTCAAGTACACTACTTAAGCCACAACCATTGATTGTAAGCCTGCACAGTTGGAGTGGCGACTATATGCAAAGTGATAGTTTGTCATTCGAAATTAGCCGTCGCAATTGGAATTATATTCATCCTGATTTCAGAGGACCGAACAATAAGCCAATTGCTTGTGGTAGCACGGCTGCTGTACAAGATATTGATGATGCCATAAAATGGGCCATTGAGCACATGCGGGTCGATACAAATGAAATTCATATTGTAGGAACCTCAGGTGGCGGTTTTATGGCTATGCAGGCGTATATGAAGCTCAAATACCCGGTAAAAAGTTTCAGCAGTTGGGTGGGCATCAGTGATTTGGAAACATGGTACCATGAAAGTATAGGGCGACAGCTAAAATATGCAAAAGATATACTACAGTGTACTGGTAGTACCGATAATCTAAATGTTGAAGAGGCAAGAGCAAGATCACCTTTTTATCAGCAGGTTCCAAATAGAAAAGCAACACTGCATTTATTCGCTGGCATTCATGATGGGTATTTGGGTTCTGTACCAATTACGCAAAGCATGAAGATGTATAATAAAATTGTAAACCATTATTTCCCTCAACAAAAAGCTTTACAGATTAGCGATTCAAAGATGATTGAATTATTGTCTCAAAGAAAGAGTACGCATACTTCAACGAGAAGCATCGGAGGAAGAAACCTTCACTATTACGCTAATGCTGGCCCTGTTTCAATTGTTATATTTGAAGGTAAGCATGAAATGATTGTGCCTGTAGGATTGCAAATGCTACCCATTGGGCAATACAACCCTTTTGGAAATAAACAGCTGCTTGCCATAGGAGATAGTAATGGTGCAGCAGCAAACGGATGGGTTAACTGGATGCAAAATATTCAGCCCTCTTTGCAAATATTAAATCGATGCAAGCCGGGCCGTACTTTTGGATTTGATAATAACAACGACACGAGTCTTAATGAACTACGACTAGTCAAGAGTCAGCTCCATGAAGCTCTCACTCTGTTTGCCGATTCATTTGATGCAGTGGTGATATCGCTTGGCACAAACGATGTTAAAAACATATTTGCAGATAGCCAGCATATTATCATTTCAAAATGCGAACAACTTTTAGCTGAGATAGCTTCATTCAGTAAAGTCCATCAGCCAGCTTTAAAAACAATTTTGGTATTACCTGCCCCTATTAATGAAGCAAAAGATGGATCAGGAAAATTTGTAGGAGCCACCTTGCGCCTTCAACAACTAAGAAAAGAGCTAAACGACCTTGCCTTAAGATTTAATGCAAAAGTTGTAGACGCATTTCAACTTCTTAAAGATGTCGGTGAGTGTACAACCGATGGTGTTCATTTAACAGCATCATCACAGCAACTGCTTGGCAATGCTATTGCTGAAAGTGTATACCATTAACTGGTATTTTTGAAGGTATACATCATTAACCTTACAGAAATGTTGGCGTTAAAAAATCTAACATGCATTTCTCATGAAAACTTTGGCTCTTTTCACTTGGATAACCTTTGCAATATCATTGCCAGCTTCTGTAGCTTTAGCACAACCCAAAACGGCGTTGCAAAAAGCCGACTCCGTATTGCGGCTGATGACACTCGATGAAAAGATTGGTCAGCTGCACCAGCTCAGCAGCGATTTTGCCACCGGCCCCATTACACCTGATGGCGATAAACAAGGCCAGGTGCGCCGTGGCGAAATGGGCAGCATGCTCAACTTGATGGGTGCCGCCCGTACCCGCCAGTTGCAGGAAATAGCCATGCAGTCGCGGCTCAAAATACCGCTCCTGTTTGGGCAAGATGTAATTCATGGATACCGCACCACTTTTCCCATACCACTCGCCGAAGCCGCCAGTTGGGACATACCTGCTATTGAACAATCAGCCCGCATTGCCGCCATCGAAGCCTCGGCGGCTGGCATTCACTGGACCTTTGCGCCCATGGTCGACATTAGCCGCGATCCCCGCTGGGGCCGTGTGATGGAAGGTGCTGGTGAAGACACTTACCTCGGCAGCGTGATTGCTGCGGCGAGAGTAAAAGGTTTTCAGGGAAATGCTATTGGCAGCATCAATTCTGTGCTGGCCTGTGCCAAGCATTTTGCAGCCTATGGTGCTGCTGTGGGCGGCCGCGATTACAACAGCGTAGACATGAGTGAACGCATGTTGTGGGAAACCTACCTGCCACCGTTTAAAGCCGCCATTGATGCAGGTGCGGCCACCTTTATGAACAGCTTCAACGATTTGAATGGTGTGCCTGCTACTGGCAACCCATTGCTGCAAAAAGATATTCTGAAAGGCAAGTGGCAGTTCAAAGGTTTTGTGGTGAGTGATTGGGGCAGCATTGGCGAAATGATCAATCACGGCTACAGCAAAGATTTGAAGCAAGCAGCCGAACAATCCATATTGGCGGGCAATGATATGGACATGGAAAGCCGTGCCTATAAAAATCACCTGAAGCAATTGCTGCAAGAAGGTAAAGTGCCCATTGCCCGTGTGAATGATGCCGTACGACGAATCCTCATTAAAAAGTTTGAACTGGGTTTGTTTGACGATCCATTTCGCTTTAGCGATGAAGCCCGGGAAAAATCACAATACGACAACCCGGCACACAAAGCCTTTGCCCGAACCATGGCTGCAAAAAGCATTGTGCTACTAAAAAATGATACCATTGCCGGCAAACCTTTGCTGCCACTGCATAAGCAACAGACCATTGCTCTGATTGGTCCACTGGTGCAATCACAAAAAGACAATCTTGGTTTCTGGTCTTTCGACTTTGAAGATGATAGTGTACGCATTGTATCGCTGTACAAAGGCGTACAAAACAAACTGGGCAGTAATGGAAAATTGCTGTACGCCAAAGGCTGCAACTTGAATGATACGGATACGTCGGGTTTTGCAGTAGCCGTAGCAACGGCCATGCAAGCCGATGTAGTGGTGATGCAGGTAGGTGAAGGCCGCGACTGGAGCGGCGAAGCCAAGAGCAAGAGCAATATTCAATTGCCTGCCGTACAGGAAGCATCGATCAAAGCCATTCACCGAACAGGCAAACCCATAGTGGTTTTGATGAGTGCCGGCCGACCCCTCATTTTTAATTGGACAGCAGATAACGTGCCTGCAGTTGTGTACACTTGGTGGTTGGGTATAGAAGCCGGCAATGCCATGGCTGATGTGTTGTTTGGCGACTACAATCCATCGGGTAAGTTGCCCATGAGCTTTCCTCGCACCGAAGGACAAATTCCTATTTACTACAACTATTACAATACCGGCCGTCCTGCACAAAACGATGAGCACCGCTTTTATGTATCGGCCTATACCGATTTGCCCAACAGCCCGAAGTTTCCGTTTGGCTATGGCTTGTCGTATGCCCGGTTTACCTACGGCGACATGCAATTGTCGAAAACAAACCTGAAGGGAAATGAAGTATTACAGGTAACAGTAACGGTAACAAACAATAGCAATACAGCAGGTGAAGAAGTAGCACAACTCTACATACGTGACTTGGTAGGTTCTGTGGTAAGGCCAGTGAAAGAACTGAAGCATTTTCAAAAAGTCATGCTGCAGCCCGGCGAAACCAAAGCACTTACATTTGTAGTGTCTACGAATGATTTGTCATTTTACAACAGTCAGTTGCAACATACCTGGGAAGCCGGCGAATTTGATATCATGATCGGTGGCAACTCTAGAGACGTTCAAACCAAACGTATTTACTGGAATAAATAATTCCGATAAAAAACATAAACATGAAACATATTCTCGCTTTTGTATTGCTGATGATGCTGGCACCCATGGCGGGTCAGTCACAAGACATGAACCTGTACCAACGCAAGCAGCTGCTGATGGGTAGCGATACTTTACCTTATCGGTTGTTGCTGCCCGAAAATTATGATCCTACAAAAGCTTACCCATTGGTGATGTTTTTGCATGGCGCCGGTGAAAGAGGGAACAACAATGAAGCACAGCTCACTCATGGCGGCAAGTTGTTTTTGCGTAGCGATATCCGCCAGCAGTTTCCGGCCATTGTGGTATTTCCGCAGTGCCCTGCCAATTCATTTTGGAGCAATGTGCAGTGGGTATATGATAGTGTTACGAAGAAGCGGGATTTCATTTTTCCGGAAGAAGCTGAACCTACTTATGCCATGCTGATGGTGCAGCAACTGGTGCGGGAAATGAACAAACAATTTAAGATTCAGCAAGACCAGCAATATGTGATGGGATTGAGCATGGGTGGTATGGGTACGTTTGAATTGGTGAAACGCATGCCCAACACATTTGCTGCGGCCATTCCTATTTGTGGCGGAGCCAATCCGGCCAATGCCAAGTACATGAAGAAGACAGCATTCTGGTTGCACCACGGCGATGTGGATGCTGTAGTGCCAGTGCAGTTGAGCAAAGACATGGCGACTGCTTTGCAGCAGTATTACAGTACCGCCGATATGCAATTGAGCATTTACCCCGGTGTAAACCACAACAGTTGGGATAATGCTTTTGCAGAGCCTCAATTGTTGCCGTGGTTATTTTCGCACAAAAGAAAATAACATGGCGGTTCGCAACATCATCTTCGACCTGGGTGGCGTTTTCATAGACATTCATTACCACAAAACCCGGGATGCTTTTATGGCATTGGGCGTAGCCGATTTTGATGCATTGTTTCAGCAATCGTATTCCAACCCGCTGTTTGCACAGCTCGAACAAGGCGAACTATCGCCGGAAGATTTTTATGATGCGTTCAGAGCAGAAACCGGACTGAACGTAAGCAATGCACAAATACGAGATGCGTGGAATGCGATGCTTGGAGACTTTAGACCGCAAAGCGTAGCTGTTTTGCCAGCGTTAAAACAATCGCATGCTATTTTTTTGCTGAGCAATACCAATCAAATTCACCACGAAGCATTTACCAGCCAGTATCAGCAAACCTTTGGCCACGATTTTGACGAACATTTTCATGTAGCGCATTACTCCCACATATTGGGTTTGCGTAAGCCACATGTTACCTGCTACGAAGCGGTTTTGCAGCAGCATGGCTTGCATGCAGCAGCAACTTTGTTTATTGATGATACACCCAAAAACATTGCCGGCGCTGAGGCTGCAGGATTGCAAACATTATTACTATCGCCGGGCCTGCTGCTCGAAGAGGAACTACCGAAGTATTTGTAGTTGATAGTTTATAGTTGGCAGTTGATGGGAAGAGTTATTAGATGGCAGATGTTGGATGACAGATGTTAGTAGTAGAATTGAGAACATCCATTTTAATCTGCGAAAATCTGCTTCCCAGTCCTCCTTCCTTCGTACCTCAACCCTAGTCCTTCTTATTTCACATCCTCAAACGGAATGTATTCTCCTTCAATGTCGTACTTGCCCTTGGTGCCAGGGGCATTGCTCGATTGTGAAGCCTGTGCACCTTGTGCCTGTTGCTGATATTGCTGTTGTGCCTGCTCCATTTGTTGGCGCATGGCATTAAACTGCTTCTTTACTTGCGAAGTAGTGCGAACCACAGGAATTAAAAAGCCTGTTACAAATCGATACAGTATAAAGGCCAACACGGCCCATAAAACATAGGTCATAGCAGGGCCAAAGATAACCGCAACCGTTGGGGTGAACCCGTTAAAAATTATAGCATAGCATTAGATTATTGCAGAAGGTTTTAGGCCCATTATTTGGGAGATATCGACTTGCTTCCCTACATTTGCACCGGATATGAAGCAGTAGAAAGGGAACGGACTCCGTTCCCTTTTGCTTTCTACCAATCAGAGGTATGGAAAAAAACGAACAAATTGTACGCATTGAAAACATGGTGAATGCCCTGCTGGCAGACAAGCCATCCTTTTTTTTGGTACAAGTAAAAATCAAACCCACCAACAACATCAAGGTGTTTTTGGATGGCGACAATGGCATCACCATTGAAGATTGCATCAAAGTAAACCGCAAGTTGTACGCCGAAATCGAAGATCCGGCCATGTATCCTGATGGCGATTTTTCGTTGGAAGTGAGCAGCCCCGGTGTAGGCGAACCGCTGCTGTTGCAGCGCCAGTATGTAAAAAATGTGAGTCGTCTGCTGGAAGTAAAACAGCTCGACGGTCAAATCCTCACAGGTACATTGCTCGCCGCCGGCGATGACAGCATTACGATGGAAGTAACTAGTGGCAAGGGTAAGAAAGCGGAAACCAACCAACTCGAGATCCCATTTTCTCAAATAAAAGAAGCAAGCGTTCAAATTAAATTTTAACCATCCCCGGTGTTTCATTCGCCGGCAGAAAATCGAACAGTACAATGGCAAGTATTAACCTGATTGAGGCGTTTCAGGAGTTCAAGGACGCAGAAAATATTGACCGTCCGACCCTGATGAAGGTAGTGGAAGACGTTTTTAAAACACTCCTTCGCAAAAAGTATGGTAGCGATGACAACTTCGACGTCATTGTAAACGCCGAAAAGGGCGACCTCGAAATTCTGAGGCACCGCATGATTGTAGAAGATGGCGAAGTGCAAGATCCACTGGCCGAAATTGCTTATACCGATGCCATTAAAATTGAACCCGACTTTGAGGTAGGCGAAGAACTGTTTGAAGAAATTGATTTATTCGACTTCGGCCGCCGGGCCATTTTGGCTGCCAAGCAAACTTTGGCCAGCCGCATTAGCGACCTGAAGAAAAACCTGTTGGTTAAAAAATACGAAGACCGTATTGGCGAACTCATCAGTGCTGAAGTATACCAGGCTTGGAAAAAGAAGCCCTGCTGATGGACGAAGAAGGCAACGAACTCGTACTGCCCCGCAGCGAGCAAATTCCACAAGACTTCATGAAGAAAGGCGAACCCGTTCGTGCTGTGGTAAAAAAAGTGGAACTCAAAAACAACTCGCCTGTCATCATCCTCAGCCGTACGCATCCTTCTTTCCTGGCACAATTGCTCGAAATTGAAGTGCCCGAAATTGCCGATGGTCTCATCAACATCAAGAAGATTGTACGTGAGCCCGGCGAACGTGCTAAGGTTGCTGTAGAAAGCCTTGACGACCGCATTGACCCCGTAGGTGCCTGTGTAGGTATGAAGGGTAGCCGTATTCACGGCATCGTTCGGGAGTTGAAAAACGAAAACATCGACGTGATCAACTGGACCAATAACATCAACCTGCTGGTACAACGGGCATTGACGCCTGCCAAAATCAGCAGCATGAAAATTGACCTCGACAGAAAACATGCAGATGTGTTTTTGCCCGCCGATCAGGTAAGCCTGGCCATTGGTAAGCGTGGTGTCAACATCAAACTGGCTTGCGAACTCACCGGCTTGGACATCGACGTATTCCGCGACAACGAAGGCGAAGACGTAGAATTCGACATCGACCTCGAAGAATTCTCTGATGAAATTGATATGTGGGTGATTGATGAGTTCAAGCGCATTGGCTGCGATACTGCCCGTGCCGTACTCAACCTCAGCGCCGAAGAACTGGAGCGCCGCACCGACCTCGAAAAGGAAACCATCGAAGATGTGTTGCGTATTTTGAAAGAAGAATTTGAACGGGAATAGTCAATCCGGGTTACCCAACGTACTTTTGACCATTATATAGCAGATACCTGGCCAAACCCGATTCAGGTTTCCGCAACAAAACAGCCGCCGGCAGGCAGCAATAAGAAACAGAATGTCAGAACAGAAATTACCGAGATTACTAGCAGCAGCCAAAGAATTCAACATTGGGCAAGATACCCTGGTGGAATTTCTGGCAGGCAAAGGCTTCAACCGCGATGACCTGAAGCCTACAGCCAAGCTTTCACCAGAAATGTACTTGTCGCTTCAGAAAGAATTCCAAAGCGATAAAGTGGCCAAGGCAAAAAGCGACATGATCGATTTGCCCAAAGGTGCCACTGCAGAAGCCCGGAAGAAGAAAGAAGAAGAGGAAATCAGCTTCAAAAAAGAGGAAAAGAAGCCTGCCGAAAAAGAAGTGGTAAGCCAGGTAGAGGAAACGCCTGCACCCGTTGCAGCTCCCGCTCCGGCTCCCGCACCAGCGCCTGTGGTAGCAGAACCAACGCCAGCGCCTGCTCCTGCTCCGGAACCCACTCCAGTGGTGGCTGCACCCGTAGTCGAGCCAGCAGCACCAGCACCTGCGCCGGCCCCTGCTCCTGTGGCCGAAGAGCCTGTAGCGCCAGCACCTGCCAGCAAGCCTGAAACGCCTGCTATTGAAATGCCCAAAGTACTGGGTGTAATTGATCTGGATGCTATTGACTCCAGCACTCGTCCGAAGAAAACGGCTAAAAAACCTGCTGAAAAGCCGGCAGAAGCACCAGCCCCTGCTGCTGCAAAACCTGCTGACGTACCAGCTCCGGCTGCACCTGCACCTAAGCAAGAAGCGGCACCTGCTGCGGCCCCTGCTCCTGCTGCCGAAGAGCCAGCTAAGGAAGAAGAAAAAGTAATTGAAAATATTCAGGCAGAACGCCTGAGCGGCCCCAAAATCATTGGTAAAATCGAACTGCCTGTACGGTCAGATACAAGGCCTCGCCCCGGCGGGCCCGGTGGCGCTGCCAATGATGATGCCAAACGCAAACGCAAACGCATCCCCATTACCGGTACCGGTGGTGGTGGCAACAATGCCGGCGGTGCGGGTGGCAATCAGCAACGCCCCGGTGGCCCTAATCAAGGTGGCGGACAGCATGGTGGCGGTCAGCGTCATCAGGGTGCTGGCAATCGCCCCGGCGATAGAAGAAGCGGACCCGGTGGCCCCGGCCAAAATCGTGGCCCTGCCGGTCGTAGAGAAGACCGCGTCATCGACGAAAAAGAAATCCAACAAAAACTGGCCGAAACACAGGCTCGCCTCAGCGGCGGCGGTGGCAATAAGGCCGGTAAAAACAGGGCCAAACTCCGCCGTGAAAAACGTCGTGAACTGGCCGAAATGCAAGAGGGTGACAACGATAGCAACGTAATCGAAGTAACAGAATTCATCAGCGCTAGTGAAATGGCCAATCTGATGGATGTAAGCCCTACCGAAGTAGTGGCCAAATGTTTCAGCCTCGGTTTGATGGTGTCTATTAACCAGCGCCTCGATGCAGAAGTAATTGAACTGGTAGCCAGCGAATTTGGCTACGATGTAAAATTTGTGGGTCTCGAAGATCAGCTCGACGAAGAAGAGGAAGAGGTAGACGATCCGGAAGAACTGAAACCACGTGCCCCCATTGTTACCATCATGGGTCACGTTGACCACGGTAAAACATCATTGCTCGACTATATCCGTAATGCCAACGTAGTAAGCGGCGAAGCAGGTGGTATCACCCAGCACATTGGCGCTTATGAAGTAACTACCGCTAGCGGCAAAAAAGTCACCTTCCTCGATACGCCCGGTCACGAAGCCTTTACGGCGATGCGTGCCCGTGGTGCCAAAGTAACCGACATTGCAGTAATTGTAGTAGCGGCCGACGATGCGGTGATGCCACAAACAAGGGAAGCCATCAGCCACGCACAAGCGGCCGGCGTACCCATGATTTTTGCCATCAACAAGATTGATAAAGATGGCGCCAACCCGCAAAAAATCTACGAACAACTCAGCCAGATGAACATTCTGGTGGAAGAGTGGGGCGGTAAATTCCAAAGTCAGGAAATCAGTGCCAAGAAAGGCCTGAACATTGACCTGCTGTTGGAAAAGATTTTGCTGGAAGCCGAAATTCTCGACCTGAAAGCGAACCCCGACCGCGAAGCCAGCGGTACCATTGTCGAAGCTACCTTGGATAAAGGCCGTGGTTATGTAGCCACATTGTTGGTACTCAATGGTACTTTGAAGCAAGGGGATATTGTGGTGAGTGGCCAGTATTTTGGTCGTGTAAAAGCAATGTTCAACGAACGCAACCAGAAAATTGAGCAGGCTGGTCCGGCTTCTCCGGCACTGTTGCTCGGTTTGAACGGTGCACCACAAGCGGGTGAGAAGTTCAAAGTATACGAAGACGAAAGCGAAGCCAAGCAGGCAGCGTATAAGCGTGGTCAGATTATGCGTGAACAAGGCATGCGGGCCCGTAAGCACATTACGCTGGATGAAATCGGTCGTCGTTTGGCATTGGGCAACTTTAAAGAACTTAATGTTATCATCAAAGGTGACGTGGATGGTTCGGTAGAAGCCTTGAGCGATAGCTTGGAAAAACTGAGCACCGAAGAAATTGTGGTGCGGGTGATTTTGAAAGGTGTGGGTGCCGTAAGTGAAAACGACGTTACACTCGCTAGTGCTTCCGACGCCATCATCATCGGCTTCAACGTTCGACCCAACCAACAAGCGGGCCGACTGGCTGAAAACGAAGGCATCGAAATCAAGCAATATTCTGTTATCTACAACGCCATCAACGATGTGAAGGCAGCCATGGAAGGCCTGTTGGAACCCAAGGTGGAAGAGAAGGAAGTGGCTTCGGTGGAAATCCGCGAAGTGTTCAAGTTCGACAAGGCAACCGTTGCCGGTTGTTATGTTACCTCGGGCAAAATCAAGCGGGACGCCAAGATTCGCCTTTACCGCGATGGTGTACTTATCTACCCACGTACCGAAGGCGGCTTTGCAGAGCTGGGCAGCCTGAAGCGTTACAAAGACGACGTGAAAGATGTATTGAACGGCACAGAGTGTGGTTTGACCATCAAGAACTTCACCGACATTCAGGTGGGCGATACCGTAGTAGCGATCGAAGAAGAAGAAGTAAAACGTACTTTGTAAGCAACGCTTACTTCTAGGTAAATACTCATCCGGCAGGCATTTGTGCTTGCCGGATTTTTTTATGCTTCATATCACGATAGCAAAGGCGGTTGCATCGCTTACCTTTGCGCCTCCATGAAAAAGAGTGCTCTTCCTTATTTGGCTTTGGTATTGACATCGGTGGTGTGGGGCACTACCTGGGTGGCATCCAAGTTTGGCATTCAGGGTGTGCACCCGTTGTTTTTTTCAGCCATCCGCCAGTTGCTGGGTGGCTTGTGTTATCTCATATTTTTTGTAGCCATTGGCAAAGCCGTGTGGCCAAGCCGCAAAGAGTGGGGCTACCTCATCCTGATGGGGTTGCTGCTTTTTGTAAGCAGTAATGGACTCACCACCTGGGGTATCAAGTACATCAACAGCGGTTTGGGTGCCATCATCGGGGCCATTTTTCCTTTGTTTGTTGCCATCATCGATTGGGCAAGAGGAAGCAGTGATAAGCCCAATTTATTAGCGAGTGCAGGATTGATCCTGGGCTTTGCCGGCGTGGCCATCATTTTTTACGAGCATATTGCCGACTTCGCCAACAGCGATTTTTCCTTTGGTATTATTCTATCGCTTATAGCTGCTTTTACCTGGGCTGTAGGAACTGTTATGACTACGAACAACAGCATTGGCCTCAACCGCTATTATAGTTTGGGCTGGCAAATGTTTTTAGCCGGATTTATGCTCACCTGTATTTCTGCCGGCTCTGGCTTGGCCATGCCCCTGCAAGAAATACCTGCACAAACCTGGTATGCGTTGGCCTACATGGTTACGTTTGGGTCCATTATTACGTTTGGTGCTTTTATTTATTCGCTGCAGCATTTACCTACCACACTGGCTTCTATTTATGCATACATCAACCCCATGGTAGCAGTAGTGCTTGGCCATTTTATTTTGGGTGAAGCATGGAGTCTGTTTTTGCTGGTAGGTGCACTGGTAACTGTAGCCGGTGTGTTTTTGGTAAACACAGGTTTTAAAAAAGCCCGGGCCGGCGAAACCGTTACCTGGCGCAGCTTGCTGCTCGGTAGAAGGGCATAGCATCAAGTACTACTGGTAGTTCGATGGTCGCGGTCAAATTCTTTAAAAATGAGCCGCAAACTTTGATCGTATGTGAGGTAGTTGTACATCCAGTTGATGAATACCATCAGTTTGTTTTTAACGCCAAGTATCAGCATCAGGTGTAAAAACATCCATACAAGCCAGGCGAACAAGCCGCCGAAGTGCCATCTCTTTCCCGATGATTTTGGAAACGGTAAATCAACCACGGCTTTGTTGCGGCCAACGGTTGCCATGCTGCCGAGATCTTTGTATTCGTACGGCTTCCATTCAGCAATATCGGCCGGGTATTTACGCCAGTTGTTGGCAAGGTTCACCGCCTGATTGATGGCCACATTGGCTACCTGCGGATGTCCGTTTGGATAGCTGGGCGTTTGCATCCATGCAACATCACCCAAGGCATACACATTGCTAAAACCTTCTACCTGATTAAAGCGATTGACCTTGATGCGGTTGCCCCGCACAATCAGCGAAGGGTCGATGCCATCAGGCACGTTGCCTTTAATGCCTGCAGCCCATATTACCAATCCGCTTTCTATCGTGTTGCCATCTTTTAGTGTAATGGTTTGCCCATCATAAGTTTCCATCAGGGTATTGGTCATTACCTCTACGCCCAACTGCTGCAAGTATTGCTGGCTTTGCCGGCTGCTGCTTTCACTCATGGCAGCAAGGGTTTTACCTGTGCCTTCCAATAGCAAAATGCGCATCTTAGAAAAATCAATTTCAGGATAGTCTTTGGGCAGCACAAAGCTTTTCATTTCGGCAATGGCGCCGCTCAGTTCTACACCAGTTGGCCCGCCTCCCACTACTACAATCGTAAGTAATCGCTGCTGCAAAATGGGGTCCTGTGTATATAGCAGCGCTTCAAAGTTGGTTATGATTTTATGCCGGAGTTGTAACGCTTCTACCGTGCTTTTCATTGGGTAGGTGTGCTGCTCTAAATCAGCATTGCCAAAGAAGTTGGTATCTGCACCGGTCGCTATCACCAAGTCGTCATAAAGCTGCCTACCGTGCTCGGTATGTACAACCTGCGCTTGGGTATCAATGCCCGTTACTTTATCAAGTCGTATCCGTACATTTTTACTGTTGTGAAAAACTTTACGCAGCGGAAAAGAAATATTACTGGCATCAAGCCCGCCCGTGGCCACCTGATAAAAGAGGGGTTGAAACTGATGATAGTTAAACCGGTCGATAAGAGTGACCGCAAATGCGGGCTTATTGTTGAGTTTTCGGGCCAATTGCAAACCGGCGAAACCACCGCCGATAATGACCACTTTGCGAATAGTGTGCATACCACAAGATAACAATGCTTGCACACAAGAGTTTGTTAGCTGAATCACAAAGCGGCCCTGCTTCTCATGCTCAACTATTTGTTTGCTACCATGGATAAATAAAAGGCCCCGCCGGTAAAAACCAGCAGGGCGCCAACCTAAAAACTAATGAAGGTGTAAAAAGGTATCGGTGGTACGGAACTAAAAGAGTTTAAGTACACTGGCCAGCGGCGACATGGGTCGAAAGTTGCTGCCGGTAACAGTGGCATCGTCAGTATTATTTTCTGCAGGCTTTTCTTTTACCTGCTTGTAGCGGTACACACTGTCTGGTGTGGCTTGCTGCTTGGGGGCTGCAGGCGATTTCGGTGCCGTTGGCTCTTTCACGTTGTTACTATCTGTGATGATGGTTTCTCTGCCACGATCGGTGTTGCGATCGATCCTGTTGTACCGGTTGCCGTCACGGTCAGGATTGCGGCCATCCCATTCCAGCCGGTCTTCGGTCATTTGCATGTCTATTTCATCTTCCCAGTACAGGCCTTCTTCCCATTCGCGGTCAATATCTATGCGGAAGCCACGGCGGCTGCGGCCAAAGTCGATGTTGAAATAATCATAGTCATCTACTTCATTGCTCAGGCGAATGTTTTTGCCTACAGGTACTTCAATTACAATCATCACTTTTTGATTGCGCCATTTATCATGGCGGGCAATGGTGAACGTACCGGGTAGATAAAGGATATCGTCTTTTTGTACAATGGGGAAGTTGATTTTTTCGGCCAGCTGCTGTGCCTGTGCACGGTCGCGGCCACGGCTCATGCGAATCATGTGCACATGAAACAAACTGTCTTTGCTCTTCACCACATTTACTTTGGCAGTGTTTACATACATGCTGTCGCCATCAATGCTTACCAGGCCATCCATTTCAAACCAACCATCGTAGTAGCTGATTTGCTCATCGGCAATGGCCACTTCGAGCTTGCCATTTTTGGGCTGCTGAATGCTGATTTCTTCCCGCTTACCTATTTGGGTAGAAAAGCTGCGGCGTACACTGCCCAACAAGGCGATAAGGCAAAACAAACCCACAAACCACAGCGCAGTAAATGCATATCCGATAAACTTGTTGTGGGTACGCACTTTCATAAGGCGGCGGATAAACCATACCAGTATGCTGATGATGGGAACACCGATGAACAATACAAGGGTACCAAGGGCAAACAGGTTTTGGGATGTGCCTTGCAAAAAGAAGTCGTGCAGCGGCATTACACCTACACCGGCGCCGGTGAGGGCTATGAGGGCTACAAACAACCCGAAGGCTACGCAACCCAACACGAAGTACACAAAAGCTTTTACCAGAATAGCAATGGCGTTGCCAATACCGCTACCCGATTTTTTTACTTCTGCATTGAAAGCCTGGCCGCGGTCCTGAAAGGTTTCTTTCATTTCGCTACCCATTTTTTGAGCAGAGGCTTTTACCTCTTCGCCCATTTTTTGGGCACGGCCTTTAAAGCCCTGCGGATCGTTCATTACGGTATCGCGGATGCTGTTGAGGTCCACTTTTTCGCCCCGCATTTCCAACTTTTCAGAAGCGGTGAGTGCTTCGGGCAGTACAATCCAGAGGATTACGTACACGAGGATGAATGTAGAACCACCGAAACCGCCTACGAAGATGGGACCATCATCGAAAAAGTTGCGACCGATAGAAGTGATGAGGCCAAAGATGAATGGCGCTGCAAAAATGACGCGGGGAATGGCAGGGTTGATATCAAAATACTTACCGAGGCCACCGCATACGCCGCTGATGACTTTATCATCGGGGTCACGAAAAAGGCGTTTGCGTACATGGTTCACCAGGCTTTTGCTGGGCAATACAATCCAGAGGATGATGTACAGCAGAATACCTGTGCCACCTACAATCAGCAGGAAAGCAAAGATGAGGCGAACCACTGCAGGGTCGATGCCGAGGTAGTGGGCAATGCCACTGGCTACACCGGCCAAAATTTTGTCTTGCTCATCGCGGTAGAGGCGCTTGGGTTCAGTGGTTTGCTGGTATTGCTGCTGGTAGCTGTGCTGCTGCTGGCTCTGGCTGTAAGAAGCTGAGCTGCTGGCGGTGCTGGTACCAGCGTCTTCATCATTGGCGGCAAAATCTTCGGGCCGGCCAATGCTGCTCATGATTTTATTGAGCTCGTCTTCGGTGATGCAGGCGGCACCTTTTTTGAGGGCTTCGCCAAAAAGTTCGCCGATGCGGTTCTCAATATCGTTGATGATTTCTTCGCGGCCTTCTTCGTTGGCAAAGTAGTTGCGCAGGCTGCTGATATAGTTTTGCAACATCTCATAAGCAGTTTCTTCAATAGGAATTACCCTGCCCTGGAAGTTGATGTTGATGACCTTTTTCATGGTGAATTCGTGTTTGGAGAGAATTTTAGGTTGGAGGAGTTGCGTGGGTGTTGTGTGTGTTTGCTGGCGTGTGTTGGGGTGTGCAAGTGTGCGTAGCAGGCGTGTTGTGTGGGTTAGGCTTCGTGGTTTGTGTGTGTGTGATTGGGTGGTTCGGTGTGTTCTGGCGGAGGGGTGAGCGGTGTGCCGTTGATAACGCTGTCTACAGCACTGGCCATTTCGTTCCAGGTACTTTCCAGCTCCTGATAAAAGGCAAGGCCCTTATCGGTGAGGCTGAAGTACTTGCGGGGCGGGCCGCTTGCTGCTTTCTACCCAGCGGTAGTTCACCATTCCTGAATTTTTGAGGCGTGTGAGCAGCGGATACAGCGTTCCTTCCAGCAGTTGGAAGTTGGCTGCTTTCATCTGCTCAATGATATCACTCGGGTAGGCCTCACCCTTGCGTATCACCGATAGCACACAAAACTCCAGTACTCCCTTGCGCATCTGACTGGCGGTGTTTTCAATGTTCATGGTGTTTGTGTTTTATTAAGTCCGAAAGTCAGGAAGACGGTAGGCCCGAATAATCAAAGTGTGCGGGTGTGAGTGCTTGGGTTGGCTTTCGTGCCTTTCCGTCTTCCTCGTGTTGACAACACAAAGATATAGGTACTAATCGGTACCATGCAACACATAGTACCATATTTTTTTTAGTACATGGCAGCCTGAGGTATTGTTGAAATGATTCAACGCATTGAAAAACAGTGTTTTAGGTAATGCAGGTAGGAATGTCGCCAAAATGACGCTTTTGGAGTAATGGCAAAATAGCTGGTTGAATGGCGGACCTGTAAAACCGGCACCCGTTCCAGAAGCTTGGTAAAGAGATGTTGGAATAAGGAATAAGCAATAAGAAATAGAGAATAAGGAAGTGGGAGAAGCTAGCCTTTGTACAACATTATCCCTCATTGGCACTGGTTTCAACCTGTAGAATGCTGATGTAAGCTGAGTGAAGGATTTCAGCCTCATCTTTTCATTTGTGGAAATAGCCTTTTGCCACAGATGCATAGATGAAAAGTGATAGACAAGTATAGCTACCAAACGGGTCAATGCTTTTCCCATTGCCAGGGTTTCAACCCGTGGATTGAGGTAGAGGCGAGTAACGGAGGGGGTTTAACCCCTTCTTAAATTACTTCATTCGTCTCGCCACAAATGCACAGATTGAATGTCGGGTTCTGTCTTATTCACCGCCAATTCATTGACTAACAACCGTTAGTTTTGTAGGAATCGATTGCTATGGCTCGCCCCAAACAAACCACCAGCCCCAACCGCCGCCAGCAAATACTGGAACAGGCTGCGGGCCTTTTTAAAACCAATGGCTTCAACGCCACCACCATGCGGCAGCTGGCCGAGCAAACCGGCATGGAAGCTGCCAGCCTCTACAACCACATCAGTAGTAAAGAAGAATTGCTGCGTGAAATTTGCTTTAGCGTTGCCAACGATTTTAATGCGCACCTGCTGCAACTCGAAGCCGATGATAGTTGCGCCAGCCGCAAAATGGAAGCCATCATCCGGTTTCACATACACATGTTGCTTACCCGCTACAATGATGTGTATGTAAGCAACCGCGACTGGAAGCATTTGAAAGAACCTTGGCTCACCAATTTTCTCAACCAACGCAAGCAATACGAAAACCGATTGGCTGCCATCATTCAGCATGGCATTGATACAGGCAAGTTCAAGGCCGTGCATCCACATGTGGCGGTGCTCACCATGCTATCAGCTGTGCGAAGCATTGAGTATTGGCAGCGCAGCAAAAAAGCCATCAGCAGCAAACAAATAGCCGACGATTTGGTAATGATGCTATTGAAAGGATTAGAACAATAACAAAGCAGATACTGTAGCGATATGGCACAACATTTTTATACCCTTACTGTAAAAAGCGTATCACCCGAAACGAACAATGCCGTTGTTGTAAGTTTTGATGTACCAGAAGCGTTGCGTAACGTATTTGCCTTTACGCAGGGTCAATACCTTACCATAAAAGCCAACATCAACGGGCAGGAAGTTCGGCGCAACTACAGCCTGTGTAGCAGCCCGCTGGATGATGCCTGGCAAATTGGTATCAAAAAAGTAGAAGGCGGTGTGTTTTCTACCTGGGCCAATACCGAACTCAAACCGGGCATGCAGTTGGAAGTGATGCCACCCATCGGTAAGTTTTTTACGCCATTGCAACCAGCGCAACAAAAGCACTACCTCGCCATTGCTGCGGGTAGTGGTATCACGCCCATTCTCAGCATCATCAGCACTACACTGCGTACCGAGCCCAACAGCCGTTTTACATTGGTGTATGGCAATCGCAACCGCAGCAGCATCATGTTTAAAGAAGCGCTGGAAGCACTCAAGGATAAATACATCGAACGCTTCCGGTTGATACATGTGCTGAGCCGCGAAAGAACCGATGCCGATATACATCATGGTCGTATTGATGCAGCCAAATGTGAAACGCTGGCCACGCAATTGATTGATGTAACGAAAGTAGATGCCTGCTTTTTGTGCGGCCCTCAGCAAATGACACTCGATGCCAAAGACACATTGATACGTGCCGGCTTGGCAACTGAAAAAATACATGTAGAGTTATTTAGTTCTGCAGCATCGCACAAGCCTATTCATAGAAATGATGCGGCGGCGCAGCACAAACAACCTATGAGCAAAGTGCAGCTGCGTATTGACGGCGTTCACTCATCTTTCGATTTGGAATACATGGGCAACAGCATACTGGATGCGGCCCTGCTGCAAGGCGCCGATCGCCCTATGCCTGCAAAGGCGGTGTATGCTGCACTTGTAAAGCCAAGTTGGTGAAAGGTGAAGTAGACATGGATGTGGTGTATGGCCTGGAGCCCGATGAAATTGCGGCAGGCTATATTCTTACCTGCCAAAGCCATCCACGCAGTGCCGAAGTAGAAGTGGATTTTGATGTGTAGTGTGTTCGCTACTTATTTTAAAACATAAAAAAGCCACGAAGCAAACTGCAGCAATACACTTGCGTGATGTTGTCGGTTTTGCTTCGTGGCTGTTGCTTTGATGGTGCAGGCTTAGTTGCCGTACACACTCAAAAATTTGATGCGCATAATTTTCAGCTGTTCCCAATCGAGGCTCAGGTCGCTCAGTTCTTTTTGCGCAATATCGAGTGACGATGTTTCGCAGCCTTTAAAGTATTCAATCACTTCTTCCTGCTCGTATTCGTCCAGCATTTCATCTATAGCGTAGTCGAGGTTGAGGCGGGTGCCGCTGGCAGCAATGGTTTCCATTTCTTCCAGCAGTTCGTGCAGGCCAAGACTTTTGTTTTTGGCAATGGTTTCCAGCGGTATTTTCTTATCAATGTTTTGAATGATATACACCTTATTGCTGCTCTTGTTTACTACGCTTTTCATCACAAAGTCTTCCGGCTTGGTAATGTCGTTTTCTTCTACGTAGTTGGCAATGAGTTCAATAAACGGCTTACCAAACTTGATGGCTTTACCCTTGCTTACACCCTGCATTTTTTCCAGCTCTTCCAGCGTTGTGGGGTACATGGTGGCCATGTCTTGCAGGCTGTTTTCGAGGAAGATGACAAACGGTGGCAGGCTACGTTTTTTCGCTTCCCGCTGACGCAGTTCTTTCAGCATTTCAAACAGCTTGTCGTCGGCGGCAGCACCGGTGCCAGCACCATCGCCACCATCGTAGTCGCCATCATCTTCGTTGGCATCTTCAAACTGGTTGTTGAGCACAATGCGGAATTCGGTTGGCTTCTTCATAAATGCCTTTCCTTTATCCGTAAACTTCAGCAGGCCATATTCTTCAATGTCTTTGCGGAGCAAAGTGCTCAGCAACATTTGGCGAATGAGACTGTTCCAGAAATGAGCGTCTTTGTCTTTGCCAATGCCAAACTCCGGAATGTTGTTGTGGCGGAACATGGTCACCTGCGGTATGGGGTTGCCCAGCAATATGTTGATGACGTAATCAATATTGAAATGTTCATCCAACGCTTTCACCACTTTCATCACTTTAATCACTTCGTCTTTGGTGTCGATGGATTCTTTCGGATGCAGGCAGTTGTCGCAAAGGCCGCAGTTTTCCTGCTTAGCTTCTTCGCCAAAATAGTGCAGCAAAATTTTGCGGCGGCACACGTTGCTCTCCGCAAATGCTACGGTTTCGTTGATGAGTTGAGCACCCACTTCCCGCTCACTCAGCGGCTTGTCCCGCATCAGGTGTTCCAGCTTGGCCACATCGCTGTGAGAGTAGTATAGAATACACTTGCCTTCCATGCCATCCCTACCGGCACGGCCCGTTTCCTGATAATAGTTTTCGATGGATTTGGGAATGTTGAAGTGAATCACAAAACGGATATCCGGTTTGTCGATGCCCATGCCAAAAGCAATGGTAGCCACAATCACCTGCACATCTTCATTCAAAAATTTATCCTGACGCTCGGCTCGTATTTTGGCATCGAGGCCAGCGTGGTAGGCTACTGCTTTGATGTTGTTGGCCTGCAATACTTCAGCCAGCTCTTCAGTGGTTTTGCGGTTGAGGGTGTAGATAATGCCACTCTTGCCTTTGTTCTGCGAAATGAACTTGACAATGTTCCGCACCGTTTGTTCCTTCTTCACTTTGGGTTGTACTTCGTAGTACAGGTTGGTGCGGTTGAAAGAAGAAATGTAAATGTTCGGATTGCGCAGGCCCAGATTTTTGACAATATCGCTTTGCACTTTTGGCGTAGCCGTGGCCGTAAGTGCAATCACCGGAATTTGTTCGTTAATCTCGTCCATCATATCCCGCAGGCGGCGATACTCAGGTCGGAAGTCGTGGCCCCATTCAGAAATACAGTGGGCTTCGTCTACCGCAAAAAAGGAAATATTAAGGTCACGGAAAAAATCGAGGTTGTCTTGCTTGGTCAGCGTTTCTGGCGCTACGTACAAAATTTTGGTGCGGCCGCTGGTGAGGTCGTCTTTCACTTCCCGCTGCTGGGTTTTGTTCAGCGTACTATTGAGGAAGTGGGCAATATTGTCGTTGTCGCTGTAGCCACGCACCAGGTCTACCTGGTTTTTCATGAGGGCAATGAGCGGACTCACCACAATGGCCACGCCATCACAAATCATAGCGGGCAGTTGGTAGCAAAGGCTTTTGCCACCGCCGGTGGGCATAATGATGAAGGTGTCTTTGCCGCTGAGCAGGCTGTTGATGGCTTCGAGTTGCTTGCCTTTAAAGGCATCGAAACCAAAATGGAAGTTGAGTTTTTCCAGCAGTTCAGCTTCGCTAAAAGTAGAAATTGGAGCAGTGGTATGTTGGGTAGCCGTTTTTTTGGCCGATGCTTTTTTGGTAACAGCAGTGCCCGTTGTTTTTTTAGGGGTTGCTGCTGATTTTTTCGCCACAGTTTTTGCCATGATATGCCATTTTGCTTCCTGGCACAATTGCCCGGAACTTCTTTAAGATACTTCAATTCAGCCAGTGGGACGTGTTTTTCGTCTGAAAAAATCTGAGAGTGTGCAGAAATGAAAACTGGTGCCGATTGGCATGACACGCCTGTACTGAAAAAAGGATGGCGAAGTTAGTTTTTAATGCAACGCACCGGGGGGCCATTTCCCCCAGAAAATGTTAAAGAAACCCAGCTGTGACACAAATTTTACAGAGCTGCCAGCAGCCTAAAAATGCCTGCCGGAGTGCAGGCTGCTACGGGCAAAAGGCTACCTTTGCGCCGCATGGCACAACCCAATATTCTTACCCTTGCGCAGCAAAGCATTCAGATAGAAGCAGATAGCGTGGCTGCCCTACAGGGTTTTATCGATCAGCAGTTTGAACAAGTGGTGCAAACCATACACCAATGCAGCGGCCGCTTGGTGGTAAGCGGCATTGGCAAAAGCGCCATCATTGCCCAAAAAATTGTAGCCACCCTCAACAGCACGGGTACACCCAGCTTGTACATGCATGCTGCCGATGCCATCCATGGCGATTTGGGCATGATTACGCAACACGATGTGGTGATGCTCATCAGCAAAAGCGGCAACAGCCCCGAGATTAAAGTGCTGGTACCCCTCATCAAAAACTTTGGCAATACCCTCATCGGCATGGTGGGCAATACCGGTAGTTTTTTGGCCACCCAATCTGATTTGGTGCTCAATACGACAGTAGAAAAAGAAGCCTGCCCTAACAATCTGGCACCCACCAGCAGTACTACCGCTCAAATGGTAATGGGCGATGCACTGGCGGTTTGCCTCATGCACCTCAATCATTTTACCGGCGACGATTTTGCCCGTTTCCACCCCGGTGGTGCTTTGGGTAAAAAGTTGTTTCTGCGGGTGTCTGACCTCATTGCCAACAACCCCGTGCCCATGGTACGGCCCGAAACACCGCTCCCCGAAACGGTGATAGAAATGACGGCCAAACGATTGGGGGCAACAGCTGTGATAAACGAAGACGGCAGTTTGTTCGGAGTGATAACCGATGGCGATTTGCGCCGCATGCTCGAACGCCGACAGCCCATTGCCGGTGTTACAGCTGCTGACATTTGCACCCGTCATCCCAAAACCATCGACCCCGATGCCATGGCCATGCATGCCCTTGATGTGCTGCGTCAATACGACATTACACACCTGGTGGTACTTGCCAACAACCAATATGTGGGAATCCTACATTTGCACGACCTCGTAAAAGAAGGCTTGCTATAAAAAAATACACGCAACAAACCAACCCATACACATGAATAATCATCAATATGTGGCCATCATGGCGGGCGGCATTGGAAGTCGCTTTTGGCCCATGAGCCGCAACCGGTTGCCCAAGCAGTTTCTCGACGTGCTCGGTACCGGTCAAACGCTGCTGCAATCTACCTACAACCGCTTTGCAGCGTTTGTACCTGCAGAAAATATTTTCATCATCACGTTTGAAGAATATGCGCCACTGGTGGCACAGCAATTGCCCCACCTGCCGGCTGCCAATATTTTGAAAGAACCCAGCCGCAAAAGCACAGCGCCCTGTGTAGCCTACATGGCTTTCAAACTCATGCAGCGCAATCCCGAAGCATCTTTCATTGTATCGCCCAGCGATCATTTGGTGATGGATCGAGACGGGCTTTGCCGACCTGGCAAAGCAGGCTTTGCAGTTTGCTGAAGAAAGAAATGCACTGGTGACTTTGGGCATTAATCCTACCTATCCCAACACAGGTTACGGCTACATTCAATACGATCAGGAGCCGGTGGAGAACAACGTGTTTAAGGTGAAAACCTTTACCGAAAAACCCAACCTGGAGTTGGCAAAAACCTTTTTGGCCAGCGGCGACTTTTTATGGAACGCAGGCATATTTGTGTGGAAGGCTGCCGATGTGTTGCATGCATTTGAACAACACCTGCCAGAGATGTACGAAGTGTTTGCTGCGGAGGCCAATTTGTTTGATACCGAACAAGAACACGAAGCACTGGTACGCATCTATCCGCAGTGTACCAATATTTCTATCGACTACGGTATTATGGAAAAGGCGCAAAACGTGCACATCATACCGGCCAGCATTGGCTGGAGCGATTTGGGTACCTGGAACAGCGCCTACGAAAACATGGACAAAGATTATTTGGGCAATGCCGTAACGGGTAAAAACGTAATGGTGATAGATGCGACCCGCAACATGGTGCATGTACCCGATAGCAAAATGGTAGTGCTGCAGGGCCTCGATGATTTTGTTATTGTAGACACCAACGATGTACTGCTCATTTGCAAAAAGACCGGGAGCAGGAAATAAAAGATTACATGGCAGAAGTAAAGCGCAACAAAGGCGATAAGTATTTGTAAAGCGTTGCTGCTATCATTTTTCAAAAAACCATTCCACACGGAATGGTTTTTTATTGCCCGGTAATGTTGAGTTGCACACCGGGTTTTACATCGAGTGTGCCATGTACTTCCATTTTGTGAACGCTTACCGATTGCGGAATGTGCAGCGTATGTCCGGCATTTACAATCACAGTTTCGCCGGCCAGTGGCATGCGGCCGGCACTCCAGGTACTGCGGTCGGCCCAGTTGCCATTGGTTATTGTTTCAATGGTCGGTTTGAGTATGCTGGTGGTGGCAAAAGGCTGATACAAAATTTGCGCTGTATCGCCGGGGTCGTTGCCCAGCCAGTCATTCAGCACGTCGGCGTACACTCTTCTGAAATCAATTTGCATGGCCAAATCACGTTGTGTTTCCCACGGTTGCGGGTTTACCGGTAGCAAATCGCTGACAAGGTTAGACGGTGTGCCGATTTGTTTTTTCTGCAAGCCTTGGCCTATGAGAAACATGGGTGCTGCCTGCCCATGATCGGTGCCGAGTGAACTGTTGGAATTGGCCCTGCGGCCAAACTCAGAAAAGGTCATGCTCAGTACTCTTTGTTGGGTGCCCTGCAGTTGCAAATCGGTGTAAAAAGCTTTTACAGCATCGCCCAATTGCTTGAGCAGATTGGCATGGGTGCCGGTGGTTACATCGCTGCTTTCGGCCTGGCCCGAATGCGTATCAAAACCATCCATCGACACGAAATAAATTTTGCTTTTTAAACCGCCGTGTATCAATCGGGATACAATTTTCAATTGATCGGCCAGCCGGTTTTGTGTGGGGTAAGTGGCCAGATTTGCACCGGCATCTGCCGCTTGTTTTATTTCGGCTGAATAGCCCACTGCCAGCACCTGCTGCCGCCGTACAAAGGCCACCAAATCGCCAGCATCGCAGCAGGGCAAATCTTCGCCGGCTACATTGCAGCTTTCGCCAATCAGTTGGTAAAAAGCATTGGCATCATTGATGGTAACACCTGTTGATTGGGTTGTACCCTGCAACGTAGGTGTAGCGGTGTATCCAATTTGCAAAGCCAACGGATCTTCCATGCTGGCGCTGGGGTATCCTGCTGGATAACCTGTAAAACGCTGCTCCAGGTAGCGGCCCGCCCAACCCGTACTGGCGTATTGATTGGCACTTACGCCTGTCATCCAAATATCGCTGCTACGGGCATGGCTTTGGTTCGAATCGGGATAGCCAGCGGCATGCACAATACTTACCAATCCATCATTGTACAAATCCCGCATGCCTGATAGTGCCGGGTGCAGGGCAATGTCTGTTTCGCCTTCCAGCACCAGCAGTTTATTGGTAGGAATAGCAATATTGCTGCGCAAATTGTAGTACTGTGAATATTGTGCTACAGGTATTACGGTGTTCAATCCATCATTGCCACCTACCATGTTGATGATGACCAGCACATGGTCTTCATGAGCAGCCGGTACATTGCCCAACGCCTGCACCAAATGGCTGGCTTCGCTGTGGGCCGTCATGCCAAAACCATTGAGCTGAAGCGGAAGTGCCACAGAAGCCAAAGCCGTATTGCGAACAAAGATTCTTCTTTTCATAAATGCAAATGCGTGGTGCGGGTTAGCTAATTTGAAATTCGGCCATGCGGAGCATGTAGCGCATCAGTAGCGATAGGCGCCAGCGTACGGAATTGTAATTGTCGAGGTTGGCAGGTGTTTGCCGGTAGCGGTTCCATTCAAATATCCAGGAGCTACGCGGAATGCCCTGCATCATGATGGTATCGATGAGAAAGTTTTGCTGCGCCGTACTCAACGGAAACACAAACATGTGCTCAGAAAAACTGGCCAGTATTTGCTCGGTGGTAATGGCAGCCGATGCGGCTACATTACCAAAGTTGGGCTGCAACGAAGTAGCCCATCCTACTAAATCCAAACCCAATTTGTATGATGGCGTCACCTGCAGCCATGGCCAAATCAAGGTGTCGGCAAACTGATAGCGAAGAGCCAACGTAGCCGAACTTAACCAACCTTTCGACCTTGAAGCGAGATAATATGGTTCATAGCCAAATACAGATGACTGAGCGGTAATGGGCATTTGCATGCTGAGCGTATTCCACCACACATTGCCGAGGTACTTTTCTGCCGGACCGGGCTCGGTGGCCGCATTGGGCGGCGGCAGGTTGAACAATCGATACGCACCAATAATCAACTCAATGGGCGATTTTAATATCGCACCGCGATTGCTGATGTCGAAAAAAATATCGCTGGTGAGCAACTTGCGCAGCACCGGTTCTATCTGGAAATTGTTGCCCGGGCTTTTGAAAAAATTTGCCAATGGAATAATCACATTGTTTTCAATTTCTTCCGTCACGTTGGGGTTTACATACCAGCGGTACAATTTGCGGCAAATAAACTTGGGTGTTTCCGGATGATTGAGCAACATGCTGACGAGTGCATCTACTTCTACATTGCCAGCATTGGTGGTATTGTTGCCGGTAATAACTGCATTGTTGTATTTGGCAGAGAAAGTTTTATTGCCTGTATCGTGGCGGTTGAGCTGAAAGGCACTGTAGATAGAAGTGGTGCCATTCCACCAGTAATTGTAATGCCGCCAACCGGTAAGCACACGGGCTGCTTCTTTTACATCTTGCTCTGTGTAGTTGGCATTGCCATAAAAATCTTTTTCACCTACGGTAAATAATTCTTGCAGCTCACGGGCATAGTTTTCGTTGGGGGCGCCGTTTACATTCTGATTGCCATTGAGGTATTCGAGCATGGCAGGGTCGATGGTCACTTGCTTCACAAAGCTGCGGAAGTTACCCAGCGCATTGTCCCGAATTAAATTGAGATAACGCCACACAAACCGGTACTCCGTTACAACCTCTGAACTCACTACAAAATGGTTTTGCCAAAACAGGGCCAGCTTCTCCAACAGGCTGGGCGGCCGGCTTTGATTGGCCATTAAACCAAGCCACCAAAACCGTACCGATTGCACTTTACCAAAATTAGAATCAGTATCAAACGGGGCGCCGCTGTTGAGGGCAGTGCCAAAGCCGGCATTGCCGGTATCGAGGTGAATGACCGGTTCGGGGTAGTACTGCACATTGGCCAGCAAGCTGTCGTATGCTTCGGTAGCGGTGAGGCCTGTAAAAGCCGAAATTTCTGGCTTGCGTGGACCCGCCGTGGCCCTGCGCAACAAATGTGCAGCAGTAGCTGCCGTGAGTGGCGTAGTATAAGTATCGAGATAAGGCATAAGCAGCTACAAGGTACAGCTGATTGCTGCAATTGCTATGCCACTTGTGTATGTGCTTTTGCTTTTTGATAAAAGGCAAACCGACCATTTCGATAGGATTATGGCCGGTTGAGATATCGAAGGGTAAGTATTACCGCTGCTGTAGTGCTTTTACTTGTTGTTCCAATGTTTCAATGCGTTGCAACAAAGTTTTAATGGCTTCTACATACAAAGCATCGTAAGTGCCATAGCTCGTTTGTAAATAACCTTGCGCATCGGTGCTTACCAGCTGCGGAAATACCTGCTGAATATTTTGTGCTGTAAAACCCATTTGTTTTCCAGCAGGTCTTTGGGTACCGGTTTTATCATCATTCCATTCGTAAGTAACGCCCTTCAATTGCAGCAGTTTTTCTAAGGCATTGTTGAGTGGTGTAATTTCTTTTTTCAGCCGGGCATCGCTGTTGGCCAACCAATCGCCGGCTGTGGCTTTGCTGGCATTGCCGTTTACTTCGAGGGTGTTGGTGGTTGGGTTGCGGTTACCAACACCAAGGCGGCCGTTGTTCACGAACAATGCATTGCTGTTGCTTTTGCCTTCGTACAAAAAGAAACGATCGTTGCTGGCATCGTAGCCAAAGCCATAGCGGTAAGCACCTTCATTGCGAAGCTCTATGCTGGCACTACTGGCACTTGCTGCAGCGGGACGGTCGAGGGTAATTTTATCCGCACTAAAACGGGTATTGCCCCACATAAACACTTCATGCACATTGTCTGTCGACAATGGGTACCCACCAATGCCCACCTGCCCGGTTTTATTTTGAGACAACGCAATCAAATCATTCTTGTAGAAAATAGCACCCAGGGGTGTGGTTCTGTATCGCCCAATAGCCAGCGATCCACCTGCATCAGGTGAATTGAAAACACTACTGTCATTGAGCTTCATGAAATAATGAAAACGTTGTCCTAATGGAACTGGCGCCGATTCGTTGCCCGATGCATTGTATGCCAGCTTAAAGTAGGAGCCGGATGAATAGTTGCTGGCAGGGCCATTGATGGACAATTGAGTGCCGCCGGTTTTGCCTTCAATGGTTTGTGAGCCAAACAAGTGCAGGTCCGATTGAATGGGGTTGTTGTAGTAGCTCAGATAATTACCAATACCAATTCGGCCGGTTGAGTCGAACAAAATTTCAGTTTGCTTTGCATTGGCAGTGCCGTTTTTAAAATCAACTTCCAGTATTGCTTGTGAACGATCACCCCTGAGCAAGAAATTGAAAAAGTTTCTGCCCGTACTTAAATGTTTGGTGAGCACAACACCTGTGCCCAGATTGGTATTGCTGGCAATGGTATCTGCCACAAATACCAGCGCACCGGTTGCAGGTTTGGCAATTATATATGCTGAACCATTGACAGACAATGTTGCTCCCGGATATGGATTCATGCCAATGCCAATTTCACCGGTGTTATTCATCACCAATCTGCGTTGCGTTCCCTGCCAAATGTTGAAAGGCAGATTAGCAGGTACGCTAATAAAGCCGTATCGGTTGATGGCATTTGCAGCATCATAAAACAAACCGATACGCATGCCATTGGCTGCAGTATTACCCGTAGCGTTGTTGGTAAAACTAATGCCCGAACTGGTAGCATTGTTGCCATGTACTTGCAGGTTGTCTGTTGGGTTGGCAATGCCAATGCCCACATGTTGTGCAGCAGCAAACATGCTCATGCAGCAAAGAGCAAGAGTGAGTGTATTTTTCATAAGAGTGATAACGACTTACAGTTTGATGAATTCAACCCTTCTGTTGTTGGCTTTTGCTTCGGGTGTGCTGCCTTTGTCGGCTGGCTCACTGCCGCCTTTGCCGTCGGTTTCCAGGCGGTTGGCATCAATGCCAAAATCTTTTACAAGTGTATTTTTTACGGCTGCTGCCCGTTGCTTACTCAGCAGCAGGTTGGCATTGGCATCGCCATCGTTGCTGGTATGACCCATAATTTTTACACGAACAGTTGGGTTTTCTGCAAGGGTAGCCGCAATGTTTTTTACTACCTGATAGCTTTCGGGGCGGATGCTGCTTTGCTGAAAGTCGAATAAAATGCCTGTAGTGCTAAAACGACCTTCAGTAATGAGTTTGCTGCGGTTGTCGGGGGCGCCAGCGGCTAACCTTATATCTGTCAACAACAGGTTGCAATCGCCAAAAAAGTCGCGGAAGAAAGCTAAGTGATACGGTTGTTGCAGGTTGAAGAAACGAGGGATATCCATGAGCTTGTTTTCATTTACATATACCCGTAACCTGCTGCCTTGGCGCCAGATGCTCAGCCGTGCAAAAGATTGGTCGGTTGTGATGTTCCATTGTGGCATTTTAAACTCATTGCTCAGGCTGTTGTCGGTGGCTGCCTGATACACGCTGAATGCAGCGGTACCGCCGGAAGGGTGCAGGGTAACAAAGCTGCCTCTGGCAAAATGGTAATCGAATAGCTGGGTTTTATCGGTATTGAAATGCAATCCAAAACCACTCATATTGTTGCTCGGATCTTCAATAATGCCCACGTTCATTTCTAAGGTAAAATTGTCTGGCAGGCTGGTTATTTTTTCCGGTATGAAACTGCCGTTTTTGGAAAGGCCCAACCACTTGCCGTTTTTACCATCTACGGTCATTACTTCGCCGCTGGCATCGGTATTATATTCCGCCGGAAAATCGCCTACGGCTACTCTTTCAAAATCATCGTAGTACAACACTTTTTCGCCGGGTACAAAATCAAATTTGCTGTACGCTTTTAAAGGTTGTTTTTCCTGAGCAGCAGGTTCTGCTTTTTCTTCGTTGCCGTTGGGTGTGGTTGGCTTTGTTTTGGCAGAATCAGCTGTTTTGTTTTTCTTTTTAAATAGTTTGCCATCGAGCACATCATCTATGGCTTTGTCTACTTTTTTCATTCACCTTGTTTTCAGTTTTCCATTTGGCATTTTCCTTAATGCGCTGACCACTGTTTTGAGCTAGTAGCAGCTGGCAACTGCAAAGTGCAAGCAAACTAAACAACAATTGTTTCATAGGTTTCTTTCTGAGAGGGGTGAGCAAAATGATGCAAGGGTGAAACTATGCTGGCCATGCGCACCGGGCAATGAGCGTTGAGTATTGTGCAACATGCTGCATAGCATAGTGCAGGCTTGCCTGAGAATTTGCTGTATGCTGTTGTTTTCTCAGTGAGTATGGCCAACTGCTCAATGCATATTTGTTGCCTGTGGCATATTCTTGTACATTGCTTACTACCCTATGAAAGCCGTTTGTTTTCTTATTGCATTGTGGTGCTGTTGTGTAGGCCGTGTAACTGCGGCAGATACCATTGCTGTGGCTACAATAGATGGCTACATTGCTTTGGAAAAACAGCCAGCGGTGCAGGTGATGCCAGCCAGTGCTGCTGCTGATTGGCAGGAAGCGGCGCTGAGTAAAGCATGGCTGCCTGTTGATTCGCAATGGCTAAGCCACAATCAAAAAGATATCTGGCTGAAATTTGTGCTGCACAACAACAGCCACAAGTCACAATATTTATACATCACACATGGCAGTAGCGATAGTTTTACACTCATCGTTCAATATCCCGATAGCTTGCTGCAATTATACTCCGGCGATTATGTAAACAGCAGCCGGTTACAGTTTGACGATGATAATAATTCGAATGGCTTTTCAGTAGCAGCAGGAGAAACGCTTACGGTATTTGCCAAAGTGTACAACGAGCACTCTCATTTGTACTTCCACAGTTTTTATTTAGAAACTCCCGCTTATTATGAAGCAAGTCTTGCTTCGGCTTATGTAGAAGGCAGCCCGCCTGCTTTGTACCATGCTATAGTGATGGGCTGTCTGTTGTTTAGTTTGTTGTTCATGAGTTTTTTGGGATGGTGGTTTAAAGAGAAAAACTTTCTATACTACGTAATGTACATAGCTGGTGCACTGCTGTATTTATTGCCCAAAACTAATAGTACATACAGCTATGCAGGAAAGCTGGTTTTTTATGTAATGCCCTATTACCTGCAGGTAAGTGAGGGACTACAGTATGTGTTTTATGCAGCTTATGTAGCGTTTGGTGCCAGCCTCGTCAATGCATTTGCCTATCGCAAATTGAGTATATACATCAAAGCAGTCATTGCTTTGTTTTTGCTCTATGCTATAAGCATTACTGCATACCAATTTGCTACACATACTTACGTGCTGCCCAGTGCGGGCTTTGTTTTTATCAGGTTGTTGACCTACGTGTTTTGTATCGTGGCTGTAGTATGGACTGTAGTGCAGGTTAAGAGTCCGTTGAAACAATTCTTTGTGTTGGCGAGTGTTATTTTTATCGGTTTTTCTGCATGGGCTGCTGTGAGTAATGTGTATCGTTCTGCCGATACAAAACCATTTTTTTACATCACACCTATGGTGGCATTAAAAACGGCGGTACTGTTGGATAGCATTGTGTTTGCCGCAGCCCTCGGTTACAAAATGTATTTAACGGAAAAAGAAAAGCGCCGGCATTTTCAATCGTACATACAACAGCTGGAAGTAAATGAACAACTGGTGCGCAACATGAATGTACAGTTGGAGCAAACAGTGGCAGAACGTACAGCAGAACTGGAAGCGCAAAAAGAAAAGCAATTGCGATTGGAATATGAACGGCAGCTGGCACAACTCGAAATGCAATCGCTGCGCAGCCAAATGAATCCGCATTTTATTTTCAACAGTCTCAACAGTATTCGCTATCAAATACAAACAGCGCAGTACAAAAATGCCAGCGACTACCTGATGCGATTTAGTAAACTGCTTCGGCTCACGTTGGAAAACTCAAGACGCGAAACCGTGACACTGGCCGAAGAACTGGCCCTTACACAATTGTATCTTGATATTGAAGGGCAACGCTTTGGCGATACGTATCGCTATCACATAGAAGTGGCAGCGAGTATTGATACAGATGAAATATTACTACCACCATTGTTGCTGCAGCCTTTTGCAGAAAATGCCATCAAGCATGGATTGATGAACAGCAACAAGCCTGAAAAAATGGTACGCATTAGTGTAAATGAAGTGCCCGGTGGCTGCTGTATATGCATAGAAGACAACGGCGTAGGCAGGCAGGCCAGCCAGCAGCGAAAACAAGAAGGCGGACTGGAGCACCAAAGCCTTGGTATGAACATCACTATGGAACGAATGCGCCTTTTTGGTTTGCATGAAAACGTGTCGCTATCGGTTCAGGTAGAAGATATTTTTGTAGATGAACACATAGATGGAACCCGTGTTGTAATCACTTGTAAACAACCCACACATGTTTAAAGCTATTCTTATTGATGATGAACTGCATTGCACGGAATCGCTGCGATTGTTGCTGACCGAGCACTTTGCCGATCGCATCAGCGTCAGCGGAACGTTTAATAAACCTGCCGAAGCATTGCGCTACTTGCTGGCACATAAAGTTGACCTCATTTTTCTGGACATAGAAATGCCGGAAATGAACGGCTTTGAATTGCTGAACAAACTGATGCCTTACGAAGCAGATGTGGTATTTGTAACAGCATACGATCAGGTATGCCATAAAGGCGTTTAGCTACAGCGCCATCAGCTACTTACTGAAGCCCATTGATGATGATGATTTGAAAACCATGCTGGAAAAATGGTGGGAGAAAAAACACAAGCTCATTACTGCTTCGCAAATAGCCCTGATGCAGGAAGTAATGCAGGCGCAGCACAAACCCAAAACCAAAGTAGCGTTGCCAACAGGTGAAGGCCTGGAGTTTTTAGAAATTGCGAGTATCATCCGCTGCGAAAGCGACAACAACTACACCCGTATTTTTTGCAACGATAAAACGCAACACCTCATTTGCAGAACTTTGAAAGATGTAGAAAAAGTGTTGTCGGAAAATGGCTTCATCCGCATACACCAAAGCCACCTCATTAACCCACAATACATGCGTAAGTTACTGCGCAACGATGGTGGCAGTATCGTTATGACAGATGGCTCCGAACTGGCCATCAGCCGTACCAAAAAAGACCGCATTATTGAGTTGCTGTCGGGCGTGGAAAAACTATGATGTGGCTGTGGTTGTTTTGCAACAACGATAAGCCCACCACAAGAGTAACGGATGTACTATCAACAAGCGTACCCATGCAACCCAAACGGGTACACACAAACCGTTGGGATCGAGGCAACCATCCTTTTGTATCATCCAGATATGTGCAGGTACAAAGGCCAACAACATCGCTATGATGCCCCATGCCGCCCATTTTCTGCTGCGGGCATTTATCAAACAAAGGGCCAACACTACTTCAGCTACACCGCTCAGGTTGTTGAGCAGAATTTTATGGCCGAGATAGTCAGGTATCAACGGTAAATAAAACTCAGGAACCCGAAAATGATTGATGCCTGCCAGAAAATAAGCAGCCGCCATCAGCCATGCACTCCACGGTTTTTTTTGTGTAGCTTCTTGCATAAAAATTCATCAGACCAGCATCGATTACTGACCATTCGTTTTGATAATCCTATAGGTTTGCTACATGATGTTACAATCCAAACTGCCAAATGTTGGCACCACCATATTTACCGTCATGAGTGCGTTGGCTACGGAGCACAACGCCATCAACCTTGGTCAGGGCTTTCCCGATTATCCCATGGATGAAGCATTGACCGATTTGGTGAGCAAAGCCATGCAAGATGGCTACAACCAATATGCACCCATGCCCGGGCATTTGGCACTGCGGGAAGCCATTGCTCAAAAAGTACAGCGGTTGTATGGCACTACCATTCATCCCGATACAGAAATTACGATTACACCCGGTGGTACCTATGCCATTTACAGCGCTATTACTGCAGCCATTGGTCCGGGTGATGAAGTCATTGTGTTTGAACCTGCTTACGACAGTTATATTCCAAACATAGAAATCAACGGTGGCAAAGTCGTTCGCATACCACTGCAGTTTCCCGATTACAGCATTGATTGGGATGCGGTACGCAAGGCCATTTCGCCACGCACCAAAATGATACTGCTCAATTCGCCACACAACCCCACGGGGGCAGGTGCTGAGCGAAACCGACATTGCACAACTCCGTAGTACGGTAGCTGGCACCAATATCCTCATCATGAGTGATGAAGTGTATGAGCACCTCATATTTGATGGCCGCCAACACCAGAGCATGCTGCGCTACCCCGATTTATACGAACGCAGCTTTGTGTCGTTTAGTTTTGGAAAAGTGTACAACTGCACCGGTTGGAAATTAGGCTACTGCATAGCACCGCCTGCTTTTACAAAAGAGTTTCGGAAAGTACATCAGTTCAATTGTTTTAGCTGCCACAGCCCGGCGCAGGTGGCACTGGCGCAGTACCTGCAGCCGGAAGAACCTTACCTACGCCTGAGTGGTCAGCTACAAGCCAAGCGGGATTATTTCCGGCAGCTCATGCAAGCCACACCTTTTGAAGAAGTGCCATCTTTTGGCAGCTATTTCGAAATGTACAGCTATGCCAACATCAGCCATGAAAGTGATACAAACATGGCCATGCGGTTGGTGAAAGAATGTGGTGTGGCTACCATTCCTGCTTCGGCATTTTATGTAGATGGCGACGACCACAAAGTGTTGCGTTTTTGCTTCGCCAAAAAAGAAACCACACTGGAAGCTGCGGCAGAACGGTTAAAGAAAATAAGCTGATTAGCCCCCTGCCCCCGGAGGGGGAAATTTTGCAGAATACTGATTGAGAAGATGAAAGTAGATTTTCAAGGATGTTTACTAACATCTAACATCTGTCATCTAGCATCTAGCATCTAACATCTTCTTCCCACCAACCATCAACCACCAACTGCCAACCATCAGCAGGGTCAGATGCATAAATGCCCTACCTTTCCAATTCTTTTAAACCTGCGTTATGTTTATTGTTCGTAGCATTTTGCCAAAGCTTGTGGTGGCTGTTTTTTCGATAACTGTGTTCGCTTGCAGCAGTCCTGATCCTTACAAGTCATTAACTGCGGAAGAAGCTACGAAGTTTGCGCAGGAGCTTGAGCAGAAGATGATGAAAAATGACGCAACGCTTCTGAATGAGCGGATGGATGAAGAAGCCTTTCGCCAGTGTTTCGCTGACGCCTTGTATACAAAGCCGGACGACCCTGATATCCGCAATCTCGATATTTTCAAAGAGCCCAAAAAACTTGGCTCCATCATTGTGCATTCGAAAGGAAAATCGGGCCATTATCGCCTTGTAAAAATGTTGCAGAAAGATGGTAAGCAAATTGCCCGCTTTCGTTTGTACACGGCAGAAGGCGGCATCAACTATCACGACCTCATATTGATTAAAAAAGATGATAAGGTGAAAGTGGCTGATGTATTTGTGTTTCTTGCTGGTGAAACGTATGCAGAATCACTGGCGCAGGAAACAAAGTTTTTGCATAGTGGAGGTGGCAAAATCAATCAGCACAAATTGTATTACATGGAGCTGAAGGAGGATATGCTTCAGAAAAAAGACAAAGGAGATGCGGATGGTGTGTTGGCCGTATTTGATGCAATGCCTGCTGCGGTACAAGCCTGGAAAACCACAATGATGCCAGCGATACAAGCCAGCAGGATGCTGGGTGATACCGCCAGAGAAACCAAACTCATGCAGCAGTATCGTTCTTATCATCATACCGAAACGGATCGCTGCTTACTCAATTTCGAATATTACATCCAGCGAGAAATGATTGATAGTTCTCTGGCCATGGTGAACAAGCTCGATTCGTTGGTGGGTAAGGATCCCTCGTTGGATTTTCACCGGGCCATACTGGCACTCAACAGCGGCGACCGCGACAAGTGCAAAGTGTTGCTCGAAAAATTGTATCCCACCAAGGCAGCTTTTGGCGATGTGGTGCTCTACCTCGCCGGCCTCAAATGGGTAGATGGCGATGTGGATGAAGCCAAGAAAATTTTCAGGGCCTACCGCAGCATGCCCGACTACGATGCCGCCAAAGAAGCAGACATGATGCGGAATGTAAAAGCGGAATAAGATTTATTGTCTTGTTAGTCTTTCAATCAACACACGATGTGCTGGCATAGTGCTGCTCAATGATGCAGCGGTTGCCAATTCAAAATCGGCAAAATCGAAACCGGGTGCCACCGTGCAGCCCACCAGTGCATAGCCGAGCGGGCCGCTTGTTTCGCTGGCAAACCAATGACCGGCGGGTACCATGCCTTGCTGTTGCTCGCCATCGCCCTTGCCCAGTTTAATGCAACTGTAATTGCCCTCCGGCGATAGCACATGCACCAGCACTGTATCGCCTTCGTAGTGGTGCCAGCCTTCATCGCTGGCTATGCGGTGAAAGGCGGAGAAATTGCCCGCCGTTAGCAAAAAATAAATGGCCGTGCTCATGGGGCGTGGGCCATTGGCCGTGGCCACCAGCGTGGCGCTGCGGTAGGTTTCGGCATAAAAGCCGCCTTCGGGATGGGGGAGTAGTTGCAGCTGTTGTACGAGGGTGTCGATGCGGTTCATGCCGGCAATTTGCACAAAAAATCGGGGCGGGGGCACAATCCTGAAAGGCTTTGGCTTCAAAGTAGTTTCTTTGCACGGCCAAATTTCAAAACGGCCGGTAAAACATTTACTCTATGTCATTAATTGTGGTAGGCACCATGGCGTACGACGCCCTTGAAACGCCCTTCGGAAAAGTAGACAAAATTGTAGGCGGAAGCGCCACATACGCAGCCTATGCCGCTGCCAACTTTGTACAGCCCGTGCAGCAAATCAGCATTGTGGGCAATGATTTTGAAGAAGCCATTCTCGACGACCTGCACAGCCGCGGTGTACAAACCGACGGTGTAGAAAAAGTGGCCGACAAGCCTTCTTTCTTTTGGAGCGGTCGCTACCACCTCGACATGAACAGCCGCGACACGCTGGTAACAGACCTGAACGTGCTGGCCGATTTTAACCCGCAGGTGCCCGAATCGTATCAGGGCAGCGAGTTTTTGCTGCTGGGCAACCTGATGCCCAAGCTGCAAAAGCAAGTGATAGACCAACTGACTACCCGCCCCAAACTCATTGTGCTCGACACCATGAACTTTTGGATGGATACCGCTTGGGACGATTTGATGGTAAACTTGAAATTGGTAGACGTACTGCTGGTAAATGACAGCGAAGCCCGCCAGCTTACCAATGAGTTTAGCCTGGTAAAAGCGGCCCGCAAAATCATGGACATGGGTCCGAAATACCTCATCATTAAGAAGGGCGAACATGGAGCTTTGCTCTTCCACGAAGACCATGTGTTTTTTGCACCGGCGCTGCCGCTGGAAGATGTGTTTGACCCCACTGGTGCCGGCGACACATTTGCCGGTGGCTTTATGGGCTGGCTAGCCAAAACCGGCGACATCAGCTTCCAAAATATGAAGACCGCTATCATCGTGGGTTCGGCCATGGCTTCTTTCTGCGTAGAAAAGTTTGGCCCCCAACGCATGCAGGAACTCACCAAAGCAGAAATTGATGCCCGCATTCAGCAGTTTGTGAATTTGGTGCAGTTTGATATTGAGCTGGTGTAGGAGGAGTTGATTGGTTAATGAGTTGATTGGTTAACTGGTTAACGAGTGATTGGTAAAACTCCTCTGTGCAACTTAGTGAATGCTTTGCGTCTTAGTGGTTCAAAAAAATGAATAGGCGAGTATTCGACAATATAAAAGAGAGCAGCTATTGATGGCTGCTCTCTTCTTTTATATTCATTTCCAATGTTGGTCAGCGACCAACATTGGAAATGAAACATTCTATAACAAAGCTGCTAACACTTCATCATATTCTAATTCTTTGGCGGCCATCATCGGAGTTTTATTAACCTTATTTGCATGATTGGGATTAGCCCCTGCATTGATAAATAGTGTAACGATTTCGACATGGGTACCAAAACCTTTATCACTCATTACGGCTGTCCATAAAGGTTCATTGCCAAATGAATCGGCAATGCTTAAGTCCCCTCCTTGCTCAATAATGAATTTTGCGATTTCATGTTTATTGTAAAAGGCACAATAGTGCAAAGCTGTTTGCCCTTTACTGTCTTGTAGATTGACATCACAACCTGCTTCAATAATCATTATTGCGATCTCATCATCGCTTTTTGAAAGTGCAAGGTGTAATGCACTGTAGCCATAATTATCTACCCAAGCTTCTATTCCCCTCGAAATCGCATTTTTTAAACCCGGTTTGTCTTTTTTTTCGATTAAGTCAAAAATCATAGAACTTGTATTGGATTATTCAATGTTTTAGTAAAAGGTTCATCAATTATTTAGCTGCCCTCGCAGGTGGCTCAAAATGTTTTGATACATTTTTTCAATCAGGCGTTGCTCCATCAGTTCTTCATCGCGGTTGTTGCTGTTGCGGGGCGCATTTATCAGTTCCCAATCCTGGTTGCTGAGAGCACCGGCATCGCCTTTGTAAGTAGCCCAGCTGGTTTTAAACGAGTAGTTCTCGTGGAAGCTGCGGTTGCTGATGCGTTCGTTGTTATCATCGTCCATAATGCGGAGCTCCAGTCTGCCAGTAGCTGTGTACGTTACTTCTGTAACAGTTAAAGTAGCAGTCAGTTTTTTATAGATGGGCCGACCAGCGGTATCCTTACCAATTTCTGCTTGTTTTTCAACGGTGCGGTCGTAGCGGTTGCTGCGGGGATTGTCCATTTGCAACTGCGTCCACACAGGTTGCATGGTCCAATTGGGGCGAACGTTTTGCCGCTGCACATCCCAGCTATTGTACACCCGGTACCAGCCGCCACTGTTGTAGCTACCGCCTAAATCATTTACCAGTTGCTCACTCAGGCGGGGTGTGCTGCCCATATTGTTGTTGCCAAAATTGTTATTGCCATAGCGGTTGTTGTAGTAAAATCCTTCTGCACTCAGCGGGAGTATCACAGCGTTTATGATGCCTTGCTCTTTGGCTTGGCGCATGAGTTGGCGGGTGTTTTTATAATCGGGCATCCACTGCTGTACTTTGGTGAGTGAGCGGTAGGCACGGCGGGCACTGCGCCAGTTGTTGTCATCCATCCACTCCGCAGCCTGCTCGTAATAGCCGCTCACCAATTCGAGTTTTGTTTTTTCAATTTCAGCACCCACAGTGCCGGGCTTCAGCAGGTTGCTCACGGTGCTGTAACCACGAATGCGATCATAAAACGATTGCAGATTGATGTAGTAGCCCAGCAAAGATTCTTTGCCTTCTAAAGTGCTGCTGTATTGGTACTGTGTAATGCCTGCCTGGTATTGGTTGTGCAGATAATCGTAGGCAAATTTTACCTGATCGGCAATGTATTTATCCGAGGGGTTGGCGCTGTATTCCCGAATCAGTTTTTCGAGTTTTTTCTCGGTGATGTTTTTGTCTTCGTAAATGCTTTTGCTGCCGCCGCAGGCCATCAGCAAAGTGGCAAACAAGAGGGTGTAAATAATTTTCATGCAGGTAGTTTTTTGAAAGACGCAACAATGCCGCGGTTGTTAGTTACGGCCTTGTTAAGGATGTGCCTACGTTACAAATTTGGCTAGAATTTTTTGGCAATGGTCACTGTGTTTTTAAACACTTGGCGCTGGCCTTGCAGATTGAATATTTCTGTAAAAATAATGTAGGTGCCCACGGGTACTTTTTGCAGCTTGTCATTCAATCCATCCCAACGAAAATTGCCGCTAATGCCGCAGGTGGCATTGCGCTGCAGCACTTTTACAGGCCGGCCCGCAGCATCCATAATGGTAATGTTGGCCACATAACCCGGCTGTGCAAACTGATATTGAATCAATGCAAAATCTTCGAAGCCATCATTGTCGGGGCTAAAAATGCCGGGTTGAATGCTGATGCTGGCCGTGTTGGCTACGGCTGTTTTTTGTTGGCTGTTAGCAGCAGTAGGCGTGCCATAGCCCACCGTTTTGGCAGCACTCGTCCAGTTGTCTTTTTTGTTGGAAGTGGCATTGGCATCAATGCGTTCCAGTGCAATGCCTTCTTTGTTGTTGATGAGGGCAAAATGCCAGTTGTCGTCGTAGGTTACTTCATCCAGTATGCGGCCGGCGTTGTTCAGCAACAGCACCGTGCCTTTGTCATCGGGATAGGAAGGCATGCTGCCCGCAATTTTTACAGAGAGGCCCGGCTTCATCACCGTGTATTGTTGTGCTACAGTGGCGGGGTCAGCACTCACCACCAAATACTCCTGCGGAAACAATGGAAAATTATCAGTGAGGATGCTACCGAAAGTACCAATGCTGCCATTGCTGCTACGGTTGGCCAGCACCAATTGCTGCACGTTAATAATCTTGTTGCTGCGGTTGTAGAGCTCTATATAATCTACGCCCTGCGGGTTAGGGGTTGAAAAGGATTTCATTCACCACCACATCGTTGCTGTCGGCAGTGCTAAAGCTGCCCAGCTTCACCCGGCTGAAATTATTATTTACCGCATTGCCGCTGCAATCAGTTACGTTGTTGGCATCTACGGTGTAAATGGTATTGCCCATCAACGGAGCACTCAGCAACAGGTTTACCCGGTTGAAGAATGGTGCTACCGGAGTAGCGGTTATTACATTTATGCCATTGGAAATTTGGTAATTGCTGCTGGTAGCCAACCGGCTGCTGTCCATGGTTTCATCAAATACCAATTGCGCTACCAACACGTTGGAGGCTGCAGCATACAACAACCGCGGTGCATGGCTATCGGCATTCACTTTATTGGTGCTGTTGATGGCGCCGGGCGTACCACCTTTGGCATCGGTGCTGGCGGTCCAGTTGCCGGTACCGGTGCAGGCATTTTTTACATCTATCATTTCCAGCGTCCAGCCGCCATCGGCTTTTACCGCATTGTTGTACCAACTGCTGCTGTACGATACCGCATGCATCACACTGCCATTGGGTGCCAACAGCATGAGCTCATCTGCATCGTTGCTCAAACTGGGAAAACTGGTGACGCTGATGGTGCGGCCAAACACACTCAAACCGGCAACTTGTGAAGCGGTGCACACTACCACACAACTATCGGGTGCCAATAGCAAAGAAGGCATGGCACCACTGGCAGTGCTGCCGGGTTTTTGCAACCGAAATCCTTGCAGGTTGATGGCCGTTGAAGAGGCATTGCGCAGCTCAATCCACTCCGCATTGGGCAAGCCTATTTGTGGTGTTGGATCGGCCATTATTTCTGATATCACAATACTGTAACGAGACTGTGCCAAAATGTTTTCACTGCAAACGATTGTGCAAACGATGACCAGCAACAGCCATGGGAATTTTCCTTTCATAGTCCGTATGAAAATAGCACACTTAGGTATATTCAATTTTAAATTTTGATTGCCTGCTTATGTCCATCACCAAGCCCCGCTTATCGTTTTGGCAAATCATCAACATGAATGTCGGGTTCTTCGGCATTCAATACAGTTTTGGTTTGCAACAAAGCGCCGTCAATCCCATCTACGATATGCTGGGTGCCAGTCCTGATGAGATACCACTGCTCAACCTCGCCGGTCCTATGACGGGCTTGCTGGTGCAGCCCATCATTGGTGCTCTCAGCGATAAAACATGGAGCCCTCGTTTTGGCCGACGCAAGCCATACTTTTTTATTGGCGCCATCATGTGTAGTCTGGCGTTGTTTCTCTATCCGTTTAGCAGCAGCTTGTGGATGGCCGCAGGTTTGCTCTGGATTTTAGACGCCGGCAACAACACCGCCATGGAACCTTATCGTGCTTTTGTGGCCGATAAACTGGATGTATCGCAACAGCCCACGGGCTTTCAGGCGCAAAGTTTTTTCACCGGCTTCGGGCAAACATTGGGCAACCTGTCGCTTTTCATTTTTCCCATGATTTTTGTAGGCACCACAGGCAAACTACCTACCTGGGTGTATGCGTCTTTTTTCTGGGTGCCGTGTGCAGCATCGCCTCCATTTGGTGGAGTGCCCGCACCACACCAGAGATACCCCCTACTGAAGAAGAGCTGGTACATCTTACTGAGCACAACCGCAAGAATGCGCATCCCGTGGTACAAATGCTCACGTCGATTATTGTTATTGTTTCTGTTCCATTGTTCTTCAGAATAGGCTTGAATGGAATATTTCAATCCGATTTACTCAATATCAGTACACTGGTTGTCTTCTTTTTGTGGTTGTTTGGATTAGATGCTCTGGTCAAGAAATACTACCAACATCAAAGCATTCAAAAAATTGAACAACTAATTGGCCCATTCATTGAAATCGTAAGCGCCATTAAAGACATGCCCCGCATTATGTGGCAGCTGGCATTGGTGTATTTGTTTCAGTGGTATGCTTTGTTTTGCTATTGGCAAAACAGCAGCAAGAGCATTGCACAATCGGTGTTTCATACTTCGCCATCCGAAAATCCAACCATGTATGAAGAAGCAGTGAGCTGGACAGGCCTGGTAAATGGCTGGTACAATATTGTTACGTTTTTATCGGCCTTTGCATTGGTGTGGTTTGCCAAAAAATATTCGCCCAAGCTGGTGCATTTTGCCTGCCTCATTTTGGCTGGCATTGGTTTTCTCGCTTTTCCTTTTATAGAAAATAAATACCTGCTTTTTCCTGCCATTACTGGTTTTGGTATTGGCTGGGCCAGCATGATGGGTATTCCTTACCTGATGGTGGTGAGCAATATACCAAAGGAACGTTACGGTGTGTATATGGGCATCGTCAATATGATGATCGTTATTCCGATGATTTTGCAAAACATCACTTTTGGTTATGTGCTCAAACATTTTTTAAACAATGATCCGGGCAAAGCCATTGCACTGGCCGGTGTGTTGTTGCTACTGGCTGCTGCTGCCACATTGCTCATGAAACCCAAACAACCAACCGGCGAAATCGTATTGACAGCTGGCGGCGGTCATTGATTCACCCTCTTTCTTTTTGCTATGAAAAAAACATTTGTCGCCTTGTTGCTGATGATGCTTGCAATCCTTGGTATGCTTGGCTGCAACAGCAACAATAGCACCAAAAATGCCATGATACAAACAGATAGCAGCGAACAACGCTGGTGGAAAGAAGCCGTGGTGTATCAATTGTATCCTCGCAGTTTTAAAGACAGCGATGGCGATGGTATTGGCGATTTGAAAGGCATTATTGAAAAACTGGATTACCTCAAAAGCCTGGGGGTAGATGTGGTGTGGCTCAATCCCATTTACAGCTCACCCAACGATGATAATGGCTACGATGTGAGTGACTATCGTGGCATTATGCCGGAGTTTGGTACCATGCAGGATTTTGATGCCTTGCTCAAAGGCATGCACGAACGTGGTTTGAAAATGGTGCTGGATATTGTGGTGAATCATAGCAGCGACGAACACGAATGGTTCAAACAAAGCCGCAGCTCCAGAGACAATAAATACCGTGACTACTACCATTGGTGGCCCGCAGAAAAAGGTAAGCCTCCGTATCGCTACAGTTTGTTTGATGTGAACCACGATGCGTGGCGCTACGACTCGCTGACCAATGCGTATTACCTGCACTATTTTGGTGTAAAGCAGCCCGACCTCAACTGGGAAAACCCCAAACTGCGTCAGGAGATTTACGACATGATGAAGTTTTGGGCAGAAAAAGGCGTGGATGGTTTTCGCCTCGATGCATTTCAGTTTGCCGCAAAAGATACCAGTTGGCCTGAGCTGCCCAAAGGCTACGAAAAGGAATTTGCCAAACACGTAGCCATGAAGCCCGCTATACATGGTTATTTGAAAGAAATGCATGAACAAGTGCTCAGCAAGTATGATGTGATGAGTGTGGCAGAAGGTGCCGGCAATAGTTTTGAAGATGCCCACAACCTGGTAGATGCCGACAGAAATGAACTGAACATGGCTTATGCTTTTGAAGCCATTGATTTAGCAAAAAGCAACGGGTACAACTTTGTGCAATTCAAACAGGTATTCAGCAAGTGGGACAGCGCCTTTGCAGCAAAAGGCTGGCTCTCCATTTTTTTAGCCAACCACGACAATGCCCGCATGGTTACCCGTTGGGCAAATGATAGTCCGGAGTACAGAGATGTGGCCGCTAAAATGCTCAACACATTTTTGCTGAGCATGCGGGGCACGCCTTACTGCTACTATGGCGATGAACTCGGCATGAACAATCCGGGTTTTACTAAAATATCAGATTACAAAGACGGCCCATCGCTGAACGACTATACTTACAAGCTCAACAATGGCATGAAGCCGGAAGATATTTTGAAAGAAATGCGATTTAGCTGCAGGGATAACGGTCGTACGCCTATGCAATGGAATGTATTGGCACAGGCAGGCTTCACCACTGGGGTGCCTTGGATAGCCGTCAACCAAAATTATACATCTGTCAATGTGGCCATGCAGGAAAAGGATGACAATAGTTGCCTTCAGTATTTCAAACGCATGGTATCATTGCGCAAAGCAGAAAAAGCATTGGTGTATGGCAAATACAACCTGCTGGATGCGGGCAACCAACAAGTGTATGCCTACACCCGTGAGTGGCAGGGCAAAAAACTGTTGGTGTTGCTCAATTTTTCTGCGAAACCGGCAACAGTCAATACGGGCATCAACACCGCCAACGCCAAAGCACTCATACACAATTACAGCACCGCACCAGCTGCCACACTGCGGCCCTATGAAGCCGTGATTTATGCTTTATAACAACGAATGCGATGAATAAAAAAATTGTTTTGTGGTCGATAGCAGTGGGGCTGGGAGGCTTACTGTTTGGTATGGATGTAGCGGTGATATCGGGTGCGGAAAAAACCATTCAGCAACTCTGGAACCTGAGCAGCTGGTTGCATGGCACTGCTATTGCGATGGCGTTGTATGGCACAGCAGTAGGTGCGGCGTTTGGTAATATTCCTGCCAATAAAATAGGCCGTAAAAAATCACTCTTGTGGATTGGTGTTTTGTTTTTGCTGTCATCCATTGGTGCGGCATTGGCACCAGAAATCTGGAGCTTTATGTTCTTCAGGTTTGTGAGTGGATTGAGCATCGGGGCTTCATCAGTAGTAGCTCCGGTGTACATTTCAGAAATAGCACCCGCCAAATACCGCGGCCGCTTGGTCATTTCTTTTCAGCTGAATATTGTAGCCGGTATTTTGCTGGCCTACCTCAGCAACTATTTGTTGCAAGGGGTGGGCGGTAGCAACGATTGGCGTTGGATGCTTGGCATTGTGGCTGTTCCTTCTGCATTGTTTTCCATCATTATGCTGGCCGTACCCGAAACACCACGGTGGTTGCTGCTATTTAAAAATGATGAAGCTAAAGCAAGAGCAATATTGGCCATTACGGAAGATAATATTGACCAAACAATTCAAGACATTAAAAACTCTGCTACGCAAACCCAAACAGCGTTATTCAACAAGCAGTTTTACAAACCGCTGTTGCTGGCTTTTTTGCTGGCTACGTTCAATCAGCTGTCGGGCATCAATGCCATCATCTACTTTGCGCCACGGGTGTTTGAAATGGCCGGCTTGGCTAAAGCATCTGCCTTTCTGGGTACGGTTGGCATTGGTGTGGTCAATCTATTGTTTACCATCATTGGCTGGTCGCTGATAGATCGCTTTGGAAGGCGTACCCTGATGTACATTGGTTCCATTGGCTACATCGTTTCACTGAGTTTGGTGGCATGGTCTTTTCATACCGGCGATAGCGATTTCATTGTGTACTATGTGTTCCTGTTTATAGCGGCACACGCCATTGGGCAGGGTGCAGTTATCTGGGTATTCATTTCCGAAATTTTTCCGAATGCCGTTCGGGCTGCAGGTACTTCATTTGGCAGCCTTACACATTGGGTATGGGCAGCGTTGGTGGCGCAGGTGTTTCCATTTTTCGCCAACAATGTAGGCGGCAGCTACATCTTCGGTTTTTTTGCTGGCATGATGGTATTGCAGCTGTTGTTTGTATGGCGCATGATGCCCGAAACAAAAGGCATTGCACTGGAAGACATGGATAAAAAAACATTGGTATTACATTAAAGAAACATCGCTAAAAGCTTTCCTTACCCCTCCTTTGGAGGGGAACTAAAGGGGAGGTAAAAAAGAAAATAATTTTTAGCGATTACATTAAGCAATTAATCTGCAGGCATGGCAAAAGTTTTGTGCATAGGAGAAGCGCTGATTGATATGATTTGCACCGACAAGGGCAAACCATTATCAGCTGGCGAAAACTTTTTGAAAAAAGCAGGCGGTGCCCCGGCCAATGTGGCTGCGGCCATTGCGGCGCTGGGCGGCAGCGTAGACATGACCGCCAAAGTAGGTGTCGATCCATTTGGGCAACACCTCGTAGAGATGCTGCATGACATGGGCGTAAATACAAGGTACGTGTTTCGGGATGCAGCGCATTTTACCACGTTCGCTTTTGTGTCGTTGATGGAAAATGGCGAACGTGATTTCTATTTTAATCGTGGTGCCGATGGTCAGTTGAGCATTGATGATTTAGCACAGATTAACCTCGATGAATTTTCCATCATTCATTTTGGCAGCGCCACTGGTTTGTTGCCCGGGCCATTGCAGGCGGCATATGTACACCTGCTGCAGCAGGCATTGCAACGAAACATTTTGGTAAGCTTTGATCCAAATTATCGGGAGCTATTGTTTGGGCACAACAAGCCTTCGTTTGTAGAGCAGTCGTGGCCATTTTTAAAAGCAGCACATTTTTTCAAACTCAGCGATGAAGAAGCAATGCTGCTCACCCATACAAATACTGTTGAAGAAGCCGCTGCGCATTTGTTGCAAACTACCAGCGGTGTATTTGCCATTACCCTTGGTGCTGCAGGTACTTTGCTGGGCATCAACGGACAAACGCAACTCATAGGTAGCATACCCGTGAAGCCCGTGGATACAACCGGTGCCGGCGATGCTTTTGTAGGTGCTGTGCTCTATCAGTTATCGCAGCTATCGGCGCAAGAGCAACAATCACTGGATGCAACAGCATGGCAACAAATTGTACGCAACGGCAACAAAGCCGGAGCCCGAACCTGTGAGTACATGGGTGCCATGGAAGCTTTTAAACATCTCAACAAAAACATATTCGGATAAAGAAATCATGTACAACCATCCCCTTCATCAGCAGGTAAAAGAAGTGTTGCAAAGTGCTGCTTTAAAAAATGCTAAGGCAGACAATGAAATGGCCGTGCGGTTGATAGCCAATGCTGCCGATATGCAGCAGCTGTTTCAGCAATTGTATGGCCACCGTGCCGATGCTGAAAAGCATTTTGCTGAGTTGCTGCAAACAGTTGTGACAGCACACAAACAACGCAGCGCTGCATTGCAAACACTGGATGCAAGTAAGCAAACGGCAGAGCCATGGTTTATCAGCAACGAGTTGGTGGGCATGAGTTTGTATGTCGATCGGTTTGCGGGCAGCTTACAGCAGCTGGAACATAAACTGGATTATCTGGACCGGCTGGGTGTAAACCTGCTGCACCTGATGCCCATTTTTGAAAGTCCTGCCAATGAAAGTGATGGTGGTTATGCGGTGTCTGATTTCAGAAAAGTAGATGCCCGTTTTGGCACCTTGAAAGACCTGCAACAGTTGCAGCAAACCTTGCAGCAGCGGGGCATGTACATGATGCTGGACATTGTGCTCAACCATACGTCGCATCGCCACGAGTGGGCGGAGAAAGCCAGGCAAGGCGATCCATTTTACAAAGACTTTTTCTACTTCTTCCCCGATCGTACGCTGCCCGATCAATACGAACAAACCATGCCGGAAATTTTTCCGGAAAGTGCCCCCGGCAGTTTTACATGGGTGCCCGAACTGAACGAGTGGGTGATGACGGTATTTCACAACTACCAGTGGGATTTGAATTATAGTAATCCTGCAGTGTTGGTGGCCATGCTCGATACGATTTTCTTTTACGCCAACTTGGGTGTTGACGTACTTCGGATTGATGCACCAGCATTTATCTGGAAACAATTGGGCACTACGAGTCAAAATTTACCACAGGCACATGTGTTGTTGCGTCTCATCAAACTTTGTGTGCAAACCGCAACACCGGGCATGGCACTACTGGGTGAAGCCATTGTAGCACCTGCTGAAATCATGAAGTATTTTGGCACCGACAGGTTTACTGCCCGGGAATGTGATTTTGCATACAACGCTACGCACATGGCATTGCAATGGGATGCCATTGCTACCGGCGATACAAGAGTGATGCTGGCGGCACAGCACGAATTGTTGCGTAAACCATATGGTACTTCCTGGATTACTTACACCCGCTGTCATGATGATATTGGGCTGGGGTATGATGATTACATGATACATGCGGCAGGCTTCAATCCGTGGGAGCATCGCCGTTTTTTGAAAGATTATTTTTCGGGTGTGTATGAGGGTTCACCTGCTAAGGGTGCCTTGTTTGCCGTGAATCCGAAAACACAGGATGCCCGCATCAGTGGTTCGCTGGCTTCGCTTTGTGGTTTGGAAACAGCACTCCGCAACAACGATGCCGCTGCTATCGACATGTCGCTGCGCAAAATTGAACTCATGCAGGCGCATCATTTTTTCATGGGTGGTTTGCCCATGCTGTTTTATGGCGATGAAATTGGTTGCATCAACGATTATACTTATCTCAACGATAGTGGTAAGAGTTACGACAACCGATGGATGCATCGGCCCATGATACAATGGGACAGCATCAACATTGATGATACAGCAACTGTGGCAGGTAAAGTATTTGCCGCTACACAGCAGTTGATTGCTTTGCGCAAACAATTGGAAATCGTTTCCGATAGAAGTAACCTGGAATGGATGACGCCGCACAACATACATGTGGCGGGTTATGTACGGCATTTGCCCAATCGGCGTTTGTATTGCGTCTTCAATTTTTCAGATAAAGATGCCTGGCTTACCTGGTATGCTTTTCGGGAAAAGGGCATGCATTTTTCCCGCATGAAAGATCATGTGTCGGGCCAGCAGTTGCCCGTAGGCAGCGACAGGGAATACCTGGTATTGCCTGCCTATGGATATATGTTGCTAGAGGGTGTGGAGTAGGAGCAGGTATGATTTTCGACAGCAAAATGCCGCCTGATATTTTATTGCTTCGTGCTCTAAAATATTCGCTATGCGACGCATCATATTGCTGGCTTGCTGCCATCTACTGTTGCTGTGGGCTAAGGCACAGCCTGCAGCGGTTACGGTTGCTTCTCCCAACAACAACATACAGCTTACCATATCGCTAACGGCAGATGGTATACCACAATACACGGCTACCTACAACGGCCAAACTTTTGTTCAGCCTTCGGCAATGGGGGTGGAGCTGGCAGATGGGACTAGTTTTGGCAAACAGTTGCAATGGGTGACAGCTGAAAAGACAAGCCACAACAGTAGTTGGCAACCTGTATGGGGTGAAGAAAAATCGATTGTAGATGTACACAACGCTTGTACAGTTACGCTGCAAACAAATACTTCGCCGGCCAAAAAAATGCTTATTGAATGCAAGGTGTTTAATGATGGCATTGGCTTCCGATACAGCTGGCCCCAACAAGCGGCACTCAATCATTTTGTTATAAAAAAGAATTGACTGAGTTTGCACTCACCGGCAATCACAAAACCTGGTGGATTCCCGGCGATTACGACACCAACGAATACACTTATTTCACCACTGCATTGTCAGATATTGATGCTACGCAATCCGCCAGCTTTTCTGAGATTGGTGTAAAAGTTCCTTTTTCGCCACATGGGGTGCAAACACCACTCATGATGAAGTCTGCCAATGGTTGGTACATTAATATTCACGAAGCTGCATTGGTGAACTACCCTGGCATGCAACTGGATCTCAGCAAAAGCAACTACACCCTGCACGCCCATTTGGTACCCGATGCAATTGGCAATGCTGCTTATTTGCAAGCCCCTGCAAAGTCGCCATGGCGTACCATTCTCATTAGTAATAAAGCCACCGATTTGTTGGCATCACGTACCATTCTCAATCTCAATGAGCCTTCTGTTATTAAAGACCCTTCGTTTATAAAGCCCGCCAAATTTGTAGGCGTGTGGTGGGAGATGCACGTGGGCACTAGTACCTGGGATTATGCAGGCACACAGGACGGCAGTTTTGATAAATCGACCTGGAAACCCAGTGGAAAACATGGAGCCACTACGCAAAACATTCAACGATACATCGACTTTGCTGCTAAGTATGGTTTTGATGCCGTATTGGTAGAAGGATGGAATACCGGTTGGGAAGACTGGTACGGCCAGTGGAAAGAAAATGTGTTTGATTTTATAACACCCTATCCTGATGTTGATTTGCAGACATTGCGCCAATATGCCGCTGCTAAAGGAGTGAAAATGATGATGCATCATGAAACGAGTGGTAGTGTAACCAATTACGAACGCTACATGGATACAGCGTATAGATTGATGAAAAATCTGGGCTATGATGCAGTCAAAACAGGATATGTTGGAAAAATCATTCCCCGGGGAGAGCATCATGATGGGCAATGGATGGTCAATCATTTCAACAGAGTGGCACAAAAAACAGCCTCGTACAACATCATGCTCGATGCACATGAACCAGTAAGACCAACGGGTATGCACCGCACTTATCCTAACTGGATGGCTTGCGAAGCAGCCCGTGGTAATGAGTTCAATGCATGGAGTGTAGGCAATCCGCCGGAGCACGAAACCATTTTACCATTTACACGACTCATGGGTGGCCCCATGGATTATACTCCCGGTATTTTCGAAATAAAAATGAACTACTGGGATAAAAGTAAAACTACACAAGTCCATACTACGTTAGCAAAGCAGCTGGCCTTGTATGTTACCATGTATAGTCCATTGCAAATGGCTGCCGATTTGCCTGATGCCTATGAGCGGCGCCTGGATGCATTTCAGTTTATCCGGGATGTAGCGGTGGATTGGGATGCTTCCTACTATCTTGAAGCGGAGCCGGGCGACTATATTTCTATAGCCCGTAAAACCAAAGGCAAAAACGAATGGTTTATTGGTGCTATTACCGATGAACAATCTCGCATGGCCAATCTGTCACTGAGTTTTTTGCCCAAAGGAAAACGTTACAAAGCCATCGTTTACAGGGATGCAGAAAATGCCGATTGGCAAACCAATCCAATGGCATATACCATTGAAACCAAAATAGTACAATCAGGGGATGTGCTGTCGCTTCGCCTGGCGGCTGGAGGTGGCTCTGCTGTTCATATTATACAGCAGTAGCAACAGATGCGATAATCTAAAAGGAGAGCTGATCAACGGCTCTCCTTTTAGATTAAATAATGGGCTACTGTGTTATTCCATACTTCTTCATCAGCGCCAGGAGCACACCGTTGGTCCAGCCGAAACCGTCCTGCGAAGGATATTCACCACCGCCTGCATCGAGTTGCGTGTTCACCACATTGTACTTTTCCATGAGCTTACCGGTGCGCATAAATACAGCTACGTTGAGTTGGCACCAACGTTGGGCAATGTCTTTGGCCAATGCTTTTTCATTGTTGCGGTCCAGCGCCCAAATGCTCATCCACTGCAGCGGTGCCCAACCGTTTGGCGCATCCCACTGCTGATGGCTACTCACGGGTGTAGTCAGCACACCGCCATCTTTCAGTAAATGGTTTTGCAATACTGTTTTTGCGATTGCCATTTTACCTTCTAATGCTTGCATGGGTAACAATGCAAAGGGGAACATACCAGCTGCAGTAATGCGTTCAAGCTGCGTCTGGTTGGCAAAATGATAGTCGGCATAGTAGCCCAGCGTTTTGTTCCAGCAATATTTGTTGATGAGCAATGCCCGTTTGTTGGCCTTTTTGAGAAAGGCGGTGCTTTGTGCCTGCACGCCACTCAACTGATACGCCCGGGCAATGACAACTTCCAGTTGATACAACAAACTGTTGAGATCCACCGGAATGATGTTCGTCGTTTCAATGCTGTGGATGTGTTCGCCATCGGCAAACCATCGGGTGCTGAAATCCCAGCCACTGGCTGCACCAGCCCGCAGGTGGCGGAAGGCATTCGACCGCAACTGACGCCGCATTTTATCCGCTGCTTGTTGCGACGCAAAACGCATGGTCATCATTTTGTTCATCGCAAATGTATCAGCCGTTAGCATGTCTTCGCGGTAGCTTTCTTGCCGTGGTGTAGCGTTATCATCCCAGTAGCGGTTGAGTATTTCATCTTTGCCCAGTTTTACCACCGCAAACTTTGCGTTGCCGGTGGTTACACTATCGCTGCCCCTCATCCAGTATTGATACTCTTTCAGTAGGGCTGGCAAATATTTTTTGTACACGTCTTTGCCTTTGATGCCTGCCAGTAATTCTACCATCAATGCAAAAAAGGGCGGCTGCGAACGACTTACATAATACGACCTGTTGCCATTAGGAATGTGGCCATAGGTTTGTATGAGGTAGGCAAAATTGTCAATCATGTTTTCGATGGTTTGCACCTCGCCACTTTCTTTCAAACCCAGCATGGTAAAGTAAGAATCCCAATAATAAATTTCGCGGAAGCGGCCACCGGGAACGATGTAGGGATGTGGCAAAGGCAACAAAGATGAAGCCCCCTTGCCCCCGGCGGGGGAAATAGAATTTGGTTCTCTTTTCAATACGCTCCACAAATTTTGGATGTGCATCACCACATCTTTTTCCTGCGTTACATAATTGAGTTGTGGTGTAACGGGCAGGTTGAAATTATCGGCCACAAATTTTTTCAAATTCATGTTGGGCCCTTTTTGCAAACCATAGTCATACATAATGTCTTTCACCGGTCGCTTGGGTGTGCAGTCCACAAAGGTTTTGCCATCAGGAAAGATGCGCTGCATTTGCACTTCGTGAAACAAGTTGCCATACAACTGATCGGGCGTAACGATGGGTTGTGCAGCAACGGAAAAGCCGGTTATCAGGGCCATAGCAAGGGCAATGTTTTTCATAGGTCAGGCATTCGATAGATAAGCCATGAAGGTAATGTATGTAAGGGGCAATAACACAACAGCATGGGCCGTATTGCCCATGCTGTTGTAAAAAGATGAGAGAGAAAAATGTTTACAGACCGGCGCCGTCGGCTTTGCCTCGTTCTACTGAAAAGCCGCCCACACGGTTGCCGCAAACCAATCCTTGTTCGCAATCGCTACGGTAGTGAATGGCGCCGTACATGCGGCTCACACTCGCTTCCTGTGCCATGGCTTCATAGTCGTTTTTGCGTTTGCTGTTGAGGTAGCTTAGCACTGTGGCGGCAGATCCGCTAAAGGTGCTGTGGCCACTGGTATACGAAGGAAAGTTGGGTAAGCCCACCACCGTTTTTATCCTGTTATCCATTTGAAACGGACGCGGATTGAAGTAAGTGTATTTAGCATCCCAACATGCCACCGCAGCATCCATCATGGCGGTATTGAGCAATGCGAGATTTCGGGCCCATCTTACTTCGCTCAGTTGCATGCCCACAAAGTCTTCGCAGGCAATGGCATTCCAATGGCCGGGTGGTGTGTAGGTACCTACACCATCGGCCCAAAACTGCGCAATGCGAATTTGTTCCCGACTTGGATTTTTGGCATAGTTGTAAATCTCTTCCAGCTCTTGTTTGAACTGCGGGCTGCTGGTACTCGGTGGCGCCGGTGGACGAATGGCTACCAATGTAGCGCTATCGAAATTCCAGGTGCGTACTTTGCCAAAATGCATGAGCATACCGGGTCGCTTGGGGCTTTCCTGGCTTATCCAAGGCACTTCACCACGGGCAATGGTGGCTTGGCGCATCGCATCTTCTATCAGCAGGCTGCCTGCTGCTTGCCCGGCACGGTCGGCACGGGCACGTGCCACAAACTTGAGGGCTACTGCACGGCCCAATGCATAACCCGCATCCAGATCGCTGCGAACATTGGCACCACTGGCCAGGCGGCTTTGCAAATGCTCATTGATTTTGTCTTGCACAAATGCCTGCTCACCCGGAAACAACAGCTTCATCATTTCCCACATCACACCAGCTACAGTAGCATCTTCGCTGGGAAAGCTGGGTAGGTTGCTGGTGGGTACTAACGCTTGCACAGTTGTGTTCACGTTATACGGTGCTGCACGGTTATACAATTTTTTGTAATGATAGCAAGCTACCAATGCATCGTAGGTGGCTGCACTAATGTAGGCATAGGCTCTGGCTGCATAGGGTGGATTGCTGAAAGGAAAGTAAGGATAGGCCAATGGATTGTTGGCATCGGGTGCAGGGTACACACCATCTGCATTGTTCACCGGTGGCAGGTTGTACTTGGCTACCAATTGGCGGGTAAGCTCATTCCAACGTAGCACCGCTCCGGCACTCCAGTATTGCAAGGCTTCTTTGTCATGCCCTTGCATGGCCGCTTGCACACTTTTAATCTCATTGATTTGTGCGGTGTAATCTGGCCCTGTAGGTGCCGCAGGTGCTGCTACGGCTACTTCATCTGGTGCAGTGAGCAAAATGGTTTTCCAAGTGCCTGCATTGATGTCGGTTCGGGCAGGTTGTAGTGCAGGAAATTGTTGGCTTACATCGGTCACTTCTTTGCTGCAACCGACCAGCAAAAGCAAGCAGGCCAGCAAGGCAGATGATGTAAAGGATATTTTTTGAGGCATGGTAATTTGGTTGAGTTTTTTTGAAACAAGCAGAAGCAATACTATCAGCTTCGTTGTGTCTCCCGATAGCTATCGGGACCCTTGTGCTACAGTGCATGTAGCATCAGGCAACGAAAGGAAAGGATTACACAACTGATGTGCTTCATCATTTTTTTGTGTTGTTGTTTTTTCCAAACTGAAAAATCCAGGCAAGGCCGGCGTACAGCGTGGTGCTTTGCCCCATGTTGCGTCCGGCGATGGTATAGTTACCACCAGCCAATACAGTCAAGGGTTTCAGGCCCACTTCCTCTTGCTTAAAGTGTACACCAACTCTGGTCGCATTCATGCGGTTGCTGAGGAAGGGCATGTTGTTTCTCGTCATGTCGAAACCACCTTGCGTGGTCATGTTGTCGAGCACAGCTTCGGCTACCATTTTGTTGGTACGATAGCCGAGGCGCAGGTTCCACTGCGTTACGTCGGGCATGGCTACCTCATTGCTGTAATGCATTTGCGTGGTGTAATACGCCGTTCTGTCGAGCTGCACATTGCTGCGCAAAACATAAGTCATGCTGGCAGTAGCAAACCAGTTGTTGCGGATTATATCTACCATCAATCGGGCATGGCCATTGGTGCTGCCCATGCCAATGCTGAAAGGCAACATGTCTTTGCTGTAATTGCTGAGCGGTGTGCTTACACCGAGCAAGCCTATCACTGATAGTTGTGCTTTGCCTAGCTGCTTTGTAACGGGTTTGTATTTCAGCCAGAGGCTCCCATCCTGAAAGCCCCGCTGTCCTTTCCATTGGCCGGCACTCGGGTTGGTGATGACGTAGGGCAGGTTGTAAAACACGGCCACGTTTTTGCGAATACCATACATGCCCATGAGGCTGATGGATTGTGTGGTAACAGTTCCAAGGTTGGGATTGTCTCTTTTGAGAGTGCCTTCCCAATAATTGTTCCAGCTGTTGTGCATATACATAGGGCCGGTACACAATTGGCCTTTGCCCATAAACAGGGCATCGATATCCATTTGAGCCTGCAGGCTATGTGTTGCACACAGCAACAGGCATAGTATGCCCATGCGTATGTGTTGCATGATGTTATTTTTTCTGATGGATGAAGAGAGAAAACAAACGAATGACTGACCCGATTGAACGGTGAACGATACATGATGATGGTGGACATACATACATGTACGTTGTATACTTGTACAAGTGCCACACGCATAGGCGGATGCTACATGTACGGGACCAACCAGCAGGGCATTACACCCATTTGTTTTCTGTAAAAACTACTTTTTCATGTGCAGCTTGCTTACCACAAGCTCACCTACTTTTTTGCCGTAATCGGTACTTACCAGGCACGAAGGATGAAAGTGAATACCACCATAAAAACGGGCCAGGTTGTTTTCTTCCGCAGCATGCCGGAACGATTTGAAGCTGCGGCTGTCAATGCCAAATTCCAGTTCGGTAGTATCGGTATAGGCGAAGTTGTCGCCAAACACTTTTGTCAACGCTTCAGCGGCTGCAGCACTGGTGGTGCTGTGGCCACAGGTGTACTCGGGGAAAGCCGGTGTTTGCAACAATGGCCGCCATTCCGGATCAATGTATTTATTGATGATGGTTTCGGGCCTAGCATAGTTGCTGCGGTATTTTTCATCCCAGCATTGGATGAACGCATCAAACTTGGCAATGGCCGTAATGGCGTATGCATACACGGTTTCGGCAAAATCAACTTTTGCTTTTTGCGCAGCAATGCCCACAATGCCCATCCAGTGGCCGGGAGGCGAAAACTTTTTGGTGCTGAACATGACGTGACCGCTAACGTTCAGTTTAAAAGGGTTGTCGTCCCAAAACCAGGCAATGTGTTCTTCTTCTTTGGTCATTGTTTTGCTACTATCATAAATGGCCATTACTTGTTTGTAATAGGGGCCATTTTTATCGTCCATGTTGAAGGGTGCAGGTGGCGGTGGTGTAAACTGGTTGGCACTGTCCATCACCAACGGACGAATCATGCGCCAGTTGGGTTCGGCAGCATCGGCATACATGGGTGGCGTAGGTACCCAACGGCCGGGCACATCCATCACCGTATACTTTTGTGCACCTCTTGTTTTGGCATAATTGTCGCCTTTGCTCCAGGCAATGAGTGCTTTGGAAATGGTGTCAGCAAAAGCTACACTTTGTGTTTCTTCTTCTTTGGGCAATCCTTTGTCACGGGCTATCTGCAAAATGCTGTCGCGGTAATCCTTCATGCTGCCTTCGGGAAACGTAACCGCTTCGCCTACTTGCATGAATGCCAGCATGGCTGCCAGTTCAAAATTTACTTTATCGCCCTGTGGTTTGGGCATGGCAGTCAAATCATTGATTTGGCCGGCCAGTGAATTGAATCTGGTAGGATTGCCCGCTGCCATTACTTCGTATGCAGCAATGGAAGCATAGGTGTAGTTACGAGAGGCAACAATGGGTGGAAAGTTGTTGCCCATTACCACGCTGTTGAGTTCGTGCACCACCTGGCTAAACAGTTGCGGATTGCTCAGGTAGGTTTTGTATTCAGTAGAAGAAGTACAGCTTGCCAAAAACACAATGGCCAGTACTCCGCCAAAAAGCTTTTTCATAATGTCGATCGATAGTAGAATAAAACAAGAAATAATGATGCATTACACAATGCATCAGGCCGCTGCAAAGTAGACAGCCGGCAAAAAGCAAAACATGATTAAGATTGGCTTTCCGGAGGAATGATGATGCTGCCAATGACCAGTTGCTGATGACAGCCCGGCTCTTTGGCGATGGGCGAATGTTGGGCGGCTACCCAATGTGCCAGCGACCATTGATTGCTGGCATCGTCGTAGTCGCCAATGTAATTGCTTACGAAAATTGAGGTTGATTTTTTGCTGTTGCCGGCATGGTCGGCATCGTAAGCCAGTTTGAAAAAGGCGTCCCGTGCATTGAGTACGGTTTGCTTTTGTGTATTGGGCAAGCAGCGAACATACATGCGGCCGTTTTCCAACTTGCGTTCTACATAGCGGTAATGAATGCCATCAATCACCACATCACCTTCAAAGTGCTCCCAGTTGCCCCAATTGGTGGCGTATGGAATGTCCATGGCAACACTCATCTCAATCAATTCCTCCGGTGCAAATTGGCCTTCATCAATACGAGCTTGTGACTGCACATCGGCACGGTGCTGCAACCAACGGGTGAGCCCCTGATAGCCTACACTGTTAAACAGTAGTATGCCCAATATTCCTATGGCAGCTAGTCGTTTCAATTAAAAGCAAAATAGGTTTTTTATCAGTAGCAAGCCCGATTTTGTTTATGGCATTTTTACTTCACTACAAAAGTTTGTTTGTTGGGTCCAACGCCAGTAATGGTAAGGCTTTTCCAATGGGATGGCAGCAGGCCTTTTTGTTGCACAATCCCGTTGTCGGTTATTTCCAGTCCACCAAAACCCATGAGTACACTTTGCAAAATGCCGCCGGCACCGGTAGCAAAATAAGGGTTGGTGCCGCCCTTGGTTTCGGCAATTACTCTGAAGGGCGGATTGAGGTTGGGCAGGTACGCATCTTTAAACCAATACCAGGCTTTGTCGGCATTGCCTAAGCGGGCATGCAGCAGCGTAAATACAGCTTGCGTCATGGCAGGTGTGCCCTCGTTGGGTACCCGGGCACTGTAATAGTCGAGGTCGGCTTTTATTTGCTTCGGGTCGGTTACTTCTTTCAGCGGATAGGCCAGCAGGTTTACATCCGCCTGCTTGATGCCTTCGCCTTTGTACGCTTCATGTTCTTTGGTAATGCCATTTTCCCGCAGGATGGGAATGTTGCTTGCCACATGTGCCCAATCGCTATTGGCAGGTATGCCCAGTAATGCAGCTGCTTGTGTAGCAAACTGCAAATTGGCTTTTGCCGCGGCATTGGTAAAAGCATTGTTGTTCACGTTTTCGGCCCACTCATCGGCAGCCACCACATTGTTGATGTCGTAGTGACCAGGTCCGTTTCGCTCTACTCTCGATGCCCAGAAGTCGGCTGTTTCTTTCAGGATGGGCCAGCCTTTTTCTAGTAGCCACTGTTTATCTTGCGTTACACGGTAATAATTCCATGCAGCAATGGCTACACATGCAGTAATGTGTTGTTCAAACGGGCCGCTGAGTGCCCACACCGGTGTTTCTTCTACGCCTGTTTCGGCACTCTCCCAAGGAAACATAGCGCCTTTGTACCCTTTGCTGAAAGCATTGCGTTTGGCCGTTTCCAATCTTTTAAAACGATACTCCACCATGCTCTTGGCAATGGCGGGTTGCATTACCAGCAAGGCAGGATACATCCACAATTCGGTATCCCAAAACACGTGGCCGTTGTAGCCCAGTCCGCTCAGGCCCATGGGCGATGGAGAGAGAGCTGTACCCTCACGGGTAAATGAATACAGGTGATACAACATGCTGTGAATGTCTTGCTGACTTTGTGCATCGCCTTCAATTTGAATGTCGCTTTTCCATAGCTCTTGCCATGCTTGTAAATGGCGCTGCAACAAGCGGTCGCGGCCTTCGAGTTTGGCAAAAATGGTGAGGCGTTCTGCTTCATTCAGCGGATCATCGTGATGCGCCGAAGTGATGGAAGAACCTGTGATGGAGAAGCGATAGGTTTCGCCGGCTTTCAGCGTTTTGCTAAACTTCATCAGGTGCATGTTGTTGTCCCACATTTCATGAATCACCCGTGGTTCGTGGCCATGTGCTTCGCTAAAAATGAAACTGTTGCTGGCACACATTTGCATTTTGCCCGTGGGGCTTTGGGCAGATGAGGTGAGCAATGAAATGACCACATGCGGCCGGTCGATTTCGTTGTAATAGTTCTGTACGTTTTTCAGCAAATCGGGGGCTGCCATTACACTGGCGGCATCCAGTTGAATGTCTTTTTTCGGGGTGATGGTGACGTCCATCAACACGGTGTAAGGCAAATGCCGCAAGGCATAATACGTGTAGCTGATGCTGGCTTTATCGGCATGATCAAACCTGCCGGTAAAAGCCGCCTGCTGCATGTTGAGCTCTTGGGTAAAGTTGCTGATGTTGCTGGCATCAATGCTGCGGCCATCAATTTCTACCCGCATGTTCAGCAGGTTGAAACTGGGGATGAAATTGCTTACCCGTCCACGGCCATACGTATCGTATGCACCGGCCAGCACTACGTCTTTTACTTTGAAAGGTTCCGGAGCACTCACAATACCAATCATGCCATTGGCAGCCGTAATACCGTAGTAATTGGAAGCCTGAATATTATTGGCCGAAATTTTCCAGGGGTCTTGTGCAGCCAACGGTTGGCTGTTGGTAGCAAACAACAACAAGGCCGTAACGGCATGCAGTAATTTTTTCATAGCAAGCAATAACTGGTTCAGTTGCTAAAGTAATACAACGGTTTTCTGTAAAACGAATTGGCTGTTCTTTACAAAAAAGATATTGTTCACTGCAAAGGTTTGAAGACAGCAACCCAATGAGAACCGCATACGCAACCATGCAGCATTGTATATTCGACATTCGAAAATGTTGCTGTTGAATTAAATCGTTTGTTGATTGTTGTATGAAAAAAGGAATCATCGTTGTAAGTGTGTTGCTGTTAGTGCTGGTATTGCTGTTGCAATTTGTTTGGACTGCACCTAAAAATGTAACGACTCAAGCTTCTTTTAAAGTAAGTGCTGCCGCCGCCAACCGCTTGTTGGGCGACACCGCCATTTGGCAAAAAATTCAAACCACTACCGCTACGCCAAATGCTGTTGACATGAAACCTGTAATGGCGGGCATGGGGCAGGTAGTACTGCGGGTAAAACACGAAGCACTGGATACGCTGTCGCAAATATTGCTGGTGGAGTTGGGCAAAGATTCTGTGATTCTGAATTGGGAAACTCCATTGCCTGCCAGCAACTGGTTTTGGCAACATTGGCAGCAACGCAACCATGCAGCAACTTTACAAGCCGCACAACAACACTTGGCTACACAGCTAAAAGCTTATTTGGAAAACACACAGCAAGCTTACGGTTTCAATATTGTAAAAGGCCAAATGACTGACAGTATTGTGGTGACCAAATCCTTTGAAACAGCATCGCGGCCCGACCTGCCAATGATTTATGCGCAACTGGCTGAGTTGGAAAAATTTGCCAGTGCCAACGGCGCAGGCTTCACCAATCCGCCCATGTTGTTTGTACAAACCGATGGACAATCATACAGAACACAGGTGGCACTACCCGTGAACAAATGGTTGCCCGAACATCCGGTGTATAAAACCAAACGCATGGTGTTGGGCAACAACCTGACGGCAGAGGTAACGGGCGGTCAGCAGCAAATACGAGCCTGCTTTGCGGCTATGTATCAGCATGTGGCAGATTACAACCGCATTATGCCTGGCATACCTTACGAAATGTTGCTCAACAACCGCCTCAGCACCGATAGCAGTAAGTGGCAAACACGGGTGTATTTTCCGATAATGGAATAGTGTAACGCTTACCGATTGCTGAAAGCCATGAGCACGGCCGGGGCATTGTTGCGGGCAATGACGAACGCCTGCCTGCCGCCAACTTTGATGGGCAATATTTTTCTGCTTTCGCCGGCAACAATCAATCCATTCAGCAACTCAATACGGAATTTGCCCTTGCCTTCATTGACGAGCAGGGTGCCAAAGTCGGCATCGTTTCTACCCAACTGCATGGTATTGTCGTAAAAGTTGCCCAGCAATAACACATCGGGAAGTGTATCGCCATTGGCATCCACTACACAGGCATCTTTATAACAACTCAACTGCGCCAACCAAGGCAATGCAACAGCCTCGTATTGCCCTTTGCCTTTGCTCAGGTACAAGCTGTTGGCCAGCGAGGTGGCGGAGAGGTGAAGGCCTTTGCTCAATGCATTGTTCGGAAAAATGTCAGCCAAATTGGCCTTGGCAAAATCTTCGGCATAGAGGTATTGTTTTTTTAAGATGGGCAGCTGACGTTGCAATTCATCTTTTGCCGCAAAGGGTACTTCTTTTCCATCGAGATAGTAGGTGAGAATTTGCTCGGTAGTACCATTGCCATCCACATCTGTAACGTACATGCGTAGGGGCTGAGTACTGCTGGCAGTAAGGCGGCTGTTGAGACCCAGGTTGCCGGCAATAATATCTGGCTGACCATCTGCATTTACATCTACCGGCAACATCATATTCCACCACCCGGTTTCGGGCCCGATGAGTTGCTTGCTCAGCTTTCCTTTATTATTTACATACATCTGCAAGGGTTGCCATTCGCTGCTGATGAGCAAATCGGGTTGTGCATCGCCGGTCATGTCTGCCCAGCGGGCATGTGTTACCATACCTGCAGTGGTTGGATCAGGTGCTGCAGTTGCCGTTACATCGGTAAATTTTCCGCTGCCATCGTTTTGCAACAAATAACTGCGGGGTGTTTTGCCATAGGCAAAAGGTTCGCACCTGCCACCAATAAACAAATCAATTTTTCCATCGCCGTTGAAGTCGGCAGCAGCCATGCTGCCCGCATTCAAAAACACATTGTTGAATGCATCTTCTTTTTTCTGCAAGCCATTGCCTGTATTCAAATACACCCGTGGTGCTATCATGGGAGAAGTGCCATAAAACTCATTGCCGCCACTGGCCACAATCAAATCTTTTTACCATCACCATTCACATCGGCCATGCAGGCATCCACATCTTCGCACATGCTATCGGCTGCCAATGCTACTTGTGGCGAAGGCACAAACCGACCATTGGCTTGCTGTATAAACAACGCATTTTTAAAACCACGTGATGCACCAAAAAACACATCATCCAAACCGTCACCAGTGAGGTCGCCTACAGCCAATGCAGGGCCGTCGGTACTCGTCATGTGCGGTATGAGTTGCTCCCGGTTAAACTCCTGAAACAGGTTTTCAGTATGATCGTACGACAAGCCCGATGATACCGTAAGGTCTTCAACAGGGAAAGTCGGATTGGAGAACGCACCGGAGAGTTGTGCAAAATTGAAACGCGGCAAACCTGCTTGCCATTGTATGATTTGCTCGCCGGATTTTAGTTGGATGCGTTGCACTGTTCTGTCGGGCCAAATAAGTAGGGCCGAATCAACAGAGCCATTCAGCCCCACATGCAGCGGTACATCCATCGAACTCATGTAGCCATGCACAGGCTGCTTTTCGTACGTACGTATTTGCTGTTGTTGATACAATACCAACTTGGCGCCATAGGCTTTTTCATTGCCTGGTGCTCCTTTCAACTGCAGCGATGCATGCTGTTTACGCTTGTCTTCACTCAAGGTATTTTCATACAGCATGGCAGCATCTGCAATGTTGTTCACTACCATGTCAATGTCACCATCATTGTCAAAATCTGCATACGCTGCACCATTGCTAAAAGTAGGTTTGCTGTTGCTTACGGCCGAAGACTCATTGTTGAATTTGGCATCGCTGGTGTTACGGAAAAAATAGTTGGGCAGTTTTATTTCGGGGAAGCGATCTATCACGGCAAAGTCGCTGTCGGTGAGTTGATTGCTGCTCATCTTGCGCTGCATGTTATCGTTGGAAATAAAGTTTACCCAATCGATATCATTCAATCTTTTCGGAATGCCATTGCTAATGAACAAGTCTTTCCAGCCATCGTTATCAAAGTCGGTCCAGAGGCAACTCCAGCTCCAGTCGGTAGCTGCAATGCCACTGTACAAACCTACTTCGCTAAAGAGATTGTTGCGCCGGTTGAGTTGCAAATTGTTGCGGGTAAAAAACGGATGATACCCGTAGCGCAGCTTCATTTGAAAAATATCATAGCTGTCTTCGCCGAGGCTGCGTTTTTGCATGTAATGATCGGCCGGCAGCATATCCATGCTGATGATTTCCGGAAAGCCATCGTTGGTTACATCAGCCACATCCACACCCATGGTAAACTGGCTGGTATGCATGGTGCGTAGTTGTATTTCATCTACAAACTTGCCATCGCCGGTGTTGATGTAGAGGTAATCATTTTCATGAAAATCGTTGCCCACGTAAATGTCAGGCCAGCCATCGAGGTTGACATCACTCACGGCCACACCGAGCCCGTAACCAATGGCGCTGCTGTTGATGCCGCTTTCTTTGGTTACATCCGTATACCGGTTGCCATCTCTGCGGTACAGGCGGTCGCCGCTGATGGCATCGTAGGTATTGAGAAACTGACTGCGCTGCGCAAATCTGCCAACGTGACTCGGCGCATGGTTCAGCAAAAACATATCCAAATCGCCATCCATGTCGTAATCAAAAAAAACAGCTTGTGTGCTCAGTCCGGCAAAGTCGAGCCCGTAAGCAGCCGCTTCATCTTCGTATACAGGCATACCATTGTTGATGCCTTTACATACCAGCAACTGATTTTTGCCTTTGAGAATTTCATAGTTGCTGGCCCGGCATACATACAAGTCGGGCAGGCTGTCGCTGTTGATGTCTACCACACTTACACCTGTGCTCCAGGCACCATCGTTGGGTATATTGGCAGCAGTTGTAACGTCTTCGAATTTCAGCTGGCCTTTGTTGAGAAACATTTTATTGGCCTGCTGATTGCCGGCAAAGAATACATCCTGTAAAACCATCGTTGTTGAAATCGGCTGTAGCTACACCGGCACCGTTGTAGAAATACATGTAGTTAAACATGTTGAAATCTGCAGTCGGCTTGAGGGTGTTGGCAAATTGCAAACCCGTTTCATCGGCAGTACGGAGTGTAAACGATAATTGGGTTGCTATAGTTTCTTGCTGTTTGCTTTTGCAAGCCAGCAATGTTGTCAGCAACATCACCAATAATGCATGTATAGAACGAGCCTTCATCATAACACATTAGTTTTTGGCAGGCTTGTTATTGCGTTGAATCATCACCGGTGTATCGTTGTTGCGCAGTACCAGATACTGCATGGTTTTGCCGACAATGGGTTGAATGTCTTTAATGGCACCCCGAATTTGTATGCCACTGATGGCAGGTTCAATCCAGGTGAAATTACCTTTGCCATTGTTGATGAGCACATGGCCAAAGCTGGCATCAAAGCGGCCAAACTGTGGCATGGTGGCGTATTGGTTGCCGCCCATAATGATGTCCGGAAAACTGTCGCCGTTTACATCGCTTACACAAATGGCATGCACACTGGAGAGCTGCACTTGCATGGGCAATGCCTGCAGGGTAAACTTGCCGCTGCCATTGTTGATGGCTACTGCTGATTGCGCATAGTTGCAGGTATATTGTTTGCCTTTGGCCAATTGTTCTGGGCTAAACAATTCCTGAATGCTCTTACTGGCAAAAGCTTCAAACCGCAGGTTTTGTTTTTTGAGTGAAGGCATCTGATCGGTTAAATCACGTTTCAGGAATACGGGCACATCTTTGCCATTCACAGTACGGGTGAGTATTTTATCGTACAACTGGTTGTTGTCAAAATCGCCAAACCACAATTTCATTGGTGCAGCAGCCGATGGTTTCAGGTAGCCATTTTCACCCATGTTGCCCAGCACCAAATCAAGGTCGTTGTCGCCATCCAAATCTGCCATGGCCATGCTTTGCCAATAGCCAAATTGTTGTTCCAATCCTGTATTGATGATGGTCGCTTTTCCGCTGGCAAAACTGAATGCCTGCACACCAGAAAATTCACCCACAGTAATCAGCTCAGGCTTTCCGTCGGCATTGATATCGCCTACGCTGGCAGCACTTACAAAACCGAGTGTAGCAGCCTGCGGAAACAATTCAGCCGTAGCGTCTTCAAACAAACCAGAACGGTTGTTGATGAGCAACTGATGCCGCGGTGGCGCACCATAGTTTTGCGGCACACATTTGCTGCCAATAAAAAAGTCAGGGAAATTATCGGCATTTACATCAATGATAGCAATGCTGCTGCTGTTGCCATCATTAGCCGGCAAGGCTTCTGCGTTGAGGCTAAAGTTGCCTTTGCCATCATTTACATACAATCGGTTTTGCATTTCACGTATACCCGATTGCAAATGATTGCCACCACTGCCTACCAACAGGTCCATATCGCCATCGGCATCTACATCAGCAAATGCTACAACTACATCTTCAAACTGCGCCATCAATTCAAAAGCAGGTTGTTTGCTCTTCGTAAATCCAGAACCGTTATTGATGTACAGTTGACCTGCTTGCCCGGCAGCGCCGCCAATGTACACATCCTGTTTGCCATCGCCATTCACATCTGCTACGGCAGCTCTCGGTCCTTCCTTGCTCTGCATGATGGGCATGTTCCTTTCTGTATAAAAATCTACATAGTTGTCTTCCTGATGTTTGTCGAAGTTGGTGGCTACTGCTTGCAGCACCGGTGGCGGCAACTTACGGGCCGGTGGAATGTAGGCTGCTGCATCATCGGGCCAGCGAATGTGGTGTGTGCGGTTTACCGCTGGTTGAATCATGCGGGTAAATGTTTTGTCGGGCCAAATGATGTGCACACTATCTGCCGCTTTGTTGCCCAAGCCAATCACGGATTTGTAATCAATGCTGCTTTGAAAGCCACGGCTGGGAATGATTTCGCGGCTGATGATTTGATCGCCTTGAAATACCTGTATGCTGCTGCCTACGGCAAAAGTATTCTTGCCTTTTCCTTGCAGCGCAAAAGAAATGTATTGTTGATTGTTTTGCTGGCGGCTGTTGTTCTGGTACACAAATGCGGGTGCGTTCACATTACTCACTATCGGATCAAGGTCGCCGTCATTATCAAGGTCGCCGTAGGCAGCACCGTTGCTAAAAGATGGATCGCTAAAGCCCCAGCCGTCGCCGGCATCTTCAAAGCGCAGGTTGCCTGTGTTGCGAAAGGCTTTGTTTTTTTGCGGCCTGCTCGGCATTTTATCAATCACTTCCTGCACTTTGTCTTTGTTGCCGGTTTGTACCATGCGTTGTATTACATCGTTGGCAAAAAAGTCGATAAAGTCCCTGATCGGTCAAGTCTCGGGTTATGCCATTGCACACATACAAATCATTAAAGCCATCATTGTCAGCATCAAAAATTAAACCGCCCCAACTCCAGTCGGTAGCTGCTACCCCGCTGTAATGCGCCACATCGGTAAACTTACCGTTGCGGTTGTTGATCTGTAGAGTGTTTTGCATGTACTGATGATAGAAACCTAAATTGAGTTTGAGGTTGTACACATCATAGTTTTCAAAACTCGTTGTCGTCTTGAGGCGTTGGTCATCGCCGGGCAGCATGTCGGTTACAAAAATGTCGGGATAGCCATCGTTGTTTACATCCGCCAGGTCGGCACCCATGCTGCTTTGGCTAATGTGTTCTGTCCAGTCTTCCAGCTCTTCATGAAAAGTGCCGTTTTGCTGGTTGATGTAGAGATAGTCTCTTTCGTAGAAATCGTTGCTTACATAAATATCAGGATAGTGATCGCCGTTTACATCGCCCACTGTTACGCCCAATCCAAAGCTGATGAGGCTGCCATAAATATTGGCAGCTTCGCTTACATCGGTAAAGCGGCCGCCATCGTTGCGCATCAGGTAGCTGCCGCCTCCTTTAAACTGATCTTTCACCGGCCAGTCTTTGGCCCGTAAATCGCGGCGATTGCTGTTGTTCAGCGTATTCACCGGCATAAAACTGTTGTTGAGAATATAGCAGTCCAAATCGCCATCGAGGTCGTAATCAAAAAAGGCGGCATGCGTGGTGTAACCGTCGTTGTCTAATCCATAAGCGGCTGCACTGTCGGTAAATGTGCCATTCTTGTTATTGATGAACAAGGCATTGTTGGTGTTGCGGCCTTTTTCGTAGCCAGCATTGCACACATAAATATCCAGCCATCCATCGGCGTTTACATCGGCCATTACTACACCGGTGCTCCACTTGTTGGTTTCGGTTATGCCCGCCTTTTCACTGATGTCTTCAAAGTGCATTTTGCCTTTGTTGAGGTACAGTTTATTGGGCCCCATGTTGGCAGTAAAGAATACATCGGGGAGGCTATCGTTGTTGATATCGCCAATGGCCACACCACCACCGTTGTAAAAATTCCGATAACTAAATATGTTGAACTGTTCGTTATCGGTTATTGTATTGGTGAAGTTGATGCCGGTACTATCCGCATCCATTTTTTTAAAAAGCGTATTGGCTTCTTTGGTGGAAGATGAACTGCAGGCAACAGTCATCAGCACAGTACCAACCACACAGGCCTGAAAGATAGTTTTCATCATGATAAGCAGTCAATTCTTGGGGCTACTGAAGAAGGCTGAAAGATAAGGAGCCAACAGCATGAATCTACAGTAGCCGGTTCATAAACACACAAGCGCTTCTACTTAAAAACAAAGCCACCCGAAGGTGGCTCTGTATCAAAAACTGTGCTTATGAAAAGTCGATTAGTATCCGGGGTTCTGAGTGAGGTTGGGGTTTACCGCCAACGCTGCATTCGGAATGGGGAAATACAAATACTTTGGATCAGAAGCGGCAGGCTTCAGGGTACGGGCGGCGAGGAAGGTACCAAAGCGAATCTGGTCCATTCTTCTCCAACCATCCCAGTAGAATTCACGCTGACGCTCATCCAGAATTTGTCCGGCAGTCAAGGTACCAGTCAACGCATTAGCACCACGCTTGGCACGTACAATATTGATGGTGGTTTGAGCACCGCTGGCATTGCCACTGCGGAACTGAGCTTCGGCTTTCATCAGGTAAGCATCTGCCAAACGATAGATTACATAATCGTTGTCTGCCTGACCATCATTTGCAGCACCATAATCGATTGGGTAGCGGTATACACGGATACCAGTTACTTCCAGGTTGGCACCAGACTCTTGTACGGCTACAGTTGAGGTGAACGCCAAAGGAGCACCTTTACGATCTTTCAATGCTGTGTCGTTGGCCAGGTCGTATTGCTGTCCAACGAGAAAACCAGTGTTGATGCGGTTGCCTGTGTTAGGTAAAGATGCTAGTCCTGTAGGATAAGCCACACCACGACGTTGATCTGTAGAGTCAAACTTGTTATACACGTCGGCCAACGTGCTGAAACCGTTCCAACCGCTCTTGTTCATGTTGTAGTGGTTGGTTTTGTACCAGGCAGAACGCAGGTTACCACCACGGGCACCACCAATGTTTTCGTTGGTAAAAATGTTTTCAGTAGAAATAGCACCGTTGTTGGGGGCGTAGTTGTCCCACACATTGTTCGACAGGCTGTAACGGCCTGAATTGATGATGCCATCAGCAAGGCTGATTACTTCGGCCATATCGGCTGCGGCAAAAGTAGGTGCCTGACGATTGGCGTAAGTGCCTTTTTGTAGAAGTAATTTCATCAGCAACATGTCAGCTGCATCTTTTGTAGCACGGGTGGCAGTAGCACGGCCGGTTGAAGCTGGCAAATTGTTTTTTGCGGCGCGTACTTCACTGATGATAAAATTTATCGCATCTACACCCTTGTATACTTTTGGAGCATTCAAGAGGTTTTCTCCTGGATCTCTGAACGGTACCTGACCATACAAATCAAGTACAGTGAACATGACAAATGCTCTCAGAAATCTTGCTTGTGCTTCAATACTTGCTTTATTAGAAGCAGTGCTGGTAGGAGCAAGGCCTATGATATTGGTGGTATTAAATACTTGCTGCAAAAGATTGTTGAAAACACTCAGCACTTGCTGATGGTCTGCATTCCAGTTGTGGGTGTGTATCACACGCCAAACACCATTGTCATCCCAGTCGCCACCACGGGTGGGTACCAGCGATTCATCAGAGCTGTTTTCCATCAGTGAGGTTACTAAATCTTGCGTTTGCATTGATTGCAAACCGTCGTATGCACCCTGAATTAGACTATTGAGGTCCACAGTTGCTTGGATATAAGCGTTGGCTTGATCATTGGTAGCGGTACTGTTCAAGCCTTCTTCGAGTTTGGTACACCCGCTACCCATTAAGGCTGCTGCTATAGCAATCAAACTTAGTTTTTGAAAATTATTTTTCATTTTGTCCTGTTTAATTTGGTTCTACAATCACAATTAAAGGCCAAACCGGAAGCCAGCCTGAATAGTACGGGCAGCAGGGTAAGGCAGGTATTCAATACCAAACGAAGGAACGCCGCCAATGTTTTTATCTGTGTTTACTTCAGGATCGAAACCGCTGAACTTGGTAATCACAAACAGGTTTTGTGCAGTCAGGAACACGTTAGCATTTTTGATTTCCTTGCCAATATTGCCCAGGTTGTAAGACAGCGAAACGTTGGCCATGCGGAGGAAGTCGCCTTTCTCAAGATAGCGGCTTGATGCCTTGATGGGGTTGGCCAGCGCTTCTTTAGGATTGAGGCTCATCAATGAAGTAGCGATGTTGCGGGTACCCAGATTACCAACAGGCAGTACGGCATTCAGGGTGTTGTTGTACAGTTCATGACCAAATGCACCATTCATGTTTACTACCAAAGTCAGTTTTTTCCAGTTCGGATCGGTGCTTAAGCCCAACAGCATAGAAGGGTTAGGATCACCAACAAACTCAGGCGTTTCCAATGAGCCACCAGCATAGGTACCCAAACCATCTTTGTCTAAACCCAGAAAACGGCGAGTGTAGAATGCATTGAGCGGCTGGCCATTGTCAATACGCTGAGCGAAGGCACCTGTCAAACCCTGACCACTGATTTCACCAGTCAAAATTGGCGGGCCGCTGTAGTTATCAAATACATTCTTCAGGAATGCAGCATTCACGGTGAAATTCCAGTTCAGATCTTTCTTGCGAATGATGTTGGTACCCAACGATACTTCCAACCCAGAGTTGGTGATGGTAGCATCTTTAATGTTCTGCCAAATAACAGCACCCGGTGCAGGCTGAATGGCTGTGAACGAGAACAAAACATCGCTGGTAACCCTATTGAAGTAATCAATGTTACCAAACACACGGCCTTTAGCCAAAGTAAAGTCAAGACCAATATTCAGCTGTTTGGTGGTCTCCCACTTCAGGTTATCGTTACCCCAAATAGTCAACTGGATACCACCAGCATTGGGCAGGTACGAATACTGGGTTTGAGCAGATCCTGCAGGGAAAGCCTGGTTGCCTGTCAATCCATAAGAAGCACGGAGGCGAAGGTTTTGGATGCTGCTGCTGTTCTTCAGGAATTTTTCGTTGGTAATGTTCCATGCTACTGAACCAGAAGGGAAGTAGCCGTACTTGTTATTGGCACCAAATCGGCTCGATCCATCAGCACGGAGAGTACCGCTGATGATGAAGCGATCATCGTAGTTGAAACCAATACGGCCGAAGTAAGATTGCAAAGAAGCATCCGGGTCTTCAAAAGAACTGATAGCACGGTTAGAAGCAGGAGCGTTCTGCAGAATATTGTAGAAAGGCACATCATCGTTAGTGAATCCAAGAGCAGAAGTGCCGGCACCGCTAAACTTGAAGTCCTGATATTCGTAACCCAACAAAGCATTCATGTTGAGCTTCTTGGTCAGGTCTTTGTTGTAGCTGAGGGTATGCTGCAATACAGTGGTGCTCATTTGAGTGTTGCCCTGATATCCCTGGCCTAAACCTTCTACACCCACAATAGTGATGTAGCGTTTCATTTCGCTTTGACGAATACCTGTTTGTCTGTTCAGGCTTACATTGAAACGGTAGTCCAAACCGTCAGCAATTTTGTAGCCAACACCGGCAATACCCATTATGCTAGATATGTTTGAAATATCCGTGTAACCACGCTGCATAGCCAATGGGTTTACGATGGTAGAACCAGGAATGATGTTCAACGAACCATTGCTGTTGTACAAATTCTGTGTAGGGTTCCACTGCAAAGCCATACCAATCAGGTTGCCCTGAAAACCTGCGTTGTTTGTAATTGGAGCAATGTTTTCCTTGGCCTGTCCTGCAAATACGTTGAAGTCGAGGCTGAGGCGACGGTTTCTCAAGAACTTGTACTGACCATTGGCATTTACCGTAAAACGCTTCATATCGGTTTTGTCTACAATACCTTGCTGACCAAGGTAGCCGAGAGAAATACGGTATTTACCGTTTTCGCTACCACCGCTAATGCCTACGTTGTAGTTCTGAGTAACAGCAGTTCGCAAAATTTCGCTAAGGGCATCAGCATTGCCACCGAGGTCGCCGCTGGTAATGTTGTAGCTCTTCAAAGCTGCACGGTAGCCACTAGCATCGAGGATGTCGAACTTACGGGCCACGCTGCTTACAGCAACAGATGAGCTTACATCTACCTTGGCAGCACCAGAGCTACCCTGCTTGGTAGTAATCATGATAACACCGTTGGCACCACGAGAACCGTAGATAGCAGTGGCAGAAGCGTCTTTCAACACTTCCATGCCGGCAATGTCAGCACTGTTGAAGAAATACAAGGGGTTTGATTCTGGCGTAACACCCAGACCGGCGGGAGAAAAACCGGGGCGGGCCAAGCGACCATCCAAGGGAATACCATCCACTACAAACAGTGGGTTGTTGCCACTACGGATAGAGCTTGTTACCACGAATACGGATGGTAGTAGCAGCACCGGGGGCACCACTGTTGGTTACCACCTGCAAGCCAGCTACTTTACCCTGAATCAGTTGATCAGGAGCTGCCATCACACCTTGGTTAAAGTCTTTGGCCCTTACAGAGCTAACGGCAGAAGTAAGGTCACGTTTACGAACGGTACCATAACCTACAACCACTACCTCATTCAGGTTGTTGCCAGACATGGCGGTCAGCACCACATCGATAGTGGTACGGTCGCCTACGGCTACTTCCTGATTTTGGAAGCCTACCGAGCTGAATACAAGTGTTGCACCGTTGGGCACAGACAGCGAATAGGTACCACTACCGTCGGTAGAAGTACCGGTTTTAGAACCTTTGACGATTACGGAAACACCTGACAGACCGGCCCCTCCCTGGGCATCTGTCACCTTACCGCTCACCGTCTTGTTTTGTGCAAATGCCGGAACTGACAAGCAGAAGAACCCGGCAATTAGCCCCAGTAGCAGGGGCGCAATTGTACGTTTCATAAGCAAGAATTGTTTGGTCTTTTTTTATGTGAACAATAATGGAACGCCGTTTGGACTTTCAAAGCCACATGGTGGGCACATGTGTTCCTGATACACATTATGGATAAGCCAGAAAAAAAGCCTGGTACAGGCAGCAATCTCAAGCAGTAATCAGTAATGGCAGCAGTCGTTCGCTTTTGAAATTATTTTAAAATTAACAGAAGCTTGAGGAAAAACAAATAAAAGATTCCTTATGCGACTGCAAACGTTTGTGGCAATGTTTGCGAAAATAATTGCAGTGCAAAAATGGTAAACTCCCTAATTTGCTGTTGATCTTGCTTGTAAATGGAGGCGTCAAAGCGTCCCATCCAAAACGATTATTGCCATGAGAAATAATGCTACCCTGAAGAAAATTTCAGACCACCTCAACGTGAGTATATCTACCGTGAGCCGTGCCCTCAAAGACCACCCCGATGTTTCGCCCGAAACCAAAAAGCGGGTTAAAGAACTGGCCACTTTAATGGATTATGAGCCCAATGCATTTGCCGTAAACCTGCGCAAAAAACACTCCAACATATTTGCCATTGTCGTGCCGGAAATCAGCAATTTCTTTTACCACTCCTTTGTGCAGGCAGTAGAAGAAGATGCCCGCAGGATAGGGTACTCGGTGATGATTTTGCAATCTATGAACGACCCCGAAGTAGAAGAACAAAACCTGCGTTTGTGCAGGCACAATCACGTGGCGGGCATTTTTGTTTCCATTACCAACAAAACCACCGATATGACGCCTTTCAAAAAACTGGAAGCGATTGATATACCGTTGGTTTTTTTCGACAAAGTACCTACCGAAGACACGTTTAACAAAGTGAGCATTGCCGATTATGAAAGTGGATGGATGGCAGCAGAACACCTGCTACGGACGCCGGCTAAAAATGTACTATTGGTAATGGGCAATAACAAATTGTCCATCACCCGGCGCCGCGAGGAAGGCTTTACCGATTATTATCACAAAACGCAAAGCAAGAAGAAATTATCAGTGGCTTACGCCGATCATGCGGAGGAAGCCCGCCAGGTAGTGATGGATTATTTTGCCCAACATGCAGGAGAGCAAACAGCCATCTTCTCCATGAGTGATGAAATTATGTGTGGCGTTCTTAAAGCCGTGCATGCATTGAATCTGCAACTGCCGTCCGATGCCATGTTGCTCACCATTAGCAATGGTTTTTTGCCTACGCTGTTTACACCCGAAATTAGTTTTGTAAAAACAAGTGGTTACGACTTGGGCAAACTCAGTTTTGTACGCATGCAAGAAATAATGGGGGGCAAAAAATTTGTGCGGGAAAATTTTCTTACCAGTAGCTATTATCCCGGTGGCTCCATGTAATTTTTTTGCCGAAGCCATTATTTTGATTTTATTTTGCCGCCACAATGATGAATTTGAAACATACAAAACGTACCAAGAAACCGACAACGGACGGAAGGTAACCTGTGTGTATGTGTAAGAATATAACTGCAGCCTTCCGTCAAAAGCGGAGGGCTGTTTTCATTGTAGCACAAGCCATCGTTTATCACATTTAAAAACACAAAACAAAATGAAAGTAGCCGTAGTAGGCGCCACAGGATTGGTGGGCACAAAAATGCTGCAGGTATTGGAGCAGCGCAATTTCCCCGTTACAGAACTCATTCCCGTTGCCAGCGAAAAATCGATTGGTAAAGAAGTAACATTTAAAGGAAAAGCCTATAAAGTGGTTGGCTTTGCCGAAGCCATCGCTGCTAAACCTGATGTGGCGTTGTTCTCAGCCGGCGGCAGCACTTCATTGCAGTTGGCTCCCGAGTTTGCTGCGGCAGGCATCACCGTTATTGATAACTCTTCTGCATGGCGCATGGATGCTACTAAAAAGCTGGTAGTACCCGAAGTAAACGGCAACGTGCTCACAGCCGAAGACAAGATTATTGCCAACCCAAACTGCTCTACCATTCAAATGGTGTTGGTACTGAAACCGCTACATGATAAATATCGCATTAAGCGGGTAGTAGTAAGCACTTACCAAAGTGTAACCGGTACCGGTGTAAAAGCGGTGAACCAACTGATGAATGAACGGGAAGGCAAAGAAGGAGAGATGGCATACAAATACCCCATTGACCTGAATGTAATTCCGCAGATAGATGTTTTCCTCGACAATGGCTATACCAAAGAGGAAATGAAAATGGTGAATGAAACCAAAAAAATTATTGGCGACGACAGTATTCGGGTGACTGCTACAACCGTTCGCATTCCCGTTATGGGCGGCCATAGCGAAAGCGTCAACATAGAGTTTGAAAATGATTTTGATTTGAGTGAAGTAAGGGCTATTCTGGCAGCTGCGCCAGGTGTAGTGGTAGAAGACGATCCTGCCAATCAGGTGTATCCTATGCCGCTCAATGCTCACGACAAAGACGAAACTTTTGTGGGCCGAATTCGCCGCGATGAAACGCAGCCCAATACCCTCAACTGCTGGATTGTAAGCGACAACCTGCGCAAAGGTGCTGCAACAAATGCTGTACAAATTGCGGAACATTTGCAATCTGTAGGCTTGTTGTAATGGCAGGTGCTATGGCATGAGAATATTGAATAAATTCACACCAATAAAACTCAACAGATTTTATATGGCAGCATACACAACAATGACCACAGCTCAGGAAAGCACCAGTGCTACGGCGCCTTCTGCAGCTTTTTCTTCAGCAGAAATGGCCATGCTCATGATGGCGGCATTTGCAGGCACGGCAATGTCTAAAAGCATGCGGAAGCAATATCGCAGCATGATGCGTAAGGCATTTTGGATGGCAGCAAAACAGAAGCTGAATCGTTTGTTTGGAAATAAGCAAGATCAGATTGCAGGCATGGAGCCTTGGCTGTTTATACTATTGGTAGTTGCAGCTGCAGCAATTGGTGTTGCCTTATTTGGCTTGTGGGGCTTTATTGTGATTTTGGCACTGGCCGCAATTATCTATCTCTTGTTGAAACAATCTATGTAATCGATTTTAGTACAACCAAAATAAAAAGAGGAACCAACTGGTTCCTCTTTTTTATGCGTCTGTATCCAGCGCCTGATTGATAAACTGCACCAGCGGATAGAGGTCTTTAAATTGTTTGACAATCGTTGCAACCATGTTTTTGTCTGTGAGCAACTTATCGGGCAGGGGAGCACTAGCAATAAAGCTTTTCAGTTTCAGGTATTCAATGGCTTCATTATCCGCTTCATACCCTTTTGGTGGACGTGAGAGTACCACGCCTTCTCCACGTTCAAAATCGCCAAACGTGCTGGCAAAACTTTTGTGTTTCAGTACTTTCTTCAGGTCGGCAAAAGAGTAATCAATTTCTTGCCGGATTTTCTTGAGCTCTGGCGCCATCGGCATCCAAATGCCGCCAGCCATAAAAGCCTGGCCGGGTTCTATGTGTATATAATAGCCTGCACAATCCATGGCTTTTTTGCCACCCTTAGAAATGTACATGGCCATATTGGTTTTGTATGGCGCTTTGTTTTTGCTAAACCGAACATCGCGGTTGATGCGGAAGATGCACTCTTTCGCCTCCAAATGTGCTACCGATGCATCAAAAGCTGCAATGCCTTTTAGTACTTCGCTGCTGAGGTGAATGAAATCAGCACGGGCTGCTTCGTATTGTTTGCGGTGCTCATCAAACCAGGGCTTGTTGTTGTTGAGCTTGAGCTGTTGTAAAAATTGTATGGTACTTGCTTGTAACATGTTTGTATTGATGTTTTATTCGGCTTCCATCATGGCCAGAAATTCATCTTCAGAAAGAATGCTGATGCTCGGAATTTTTTTGGCTTTTTCCAGCTTGCTGCCGGCATCTTCGCCTACTACCAGGTAGTTGAGCTTGCTGCTTACGCCACCCAGTATTTGTCCGCCTTTGGCTTCTACCATGGTTTCTGCCTCACTACGCTTGAATTTAGATAACGTACCGGTAAACAAAAAGGTTTTGCCACTCAGGTTGCCTGCTACAGGTTGGCTGATTTCTGATGCCTGCATACTAATGCCCAATGCTTCCAGTTGCTGCAGCATGTGTATGTTTTGCGCATTGCCAAAAAACTGTACAATGCTGCCTGCTACTTTGGGGCCAATGTCTTCCAGCTGCATTAAATCGTCCACAGATTTATGTTGCAGCTCCATTAAATGTTTTACGGAGCGGGCCAGTGTTTTGGCCATGGTTTCACCCACGTGGCGAATGCCCAACGCATAAATCAGCCGGTGCAGTGGCTGTTGCTTCGATTGCTCAATGGAGCTTTCCAGATTGGTGATTGACTTTTTCCCAAAACCATCAAGGCTCGCAATGCTACCGAAATCTAATTGGTACAATCCGGGAATATCCTGCATCAATCCAAGCTCGTAGAAACGACGCACTTGCTGCTCGCCAAAGCTTTTAATATCCATCGCATCTTTACTCACAAAGTGAATGATGCGTTCTACCGATTGTGCCGGGCATTCGGCATTTACACAACGCCATACGGCTTCGCCTTCTTCTTTAAACAAACTGCTATTGCACACGGGGCATTCGGTAGGAAAACGAATGGCTTGTTCGCTGCCATTTCTAAACTCTGGCTGCGACCGTACAATTTGCGGAATTACATCGCCGGCTCTTTCTACCAGCACCCGGTCGCCAATCATGAGTTGTTTTTCCCGTATGTAGTCTTCGTTGTGTATGCTGATGCTGCTCACTGTAACGCCGCCAATATGCACGGGTGCTATTTTGGCTACAGGTGTTACAGCACCTGTTCTTCCCACCTGAAACTCTACCGCCTGCAAGGTGCTGGTAGCCTGCCTGGCTTTGAATTTATACGCTATGGCCCACCTTGGATGATGGGTGGTCATGCCCATTTTTTCCTGCAAGGCCAGGTCGTTTATTTTAATCACCAGTCCGTCTATTTCGTAGGGCAGGTCGTCGCGGTGAGCTTCAAACCAGGCGCAGTGTTCTATCACGGCTTCAATGCCTTGCACCACTTTCACTTCTTGCACGGGGCTGCGAAAGCCGCACTGCCACAGCATTTGCAGCATGCCCTGGTGCGTAGTAGGCAATGCTTGTGTACCTGCTGGCGCAAATAAATTCGGGGCACCGGCAGCTGCTTTGCCCGTGGTATAACTTACGTGGTAAAAGAAAGCTTCTAGGTTGCGCTTGCCCACTTCTGCGGGGTCTTTCATGCGGAGCGAACCCGCAGCGGCATTGCGGGGGTTGGCCAACGGGGGGATGCCTTCTTCGGCCAGTTTTTTGTTGTAGGCTGCAAAGTTTTTCTTGCTCATCAGCACTTCACCGCGAAATTCTATGGTGTCAATGCCGAAGTTGGAGAAGGCTGCCGTGAGTGGCATGTTCCTGATTTGGCGGGAGTTTACCGTTATGTCATCGCCCTGCACTCCATCGCCACGGGTGGCACTACGGCTGAGCTGGTCGTGTTCAAAAATGACGGAGATGCTAGCGCCGTCAAACTTGGGTTCGATGCAATATTCCAAGGTGCTGAGGCCTGAGCTTTCTCTGGCTTTGCGGTCCCAATCCAGTAAGTCTTCAGCATTGTAACTGTTTTCCAAACTCAGCATGGGTACCAGGTGGCTCACGGTTTCAAAGCCCTGGTTGAGGCTGCTGCCCACCCGCTGCGTAGGCGATGTGGCCGTTACCCAATCGGGATGTGCTGCTTCGGCCGCTTGCAGTTTTTTGTACAGCATGTCGTATTCCACATCGGCAATCAGCGGATCGTTGAGTACATAGTAGCGGTGCTCATGAAACCGCAGTACCTGTCGCAATTCCTCCGTTGAAGTACTGGTATTGCAGGATTTTTCGCCTTGCATCCACTGGCTGGTAAGCTGCGTGTAATGGGCAATTTCGTGAGGTAGTACAAAAGACATGTAAGCATTTTTGATAGGTACAAAAAGGACTGCGGCGAAATAACAAAACTGTGGCCACATGTTTGGCTACCAACAGGATTGCCAAAATACTCCAAAGAGAATGTGCAGAGCTTTTGCAGAAAAAACATGTAAGCAATACACATTCAATTTAGTTTCGTGGCCCCTAGCTTGCCTACGAATTGATTGCTGACATGAAAAGTTCTGCTTCTGCTGCCGGTGCTGCAGCCCCACATTTAATTGCCGATGCCGTACAGTTGGTACAATCGTACCCGCAAATGCCGCTTACGGTAGACTGTGTGATTTTTGGTTTTGAAGAAAACAAACTGAAAGTGCTGCTCATCCGAAGCGACCTGGAAGTGTACAAAGGCAAATGGTCGCTGCTGGGAGATATTGTAAAAAGCACAGAAGAGCTGGACGATGCCGCTTATCGGGTACTGAGAGAAAGAACCGGTATGACCGATGTGTACCTGAAACAGGTGCAAACTTTCAGTAAGCTCAATCGTCACCCGGGTGGCAGGGTAGTGACGGTTGCCTATTGCTCCTTGCTCAACATTCGCCACCATGAGCTCCAGATAACGGACAACGAACTGCACTGGCAAAGTGTACGGTCGCTGAAAGACATGGCTTTCGACCACAAAGAAATTATTGATGCTTGCTACAACTGGTTGCAAAAAAGCATTCAGGAACATCCACTGGGCTTCAACCTGCTACCCGAAAAATTCTCGTTGCGGGAACTGCAAAACCTGTACGAAGCCATCCTGAATGTGGAGCTGGACCGCCGCAACTTCCGCAAAAAGTTCTTCAGCATGGACTTTTTGATAGACACCGGCGAACTGGAAGAAGACGTAAAACACCGCCCCGGCAAGCTGTACCAATTCAACTTCGACAAGTACGAAAAGAGCAAACGCAAGTGGATCGGGATTGATTTTTAACCCCGCCTTTTGTTGAAGCCAAAACGGAAATTTTCCGTACAGGATGAAAAATTTCTTGCTTATGTGTAAAAAATACACATTTTTGTACTCCGGTGCTTGCAAACGATTTCAAATACCCTTGTCCGACGATTGTAAATCCTAAATGGAGCTTGTACGTATGAAAACCAAAATACTATCACTGGTAGTATTGTTGATGGGCCTTAGCACACTGCTGCAGGCTCAATTACTCTCACTTTCCAACCAGTTTCCGACCGAAAACGGAACCGTTACGGTCATCATGGATGCCAATTTTGGCAACAAAGGATTGCTCAATGCCACACCCAGCAATGTGTACGTACATACGGGTGTCATCACCAACCTGAGCACATCGCCCACTTCATGGCGGTATGTAAAATTTAGCCAGAACTTCAACCAGCCCAATCCGAGCTTGCAGGCCACTTCATTGGGCAACAACCGCTGGCAGTTTACCATCACCGACATCCGCAATTTTTACGGTGTACCTGCCGGGGAGCAAATCCAGAAAATAACTATTCTGTTTAGAAATGGCGCCGGTACGCAAGTGCAGCGCAATGCCGATGGCAGCGACATGTACATTCAGGTATATGGCAGCGGCTTGCAAACGGCTATCACCAACCCCTTCAAGGCACCCACCTTTACACCTACTACAGAATCCATCAGCAAAACCCTTGGAGAATCCATCAGCATCAGTGCCGCTGCCAGCCAGTCGGCCAACATGCGGTTGTACTACAATGGGGCGCAAATAGCTTCTCAAAACGGTGTTACCAGCATTAGTGCCACACCTACCATTACAGCGGCAGGCCAGCAACTTATTAAAGTAGAAGCAGACAATGGTGGCACACCTGTGGCAGATAGCATTGAATTTTTTGTAACGCCGGCTACAGTGGTGGAAGCGCTGCCGAATGGTATGCAAGATGGTGCCAATTACTCCAACGATCAAACCAGTGTAACGCTGGTATTATATGCGCCCAATAAAACCAGTGTGGCTGTGGTTGGCGACTTTAATAACTGGACCCAAACCCTACAACACCAAATGAAACGTACGCCCGATGGCTTGCGTTATTGGGTAACGATCAATGGATTGACGCCGGGGAATGAATACGCCTATCAGTATGTGATTGACAACAACCTTCAGGTGGCCGATTACATGACCGAAAAAATATTGGACCCATGGAATGATCCATACATTAATGCCGCACCCTATACCAACCGCTATCCGAATTTGAAAGCATACCCTACGGGCAAAGCATCGGGTGCCGTAAGTGTGTTGGAGCCGGGCAAAGCAACCTACAACTGGAGTGCTGCTACTACCGGTTTTCAAAAGCCAGATAAACGCAACCTGGTGGTGTACGAACTGCTGCTCCGCGACTTTGTAGCCAACAGCAGCTGGAATACGCTGCGTGATACTTTGGCTTACATCAGCAAGCTGGGTGTAAATGCCATTCACCTGATGCCATTCACCGAGTTTGAAGGCAATAACAGCTGGGGCTACAACCCTGCATTTATGTTTGCGACTGATAAGTTTTATGGTCCGGAAAATACCCTGAAAGAATTTATCGACAGCTGTCACGGTCGTGGCATCGCCGTTATTCTCGATTTGGTTTTGAACCACCAGTTTGGCCTGAGCCCCATGGTGCAGATGTATTGGGATGCCGCCAACAACAGGCCTGCTGCCAACAGCCCATGGTTCAATACCGAAGCGAAGCACCCCTTTAATGTGGGCTACGACATGAACCATGAAGCTCCTGCTACTGCCAAGTTTGTAGAAGATGTCATGCGCCATTGGCTGACCAAATTCAAGCTGGATGGCTTTAGGTGGGATTTGAGCAAAGGCTTTACACAAACCTTTAATACGGATGCCGGCGCCTGGAGCCAGTACGACCAAAGCCGGGTGAACATCTGGCAACGCATTTACAATCAAAGTCAGGCTATATCGCCCAATTGCTACATGATTTTGGAACACCTGGGCGTAGATCAGGAAGAAGCCACACTGGCCAATATGGGTATGCTGTTGTGGGGCAAAATGACCGACCAATACAATGAAGCCAGCATGGGCTACACCGGTAGCAGTTCCAATTTTGAACGGGCGTTTCATACCACCCGCTGGAGCAGCTTTGGTGGCAACAATACCCCACACCTGATGGCCTATGCCGAAAGCCACGATGAAGAAAGACTGGCATTTAAAAATGTACGATTTGGCAACTCTGGACCGAGCCATAATACCAAATCGCTGTCGGTGTATGCCCGCAGAATGCAGTCAGTAGCGGCATTTTTATTTACCACGCCAGGGCCAAAAATGATGTGGCAGTTTGGAGAACTCTCTTATGACAGCAGCATCAACATGTGCGAAAACTTTACCATTGGCGACTGCCGAACCTCACCCAAGCCGCCGGCATGGGCCATGCCCAACCCACTATCTCCTGCTTCGCCCATTAATTACAACGCCAACACCTTTAGGCGTACCCAGCGGGATATGTTTGGAAAAATCATTTCGCTGCGTACCAAATACCCGTCTTACCTGCCCACGTTTGTAACCAACGATGTAGACTTTAGCCTGAACGGGGCATTTAAATGGCAGCGTATCAAAAGCAATGCCCTGAAGCTGGTAGTAATGGGCAATTTTGATGTGCAGGCTCAGTCGGGCATTGTTCAGTTTCCAACTACCGGTACCTGGTATGTGTATGCCCACAACCTGCAGGCCTTCGAAACTTTTACAGCCGTAAATGCGGGGCTGTCTGCTTCCGGAATAACCATTAATGCAGGAGCTGAATCACAAACCTTCAATTTGCCGGCAGGTGCCTTTATCATTTTTACTGATAAGGATGTAACGGCGGTGGTTACACAATTCACATTTACAGGCAATGGCAACTGGAGCAACCCGGCCAACTGGCAGGGAGGCAATATTCCGCCATCGGTGTTGCCGGCAGGTTCTACCATCACTGTCAATCCAACGGCAGGTGGTGAGAGTGTGCTGGATGTAAGCCTGACCGTGCAGCAAGGTGCAACGCTACAGGTAGCTGCGGGTAAAACACTGCGCATAACCGGCAACCTCATAAGACAATAACAAAACACAATTGCAGCCGAACGGCTGCGTAACCTGACACACTGCTATAACTGATTTAAGTCATAAAAAGGGTGAATGAAAAATACGGACATTTACCATGTAAAAAATACACACTTAGTTGCAGCATATTGCAACACCTTGGTGTCTTGATTACAACGATTTGCCAGCCACGCCATGAAAACGATTGCCCTTTTGCCTTGGCCTTCCATTAGGTTGAATTCTACTCAACATATATCTCAACTTGTAAAACTGAATTGTATGACCTTACGACGACTGCTGAAAGGAATGGTCATTCCTGTATTGCTGCTCATCGGCTTTGCCGCTGCAGCCCAGGAAACCATTTTGGTATCCGGAAAAGTGAGTGACTCTAAAGACGGTTCGCCGCTCATTGGGGTTTCTGTAGCTGTAAAGGGTACTGCCAATGGTACCGCTACCGATGGTAACGGTAACTTTTCGCTCCGCACTACGCCAGGAGCAACCCTTGTATTTACGTATGTAGGCTATTTATCAAAAGAAATGCCTGCTACTAAAGAAGCCATGACTGTGACACTGGAAAATGTTAAAACTGCATTGAACGAAGTGGTGGTGATTGGTTATGGTTCGGCACGTAAAAAAGACCTGACCGGTGCCGTGTCTACTGTTTCTTCAAAAGACTTCCAGAAAGGTAACATTACTACCCCCGAGCAAATGATTGCCGGTAAGGTGGCGGGTGTACAAATCACGTCCAACGGTGGTCGTCCCGGTGCTGGTTCTACCATCCGCATTCGTGGTGGTTCTTCGCTCATTGCCAGCAACGACCCGTTGATTGTAATTGACGGTGTGCCGCTGGACAACAACGGCGTAGCCGGTGCTGCCAATCCGCTGAGCTTTATCAATGCCAACGACATTGAAAGCTATACCGTGTTGAAAGATGCATCTGCAGCGGCTATCTACGGCTCTCGTGCCAACAACGGTGTTATCATCATTACCACCAAAAAAGGTAAGGGCGGCAAGCTGAAAGTGAATTTCAGTTCAGTCAATTCTATTTCTACCATTACCAAAAAACTCGATTTGCTCAATGCCGATCAGGTAAGAGCTATTGTAGCGATGCAGGGTAATGCTACCCAAAAACGTCAGGTAGGTACTGCCAGCACCGATTGGCAGGATGTCATTTACCAAACTGGTTTTGGTACCGACAACAACATCAGCATGAGCGGTGGTATTGTGGGTTTGCCCTACCGTTTTTCTGTAGGTTATCTCGATCAAACCGGTTTGCTCAAAACCGACCACCTGCAGCGTACTTCTGCAGCTTTGGCCCTCAACCCATCTTTCTTCGACAATCACCTGAAGGTTGATTTGAACCTGAAGGGTTCTATGCAGCAAACTCGTTTTGCCAACGAAGGTGCCATTGGTTCTGCTGCCAACTACGATCCTACACAACCTGTATACAGCAACAGTAAGCGCTTTGGCGGCTATCAGGAATGGGTTGGTGTAGACGGATTGCCAGAATTGAATGCCGGCCGCAACCCACTGGGTATGCTGTATCAAACATTCGACAATCAAAAGCCCCGTCGTGCTATTGGTAACCTGCAGTTGGATTATAAATTTCATTTTCTGCCTGAATTGCGTGCCAACGTAAACCTCGGATTCGACGTAGCTAAAAACACCGGTACTTATTTAGTGCCTGATAGTGCTGCCAGTCAGTATCGCCAAAAAGGTAGCTTCTCTCAAAACCAGCAAATCCGCAGAAACACTATTGCAGACTTCTATCTGAACTATGCAAAGGATTTCAAATCTATTAAGAGCCGTGTTGATTTCACCGCTGGTTATTCTTACAACAACTTCTGGACGAAGAACTTCTTCTACCGTGGTTTGAATGCCAACAAGGATACCATTGTAGGTTCTACGCCTCCCAACTTTGCGTACGATATTCCCGAAAACACCCTCATGTCTTACTGGGGTCGTTTGTTGTACAATTACGATAGCCGTTACTTCCTGACTGCTACTTTGCGTCGTGATGGTTCAAGCCGTTTCGCTAAAGAAAACCGTTGGGGCTGGTTCCCATCTGTGGGTGTGGCCTGGAGCATTGCCAACGAAGCCTTCCTGAAGAACAGCAAAGTGGTTAGCGATTTGAAAGTGCGTGTTGGTTATGGTAAAACTGGCCAGCAAGATGGTATCGGCAACTACGATTATCAGGCTCGTTATGGCTTGGGGGGTCTTAGCTCTGCTTATCAGTTGGGTAATGAATATGTACTTACCTACGGACCCTTTGGCTACAACGGTGGCCTGAAGTGGGAAGAACTGGTGAGCTACAACGCCGCTTTGGACTTCGGATTTTTTGATGGCCGTATTACCGGTAGTGTTGATTTCTACAAGCGTGAAAGCCGCGACCTGCTGAACAGTGTTCCTCAGGCCACCGGTACCAACTTTAGCCCATTTGTGTTGGCTAACATTGGTAGCCTCGAAAACCGTGGTGTAGAAATGACCCTCAGCAGCACCATCATTAAGAAGAAGAACTTCAGCTGGGATGTAAACATGAACGCTACCTACAATGAAAACAAGATTTTGAACCTGACTGTAGTGCCTGATGATCCGACTTACAAAGGCTTACCTACTGGTGGTTCAGAAGGTGTCAACGGTTTTGTGCAAATGCACTCTGTAGGTTATTCTCGTAATACTTTCTATCTCTATCAGCAGATTTATGACAGCTGGGGCAATCCCATTGAAGGTCTGTTTGAAGACAGAAACAGAGATGGCATCATCAACGATAACGACCGCTACCTGCGCCACAGTGCCGTAGCCAGCTGGTTGTTTGGTTTCAGTACCAATGTAAACTGGAAGAAGTGGACTGCCGGAACAGTACTGCGTGCCAGCCTGGGCAACTATGTTTTCAATGGCACATTTGCCAACCGTGGTCGCCTTAATCAGGTATTGGGCAACTACGTACTGGGTAACGCTTCTACCAATTATATTACTACTGCTTTCAGAGGTGGCAACGACATTGCCATGATGAGTGATTATTATGTACAGAATGCTTCATTCCTGAGAATGGACAACCTGTTTGTAGGATACAATTTTGGTAAAGTGATGAAGAATGGCACTTCTCTGCGTGTAAATGCGGCAGTACAAAACGTATTTACAGTTACGAAGTACAAGGGCACCGATCCTGAGCACAGTGGTGGTATCGACAACAACCTGTACCCACGCCCACGCATTTTCTCGCTTTCTGTAAACCTTGATTTTTAATTCAACCACCGAAATACTATTGTTATGAAAATCAATAATAAAATATGGATCTTACTGGTGGCTGTTTTGGGTATGATGCAGGCCTGTCAAAAGAAGCTTGACCTCACACCTACCAATGACATCACCAACGAAAAGGTGTTTGCTACGGCTGCCGGTTATAAGCAAGCCATGGCTAAAGTATACGCCAGCATGGCGGTTACGGGCAGCCCTTCCAGAGACATTCCCGGCGAAATTGTAAGTGATGAAGGTAACACCGGCTTCTTGCGTGTTCTCTGGTACCTGCAGTGCTTGTCTACCGACGAAGCTGGCTGGACCTACAGTGGCAATACCGACCCCATTGGCATTCACCAAATGGAATGGTCGCCCAGCACTCAGGTAGTTGCCGGTTTGTATTACCGTAGCTTCTTCATTGTTACTCTGTGCAACAACTTCATCAAAGAAGCTTCTGATGCAAAACTGTCTGACCGTGGTATTGGTGGCGCAGATGCTGCTGAAATCCGCAAGTTCCGTGCAGAAGCCCGCTTTGTAAGAGCTTATGCTTACTGGATACTGCTCGACAACTTTGGTAATGTACCATTTACTGATGAAAACTACCAGATCGGTAGTGGTGTATTGCCCAAGCAAATTACCCGTGCCGAACTGTTTACTTACATCGAAAATGAACTGAAAGCTGTTGAAGCCGACTTGTACGAACCCAAGGCTGCACCTACCGGCCGTGCTGATAAAGCTGCAGCCTGGTCGCTGCTGGCTCGTTTGTACCTCAACGCTCAGGTGTATACCGGCAATGCCAAGTACACCGAAGCCATTACCTATGCCAACAAAGTAATTGGTGCCGGCTATACCCTGCACAACAATTACAAAGAGCTGATGCTGGCCGACAACCATACACTCACCAACGAGTTCATCTGGACCATCCGCTACGACGGTACCAATACCCAGTCTTACAGCGGCACTACCTTTTTGGTACATGGCCCTGCAGGTGTACCAGGTAGCGTAAGTGGTAGCAATGGTACGTGGGATTGTATCCGCATTACCGAGCAGTTTGTAGATAAGTTCAACGCACAGGATATCCGCGGTCAGTTTTGGACAACAGGCCAAACCAAAACCATGGATGTATTGCTGGGCGATGCCAGAAAAGGCTACAGCAGCAGCAAGTTTACCAACAAAACCAAGACCGGCGCTGCTGCACCTAACATGGACGCCGGTGGCACATTTGCCGATATCGATTTCCCTGTTTTCCGCCTGGCAGAAATCTACCTGATTTATGCTGAAGCCGTGCTTCGTGGTGGTACTGGCGGTTCTACTTCTACAGCAGTTGGTTATCTGCAGGCATTGGCTCGCCGGGCTCGCCCCAACGATCCTGCCGCTGCATCTTCAGTTGAACTGACACTGCCTTATCTGATTGATGAAAGAGGCCGCGAACTGATGTGGGAATGTCATCGTCGTACCGACCTGATTCGTTTTGGTCAGTTTACCACGAACACGTATTTGTGGGCTTGGAAAGGTGGTGTAAGAAATGGTACAGCAGTTGATGCGAAGTATAACTTGTTCCCCATTCCTTCCATCGATATTTCTGCCAATCCGAACCTCACACAAAACCCCGGATACTAAGCCGTCGGATACCCTCAATGGTTGATGACGATTTCTTAAAAGAAAACCACAAAAATTGCAACTATGAAACGGCTCATTCACTACATATACATGGGAGTAGCTCTCGCTGTGTTTGCGCTTGCCGGCTGCGAAAAGAAGGACGCCAAAGTCTTTTTGAAGGCGGTACGGCTCCTGTGCTGTCCATCAGCAACACGGCGCCAGTGCTCGACCCCACTAAAGAAAAGGACCTGGCCATCGGCTTCCGCTGGACCAATCCGAACTACAGCTTTACCACCGGTATCAGCTCACATGACGTAAACTACCGTTTGGAAATTGATACCCTGGGTGCCAATTTCCGCAGTGCTTCTAAAGGCGTGGTAGCTATCTCGAACGACCTGGCGAAATCATATACTGTTTACGATCTCAACGTATTGTTGAGTGGTGCCAACTTTATGAACCTGGCTCCCGATCGCAGCTATACATTCCAGGCACGTGTTATCTCTTCACTGCGCAACAGTTCAGTACAACTGGAGAGCAACGTGGTAACCTTTACCGCTAAGCCATACAGTCCTCCTCCTGCAGTTAATCCGCCAGCATCTGGCAAACTGTTTTTGGTAGGTGGTGCTACACCCGGTGGTTGGAGCAACCCGGTACCTGCCAACCAGGAACTCACCAAAATCAGCAACACCAAATATGAAATCACCATTCCGTTGACAGCTGGTGGTAGCATTCTCTTTTTGCCAGTAAATGGCGACTGGGGCGATAAGTATGGTTTTGATGGCAACAACAATGAAAACATTGCCGAAGGCGATAAACTGCGCAGAGGTGGTGGCGACATTAAAGTGCCAGCAGCTGATGGAACGTACAAACTGGTAGTTGATTTCCAAACCGGACGCTTTTCTATCACCCGTCAATAATGCCTGTTCAACCAAAAAATTTTGAATCATGAAACTTTTCAAAAAAATACAACTGGCGGCACTGGCATTGGTGGTTGGCTTGGCTTCTTGCGAGAAGACCGATAACCTGCCTTACTACGCCAAAGGCACAGCTACAGTGCTGTCTGCTTCGGCTACTACCATTGCTGCTACCGCCGCTGACAGCAATAAAACTGCTGTAGTATTCAGCTGGACCAGTCCACTGTACTCTACCGATTCCAGCAGCTACAAGTATGTGTTGCAAATCGACTCTGCCGGTCGCAACTTCAGCAAGGCCAATTCTATTGAGATTAATGCGGTTCGTTCTTATAGCCTCATTGCCAAAGACCTCAACACCATGTTGTTGAACTATGGCTTTGAATTCAACAAGCAATACTCTGTAGATGTGCGGGTCATTTCTTCGTACCGCAACAACAACGAGCAGTACAACAGCAACGTAGTAACCCTGAAAGTTACGCCGTATAAAATCCCACCTAAAGTGGTGTTGCCTGCCAGCGGTAAACTGTTTATTGTAGGTGATGCTACACAGGGTGGCTGGTCAAATCCGGTTCCTGTGCCATCACAAGAATTAAGCAGAATTGATGAGACGACGTTTGGTGGCGTATTCAATCTCTTTGGTAGTGCTTCATACCTCATTCTGCCCGAAAATGGACAGTGGGGCAAGTACTCTGTAGCCAAAGGTGATTTGGCTGGCTTGTGGGAAGGTGGCGATTTCGGTAGCGAACTGAGAGACAATTTCCCTGCACCTCCGGTAGATGGTTGGTACAAGCTGGTATTTGATTTTCAAAAAGGAAAATTTAAGGTGTCCTCAAGTGTAGCTTTGCCTGACAGTATCTATACGATCGGTGATGCTACAGCAGGTGGTTGGGATAATGTAAACTCAAATACTACATTGAAAGCACAATATCTGACACGTGTAAGTCCATGGGTTTTCGAAGGCACTCAAACTTTAACTGGCGGCGCTAATGTGAAATTTATTTCTCAAGTGTCTAAATGGCAACCTCAATTTGGCAAAGGCTCAAAAGACGGTGAATTGGGATATAACTATGGTGGTGGCAATGACCCTGGTACAATTTCAGTTCCATCAAGCGGAACGTATAAAATCCAGGTGAATTTCTACACAATGACATACACCCTTACCAAGCAATAACAATTGGTACGATACATAACAGATGCGGCCTGCCCAATGGGGTGGGCCGTTTTCTTGTGCAACATGCTGGCCCGACAGCCGTTTGCCTTATTTTTACCGCACTATGATTGAAAACGCTTTGCACTCCATGACAGGCTTTGGCCGTGCCGAAAAATCAGCCGGCGAAAACCATGTACTGGTGGAAATAAAATCGCTGAATGGCAAACAGTTCGACATGAACCTGAAACTGCCGCCATTGCTCAAATCTTTTGAGTTCGACATCCGCAATTTTGTTTCGGGCAAATTGCAACGCGGCAGTGTGGACTGCTCCATTACCCTCAAAATGAATGGTGCCAGCAAACCCGTTAGTATCAATCCCGATCTCATCCGTTTTTACTATCAAAGCATCAGCGGTTTGGCAAAAGAACTGAACCTCGATACGTCACAGGTTTTGGGTGCTTTGCTCAAGCTGCCCGAAGTGGTAACACCACAAAACGAAGTGCTCGATGATGCCAGCTGGCAAATGGTGATGCAAACCATTGAACTGGCGGTAAACGATGTATTGCAACACCGTGCCGAAGAAGGTGCTGTACTGCTGCAAGACATTAGCTCCCGTATTCAAAACATTCGCCAACTGGCACAAGAGATAGCCACATTGGCACCACAAAGACAAGTGCGTTTGAAAGAAACACTTGAACGTAAACTGGAAGAATGGGTGGGCAAGGAAAACGTAGATGCCAACCGCCTGGAACAGGAACTCATTTACTACATCGAAAAAATTGACATCAGCGAAGAACTGGTGCGCCTCAACAATCACTGCGATTATTTCTTCAGCATTTTGGCTGAACCCGATCCTGCCAAGGGCAAAAAGCTTGGTTTTATTTTGCAGGAAATAGGCCGTGAAATAAACACCACCGGTTCTAAAGCCAACGATGCTGAAATTCAGAAATCGGTAGTGCTGATGAAAGACGAACTGGAAAAAGCCAAAGAACAGGTATTGAATATTTTGTAAGCCATTTGGCAATACCACATGATGCAGAGAAGAATCAACTGGAAGATAAGTGTGCTGAGTTTGCTCGTAACGACTTTGCTGTTGTGCAGTTGCAAACAAGTGGAGTTGTACGAGAGATTGACTAATATACCTGGTGCCCAATGGCAGCGCAGTTTTGTGCCAACCTATAAGTTCGATATTACTGATACCACCCGCTATTACAGCGTATTTGTAGTGCTGCGGCACAGCAATAGTTATCCCTACAGAAATATCTGGTTGAATGTGGGCATTCGCAATCCGCAAGATAGCATGCGTACACAAGCCTTCGACCTGCCGTTGGCCGCCAGCGACAAATGGCTGGGCGTAGGTATGGATGATATTTTTGAACGCCGGGTACTCTTGCTGCCACGACCTGTAAAATTTAATAAAACCGGCAGTATAGAATTTACCCTGCAGCAGCAAATGCGCATCGATCCGCTGCCGCATATACTGCAGGCCGGCATACGGGTTGAGCCCGTGGCCGAATAATCGCATCCACATTTTCTTCAACACCTGAGTGTATGCAATCAGCAAAAAAGAAACTCGCCTTTGTTACGGTCATTTTCTGGTTTTTGCTGGCCTACATTATGGCCGCTTTGGTGTGGTGGTTTGTAAGCCTCGATCAGCAAAACAACGACATGGCTCTACTGCGTTTATCGGAGCTGAACCCTGCTGCAGCAAACTATGCTGCCCGTAAAGCAGATGTGCTCGATTACCAGCGTCGCAAGCATGGTCAGTATGTAGGCGAGGGCATCATTTTTATGTTGCTCATTTGGGTAGGTGCGTTGTTTGTGTATTTAGCCACGAGAAGGTATTTACGATTGGGCCAGCAGCAGCAAAATTTTATGATGGCGGTGACGCATGAATTGAAAACGCCCATTGCCGTTGCCCGCCTCAATATTGAAACCATGCAGCGCCGAAAGCTCGACGATACACAGCGGGACCGGCTCTTGCAAATGACCCTTAACGAAACAGAACGACTCAACGATTTGTGCGATAATATTTTGCTGGCATCACGTTTTGATAGTGGTCAGCAAAGTGCACAGCAAGAACGATTTTCCCTCGATCAGTTGGTGAATGATATTGTAGACCAGTACAACATGCGTTTTCCTGACCGTGATTTTTCGTGTACAGTGCAACCGCAAATATGGGTGTATGGCGATCCGTTTTTGATTCGGTTGTTGCTCAACAACCTCATTGATAATGCCATGAAGTATGCGCCAAAAAACAGTACCATTGATGTTTCGCTGAAGCTCAAAAATCAGGTAGCCAAATTGAGAGTAGCCGATCAGGGCAAGGGCATTCCGGCAGAAGAAAAGAAGAAAGTATTTGATAAATTTTACCGCATGGGCAATGAACAAACCAGAAACACCAAGGGGACAGGCCTGGGTTTGTATCTGGTAAAACGCATTGCCGAGCGGCACGATGGCACGGTAGAAATAACCGACAATGTGCCACAGGGTAGTATTTTTACCATCCGGTTTCCTTTAGACGATTCAACAGTTTAGACATGAAAATACCTGCACCAGTTGCCTCCATATTGTTGGTAGAAGATGAAGAAGCATTGCACGAAACACTCAAGATGAACCTTGGGCTGGAAGGCTACGATGTGGTGTCGGCATACACAGGCCAACAGGCACTCGAAAAACTGGAAGGCGAATATTTCGATTTGGTAGTGCTTGATATAATGCTGCCCGAAATTGACGGCATTGGCGTATTGGAAACCATGCGCATTAAAAAGATTGATTCGCCTGTGCTCATACTGAGTGCCCGCAACTCTACCAACGATCGTATTCTCGGTTTGAAAAAAGGTGCCGACGATTACCTCACCAAACCATTTGCCCTCGAAGAGCTGCTACTGCGTATTGAAAAACTGTTGCTCAAAAACAAACGTCAGCAGGCCGATCATACACCTGCCAGTACGTATAGTTTTGGTGGACACACCATCAATTTTAAAGCACAGGAAGCCGTGCTGAAAAATGGTGAAACCGTGGCGCTGAGTAAAAAAGAAGCCATGCTGCTGCAACTGCTCATTGAGCATAGTGGTGAGGTCGTTACAAGAGAAACAATTTTAAGAACGGTATGGGGCTACAACGTTTTTCCTACCACCCGAACCATCGATAATTTTCTGCTGAACATTCGCAAGTACTTCGAAGAAGACTCCCGCAATCCGCAACACTTCCACAGTGTACGTGGAGTAGGGTATAAGTTTACGCCTTAGTATTTTGGGCTAAAGAAATGTAATGGTCAATAATCCATGTGTTTCATCAATTCATGGATAGAACTCAAACTTACACAGGGGGAGGCGTTGGCCAGGCAAAACGGCCGGAGGCATCGGGTTTGCCTTGAATTTTCTTTGGTTACTTTCTTTTTCAAGAAAAAGAAAGTAACAATGCTGCTATAGCAACGAGACTTCTTTATGGGATAAATGAAAGCATATTTGCGTTTCATATTTCAAACAAAACACTCAAAAAGTTTACGCCTTAGTCTGCTTCCATTCGGCATAGGCCTGCTGCAAATCAGCTGCGCTGTGCTCATGCCCGAAAGGGGCATACAATACATCGTTGCACAACTGCAACAATTGTTGTGCTGCTGCGTTCTCTCCTGTATTTTCTTGCTGTACTTCTGCCAGCATACGAGTAGCCAACGCCTTAATATCAGTAGCATCCTGTTGTAAGCTTGTGTCTTTTACATCAACTCTTTTTTCTACTACCAATGGGCGGTTGCCGGCAGCAGTTGTTACCTGATACATGGGGTCGTCAAGACCTTGTGTAAATATGGGGTCGAGTTCCTGAGTAGTATTTCGTTTTTTTCGTTTGGCCCTGCCCACCAGCATGAGTACAATCACCAGTACCATTGCAGCACTCAATGCCACTACAGGCATAAAACGGGTAAACCATTCGGTGAGTTTAAAACTGCTTGGGTCATTCACCGGATCGTCGGCAAAAGAGGAACGAGCCACTGCTGCGCCAATGTGCAGGTTCACACTGCTATCGGCCGTTTGCTTGTACACTACTTCGGATGGATTGAAATAATGAAACCCTTTGATGCGGATATTGTACTCACCCATGCTATCGGCTGCAAAGCGATAAATGTACCGCCGCACACCCTGCACCGGTACCCGTTGGCTATCGAGTTGCTCGTCCATGCGGGGTTCGTAACCGGTAATGCCTTTGGGCCATTCAATCTGTGGCGCCTGTAGCATGCTCCACTGCCCGAGACCACTTACCGCCACAATCAACTCGGCAGCATCGCCTGCAGCCAGTGGCTGCTTGGGCATTTGTACACTGTAAGAAAATTCACCCACAGGAATGGCGCCATCGGTAGGCCGGCCATTGGCAGGTAATGGTGTCACCTGCACGGTTTCTACATTTCCAGCTACGGTAAAGGGTTCTTCTGCAGAACGCTGCTGTGCATAGGGGTCTGCAGCAATGGGTTGTCCGTTGTGGGTGCGTAAAAATGAAACAGTACCCGAAATGCTCATGGGGGCCAGTTTGAGCTCACCCGATCGTAGTGCTGTCAATTGCACCCGGCGCAAGGTATACACTTTGTACACCTTTCCATTTTCCGTAGCATACTGAAACTCGCTGCCGGGGTCTTCGGCCGGTAAATCAATAGAAGAAAAGCCTTCGAAACCCGGGCGTTTGTCGAGCTCGGCACTCAGGTTTACCCTGGAGTACAGCAGGTATTCGGCCACAATGGTTTCTCCTTCGTAGCAAGTGTTTTTGCTGAGTTTGGTTTTCAGCAGCAGGTTGCGTTTTATTTTTTCCTGTGCATTTTCTTTGCTGTCGAGTACAAAGGCGTCGTACGTAAATCCGTGCTCGTTAGGTGGGTACGGACTATTGTTGTGCTGAGCTCCTTTGGTTACTTCTATAACCAGTGTATTGGTTTGGTAGCTTTTGCCATTTACTACAATGCTGGCAGCGGGTACGGTGCAACTACCGGTTCGCCGTGGCGCCAATTGAAAACTGTATTGCTGCGCTGTTGATTTAACACCATTGATGATGTTGGTACTGGTAGTGGTCATGGGGCCGCTGAGTACATCCCAATCTTTAAAGGCAGGAAATTTTACCCCTGTGCCGGCTGCATTTACCAAAGTGTAGCTGATGGTAATTTGCTCATGACTGGCAATGGCATTGGCTGATGTAAGCAGCTGCCAATCGGGCTGTGCCATGCCGGCCAGTGGCAGCAACAGGCTGCAACACAGGTGCCAAAACCAGCGTTGTAAAAATGAAGTAGAATCAGGTGCCGCAAACATGGCTGGCAAAATAGCGCAAATCGGGGCTACTCGCTGCTTGTGTATCATTTTTAACCTGATACTAAAGGATGGAAAGATTTAATCTATGTCTATTATGATAGACAATTGTAAAACGACAACTATGAATTACCAATTTAAACTTTGTAAGTTTGAAAAAATTTGTTGGGTGGCAAACGAGAGAAAAACAGAAAATATCGTTAGAAAATTTCTAACAGAAAATGGGTATTTCGACGATGAGTCAATTATCGTAGAGGAGCAAAAAAGCGATTTTGCCTTGATTGATAAGTTATTGAGTAATGCTTCAAAAAAGGGAACAGGGAAAGGGTATCCTGAATTTATAATACGCTCAAAAGAATATTCTGATTTTGTTGTTATAGTAGAATGTAAAGCAGACTCCAAAAAACACCAAAGTACAAACTTTGATAAATACAGTGATTTTGCAGTTGACGGGGTTTTACTCTACGCCTCTTTTTTAGCAAAAGAATTTGATGTTTTAGCCATTGCCGTAAGTGGAGAAAGTGAGACTGAATTAAGGGTTTCTCAATATTTATATTTAAAAAACACACATAAATCTCACAAATTTTTAGGGAATGAAATTTTACCATTAAAGGATTATTACGATGCTTTTTTGCAAAGTGACATGAAATTTAACCAAGACTATTTAAAACTCTTAGAATACACTAAAGAATTAAATGACTTATTACATACCAAAAAAATAAAAGAAGCTCAAAGAAGCCTTTTAATTAGTGGAATTTTGATAGCACTTCAAAATACAGCTTTTAAAAACAGCTTTTCAGCTCATAAAAAGCCTGAACAATTAGCGAAAAATTTACTCTCAACAATAGTAGATGAGTTTACTAATGTAAACTTACCAGCAGATAAAGTAAACAATTTAAAACAAGCTTATTCATTTATCCTTACAAATACAACCATTACAACCGACAAAGATTTTTTTGTTGAGTTGATAAAAAGTATTGAAACCAATGTAAATAACTTTATGAAAACTCATAAATATTTTGACACATTGGGTCAGTTTTATATTGAATTTTTAAGATATGCAAATAGCGACAAGGGATTAGGAATTGTATTAACACCCCCTCATATCACAGATTTATTCTCTGAGTTAGCAGGAGTAAATCAAGACTCTATAATTCTTGATAATTGTATGGGGACAGGCGGTTTTTTGATTAGCGCAATGAAAACTATGATAAAACAAGCCAAAGGAAACCAAACGAAAATTGACAGTATCAAGAAAACACAATTAATTGGCATTGAATACCAAGACGATATTTATGCTTTAGGAATTTCAAATATGATAATTCACGGTGATGGTAAAACCAATGTGTATCTAGGTGATTGTTTTGAAGAAATTTTAAAAGTTAAAGAAGCTTTTAAGCCTAATGTTGGATTTCTAAACCCACCTTACAAAAGTAAAAAGTCTGATATTGAAGAATTGGACTTTGTTTTAAACAATCTTAACGCATTAGAGAAGGGTGGTAAATGCGTTGCAATTATTCCATTAAGTTGTGCTATTGCGACAAAGGGAGATGTATTTGTTCGAAAACAACAAATCTTAGAAAATCACACATTAGAAGCTGTGATGTCAATGCCAGAAGATATTTTTCATAATTCCAAAGTAGGCGTAACTACTTGTATTATGGTTATTTCTGCTCATATCCCACACCCAAAAGGCAAAAAAACATGGCTGGGTTATTGGCGTGAAGATGGTTTTGTTAAAACAAAAGGCAAGGGAAGAATTGACTTAAATGATACTTGGTATTCAATAAAAGAAAATTGGCTAAACACCTATATAAATAGAGAAAGTGTTGAAAAATTAAGCGTAACAAAAGAATTAAAAGCAAATGATGAATGGTGCGCTGAAAGCTATTTAAATGCTCAATACGAAAGCATAGATTATGAGGTATTTAAAAGGAATACTCAAAAATATTTAGCTTATCGTTTGTTAAACGACCTCTTAGATATAAAATTTGAAACCAAACAAAAGATTGTTGCTAATAACAAATTAGTAAAGTTAGATAGTATTTTTTATGTTCATAACGGCTTGGCTTCTTCGCAAGTTGAGGTAAAAGACGAACCTGAAACAGACACAGATGTAAGGTATATTAGACCTTCACAAAGCTATGCTGGTAGTATTGCAGGATATGTTGATACTATGCAAATTGACGGAAAACACATTTACCCAGACAATACAATTTATGTTTCAACAGATGGACAAGGTAGTCACACTTATTCTTACGTTTCCTCTTTTGAATTTGTACCAAATAGTAATGTTTCTGTTTTAATCCCTAAAAATGAAATGACATTACAGGAAAAACTTTATTACTCAATTTGTATAACAGCAAATAGGTTCAAGTTTTCGTATGGTAGAAAACCCAAAGGAGATAGATTAAAAGACATTTTAATACCATCTTCACCGCCTGGATTTGTTTATAAAGAAATATTTGACGAGATTTTTGATAGTTGGAAAAAAGTAGTCAAATAAAAAGGCAGCTATCAATTATCAAAAATGTATTCAAGTGCTTTGATTGCGTATTGTTAACGTCAACTATATAATTTCTATTCAACTTCTTTATTCAATCTTTCCTGTGATAAAAGTTTTATCACAGCTGTTACCTTCACCCCGATTTTTTTCGATAAGTAATACAAGCAACGTACCACATGTTACTGCATCAAATACAAGAACTGATAGAGCTGGCCAACCCATTTGAAATTTCGGAAGACGAAGGTTATAAACCTGGGCAAATTGGCGGCATGCTGCTGGAGGCCAACGATTTTGATGCAGCAGATTTGGTGTTGCTCGGTTGCGATGAATGGCGGGGTAAGGGTTCAAAAGCTACGCCTCGCAGTGCCGATGCGGTACGCAAACAACTCTACAACTTATACCTCTGGCACAGTGCTATTCGCATAGCCGATGCAGGAAATGTAAAGCCCGGTGCTCAACTGGCAGATACGTATGCTGCAGTAAAAATGGTGATACGGGAATTGTTGAAAGCAGGTAAGCGGGTGTTACTGTTTGGTGGCAGCCACGATATTACGTTGGCCATGTATCAGGCATTTGCCGAAGAAAAATGTTGCTGGAAGCTACGGCCGTAGATGCATTGATGGATCTCGATAGCGAAAGCCCTTATCCTGAACATAAGTTTTTGCTGGAGATGCTGACCAGCGAACCCAACTATGTAAAACAGTTTAACCTCATTGGCTTCCAAAGTTATTTTGTAAATCCGCAGTTGCTCGAAACCATCGACAAACTGCGTTTTGATTGTTTCCGTGTAGGCAAGGTGCAGGAAAAAATGGATGAAGTAGAACCGGCCATTCGCAGCAGCCATTTGGTATCGTTTGATATTGCGGCTATTGCCCATGCATTTGCGCCAGCCACTACTTTATCGCCCAATGGTTTTACCGGGCAAGAAGCCTGTAAGCTCATGCAGTACGCAGGCATGAGTGGCACCAACCGCGTTGCAGGCATTTTCGGTTTTATGGCCAAGGACCCCATGGGGCTGACGGCCATGCAGGTAGCCCATATGATTTGGTATTTTATTGATGGCATGCAACGCGACAAGCACGAAGTGCATTTGGAAGACCGCACCGGCTACAACGAATACCACCTGATGTGTGCCGAAATAGAAACCTTGTTTTTGCAAAGCCGCAACACCGGCCGCTGGTGGATGCAACTGCCCGACAAAACATTCATTCCTTGCACTTATGCCGACTACCTGGTGGCCAGTCACAACGACTTGCCCGAACGCTGGCTGCGGGCACAGGAGCGGATGTAATATTCAATTCAGGAATTTTTTTGCAACTGGCTTTTAACAAGCTCTTGCCCGATGTCTGACGGCAATGGCTATTTTTGGGCATGAGCCATTTGCCAAACCTTATCACAGATTTGGCACTCATTTTGGGTGCTGCAGGTATTACCACATTGTTGTTTCGCCGGTTGAAACAGCCGGTGGTGTTGGGTTATATCATCGCCGGTTTGCTGGTGGGCCCCAATTTTTCACTGTTTCCTACGGTTACTGATGTAGAAGGCATTCGCACCTGGGCTGAGATAGGCGTTATCTTCTTGTTGTTTGCCCTCGGCCTTGAATTCAGTTTTAAAAAGCTGGCAAAAATTGGTGGTACAGCTGGCATTACTGGTACCATCGAAATATTGGCCATGCTGTCCATTGGCTTTGGCATGGGGCAACTCATGCGTTGGTCTTTTATGGATAGCCTTTTTCTCGGGGGCATTATTGCTATATCTTCTACCACTATCATCTTTCGGGCTTTTGATGAATTGGGTGTAAAAACAAAACAGTTTACGGGCCTGGTCATGGGCATTTTAATTGTAGAAGATTTGGTGGCCGTATTGCTGATGGTGTTGCTGAGTACCATGGCCGTGAGCAAAGAATTTGCCGGTGGCGAAATGCTGATGGCCATTGGCAAACTCTTGTTCTTTTTAAGTCTTTGGTTTTTGGCCGGCATTTTCATTCTCCCCACTTTTTTAAAAAGAGCTTCGAAATTATTGAGCAGCGAAACCCTGCTGGTGGCGGCCATTGCGCTTTGTTTGGGCATGGTGGTATTTGCCGACAAAGTGGGTTTTAGTGCGGCCTTGGGTGCTTTTGTGATGGGTTCTATTTTGGCAGAAACTGTGTATGCCGAAAAGATTGAACACTTACTGGAGCCAGTGAAAAATTTGTTTGGCGCTATCTTCTTTGTATCGGTGGGCATGCTCATCAATCCGATATTGTTGTGGGAAAATGCGGGGCCTGTATTGCTGCTGTCTCTCACGGTTATTTTGGGCAAGCTCATTTTTGTAAGCACCGGTGCATTGGTGGCTGGCCGGCCACTAAAGCAGGCGGTACAAGCCGGTACCAGCATGACGCAGATTGGTGAATTTTCATTCATCATCGCTACGTTGGGCGTTACACTCAATGTCACCAGTTCATTCTTGTATCCCATTGCAGTGGGCGTGTCTGTACTCACCACATTTACTACGCCGTACATGATTCGGCTGGCCGATCCGCTGATAAGCTGGCTGGAAAAAGTACTGCCTGCCCGCTGGCAACAAAAGCTGCAGGAATATAGCGCCGGTACACAGGTGCTGAAGGGAGAAAGTGATTGGCGCATTGTGGTGAAATTGCTGATGCAAATGGTACTCATCAATGTGGTGGTCATCATCGCCATTTTGTTGGCATCTAAATACTTGCTGTATCCATTTATGCATACCATGATTGATACGCAACTGGTAGCCAGCTTAGTGACCATTGCCATTACACTCATGGCCATGATGCCTTTTGTATGGGCACTGATGGCAAAGAAAATTCAACACAGTGCTTACAGGCAACTGTGGCTCGATAGCAAGTACAACCATGGCCCGCTGGTAGCCGTAGAAGTTTTTAGAAATGCTTTGGCGGTTGCATTTGTAGCAGTACTGCTGGCACAGCATTTTAGTACGCCCGTAGCTGTGGGCGTTACCATTGCGGTTATTGGAGTGGTGATGATTGTTTTTCGCCAGCGGTTGCAGCGTTTTTACCAGCGCATTGAGCAACGCTTTTTAAACAACCTGCACGAAAAAGAAAAAGCAGCCAAACAGGCACCCAAGCTGCTCACGCCTTGGGATGCTCACTTGAGCAAAATCCGTATTTGTGCCACATCTCCCTTTATAGGCAAAACGCTGGAGGAGCTGGCCCTGCGGGAGCAGTACGGTGTCAACATTGCATTTATAGAAAGGGGCAATAAACTCTTGTATGCACCATCCCGTTTCGAAAAATTATTTCCCTACGATGAAATAGGTGTGATAGGTAACGACCATCAATTGCAGAAGTTTACCGTATTGGTAGAAGAGCAAAATGAAGAAGCACCGGTAGCCGATTTGCTGGCACAGCAAATAAGCCTCGAAAAGATTGTGGTGGATGAGCACAACGGCCTCCGTGGAAAAAGTATCCGGGATAGTGGCATTCGTGAAATGACGAATGGCTTGGTGGTAGGCATTGAGCGGGATGGAGAACGAATGTTGAATCCATCATCGGCTACCACGTTTGAATGGAACGATGTGATATGGCTGGTGGGCGACAGGAACAAAATTGCACAGCTCAGCCAGGTTTAGCGTTCTTGCAAATGTTTTTGAGCCTTGGTTATTTGCGCAGCACTACCCATTACAATCAGTCGTTCACCTTGCATTAAAATGTAGTCGGGCGTGGGGTTGCGGCGGTATTTGCTATCTACTTGTTTTACTCCCAGTACGGTGCAGCCGGTTTCCTGCCACAGGTTAAGTTCG